>CAYRWY010000013.1:0-38204 GCA_964427955.1 uncultured Anaerolineaceae bacterium
GGGTGCTGTGCTCGGTCAGGTATTTGACCGGCGCGGCCATGTGTTCCGGCCCGGTTGAGCAGTTCAGCCCTAGCACGTCGATGGGCAGGGCTTCGAGCGTGGTCAGGGCGCTGCCGATGTCCGTCCCGAACAGCATCCGCCCGCTGGTGTCCAGCGTGATCTGCGCTTGCAGCGGAACGCGAACGCCCGCCTGTTCGAAATACTGGTTGATACCGGAAATGGCGGCGCGGACCTCCAGAATATCCTGGCTGGTCTCGATCAGCAGGACATCGACCCCGCCTTCGACCAGTCCCCGCGCCTGTTCGGCCAGCACGCTCGCCAGTTCGTCGAACGAGGTGTTGCTGAGGTCGGGATCGTCCGAGCTGGGCAGTTTGCCCGTCGGCCCGATGCTGCCCGCCACGAAGCGCGGAATGCCCGTCTCAAGCGCGAACCGGTCCGCCACCCGTCGGGCTAACTGCGCCGCCGACCGGTTGATGTCGAGCACGCGGTCTTGCAGGCCGTATTCCGCCAGCGTGATCCGGTTCGAGCGGAAGGTGTCGGTTTCGATGACTTCGCAGCCCACCGCCAGGAACGAGGCGTGAATTTCCTCGATCACGTCCGGGCGGGTGATCACCAGGTAGTCGTTGCACCCGTTGGTCCGCTCACCCCCGAAATCGTCGGCGTCCAGGTGGTAGCGCTGGATCGACGTCCCCATCGCCCCGTCGTAAATCAGCACGTGATCGGCGATGGCATCCAGGTAGCGTCGGTTCGTAAAGCGATAGCTTCTTGGCGTCATGGTCGTTATCCTCACTGGCAAAAGGGGGTGACAGAAAGCGCCCCTCGGAAACGGAGGGGCACGTTGGATTCAGACGTCTGTGTCCCCTCATCTCTCAGAGAAAACTCTGCCACCCTTTCGACCTGTGGAGTCGCAGATCGGCGGGTTGCCGCGGGGTCATCGGGCCGGATAGTAGCATATTGAAGATGAGCGTGTCAAAAATCGGTCGAGAATTCGTAGGTTAGAGTATAATCGCTGCAAGTAGCCGCTTATCCTGAGGAAAGTGAGTGCATCATGCATCTTAGAATTGCCCTGCTGGGCTTCGGCAACGTGGGCCGCGCCCTGGCGCATTTGCTGCTGCGGAAAGCGGAAGTGCTCCGGCGGGATTACAACCTGACTTTCACCGTCACCGGCATCGCCACCCATTCGCACGGCTTTGCGATCAACCCCGCCGGGCTGGACCTGGGAGCGGCGCTGCACGTGCTGGAAGCAGGCAGGTCGCTGGACGCGCTGCACCAGGGGGATGCGCTGGCCAATGCGTTTGGGTTTCTCGAAGCGTGCCCGGCTGATCTGGTCATGGAATCCACCTGGCTGGACCCGCGCACCGGCCAGCCCGCCACCGATTATGTGCGGGCGGCGCTGCGGGCGGAACAGCACGTCGTGACCGCCAACAAAGGCCCGGTCGCGTATGCCTATCGTGAATTGTCGCAGTTGGCCCGGCAAAAAGGCTGTGGCTTTTTCTTCGAGAGCACGGTCATGGACGGCGCGCCGATCCTGGTCCTGGGACGCGAGGCGCTGCTGGCGACCGATCTCCGCCGTCTGCGCGGGGTCTTGAACAGCACCACGAACCTGATCCTGACCCGTGTCGAACAGGGCATGTCATTCGACGAGGCCGTGCTCGAAGCGCAGCGCCTGGGCCTGGCCGAAGCAGATCCCGGCAACGATCTCGAAGGGTGGGATGCGGCAGTCAAAATCGTGGTATTGGCGAATGTCCTGATGGGGGCCGACCTGCGCCCGGCGGACGTGGATCGCACCGGCATCACCGGGCTGGCGGTGGACGAGATTCGGGCCGCCGTCGCTGCCGGGGAACGGATCAAGCTGGTGTGCGAAGCCGAGCGCCAGGGCGACCGCATCCGGGCCAGCGTCAGGCCGCTGCGGCTGCCCCTGAGCGATCCGCTCAGCCAGTTGGAGGGGACCAGCAGCGCGGTCACGTTCGAGACCGATACGCTGCCGCAGCTCACCCTCGTTGAGGGCAATCCCGATCCCATTACGACGGCCTACGGGATGCTGGTGGACATGATCAACATTGCGCGCGGGCGCTTTCGTTGACTACCGCCCGTTGTTATACTACCAATCACTTGGACGAATGATTTGAACAGGATGGGGCGATGAACCGGGGCGATGATTCCAGCCGTGTAAACCAGTTGACTTCACCCTACAGTCCTTTGATCCCGCCGCAGCTTCCGCTGGATTTTGGCGACTATCTCTCGCTGTTGTGGCGGGTAGATCGCCATGTCGATCAGGAAAATCTGGCCGACTACTATGCCCGCTGCGCGCGTTCTCTTTCTAAGGCCCTGGGTTTCGAACTGCGTGGGTTAGGCCGGTTAGTGCGCACGGTCGAGCCGGGTGAGTTGTGCCTGGCGCTGAGCAACGTTCCGTTTCGTATGTCGGGACGCTTGCAGGATGCCTCGTCCCGCAAGGCGGCGATTCACCAACTGGTCCTGCTGCGCTCGGACGTGCTGGCGATTGGATCGTATCCGCACGAGTGGGTCGTCGGCTGGCCGGGGAGCGGCATTCTTGATTCGGAGCTGCGCGACCGGGTTTTTGCCACCCTGTTCACGGCGTTGCGCGGCCAGTACAGCCATTTTGGGCGACTCCTGCTGGTGATCGACATCGTGTTGCAGGAGATGCTGCTCGGCACGCGCGAAATCACCGAAATATCGCTGGGCACGCTGATCGACCGCTACGACTATCCCGATCCCGAAGATCCGGCGGTCCGGGAATGGTTTTACGGCGAACCTGAAAAGCCCGACCGGTATTAGGCCGCTACAGGTTCTTGATCAGGTACAGCACCTTTTCGGGGCCGTTGCCAAGATCGAGATCGACGATCCGGTTGTCGGTGAAGCCCAGGCGGCGGTAAAGCTCCAACGCCCGCACGTTCGACAGCAAAACCCCGATCTCCAGGGTTTTGACGCGCAAGTTCCGCGCGGTCTGGGTCAGGTAGGTGATGATCAGGCTCCCGATCCCCTGATCGCGGTACACGCTGTTGACGATCAGGTCGCTGATCTCGGCGGCGTTGGGCCAGACCGTCAGTGCCCCGAAGCCACACAGGACTCCATCGCGCAGCGCCACGACGCTCAGCCCCTGGCGGTAAAAAGCCATCAATTGGGTGCGTTCCAGGTGTTCTCGGATGCTGTCAAGCGTACGGTTGGGCCAGCACATGCGCTGAAGGTCGGAATCATCGGCGGGCTGGGCGGGCCGGACGAAGACACTGGGAAATGGGTTTTCCAGAATTTTGATGGTCATCGCTGGACGAAAGGGCCGTGAATACGCAAACTCAGCCTACTATAATGACATTCCATTTATAACACAATTACGTTTTGCGTTCATGTCCTTTTTCCGATAAGCTGGCGCCTGTGCGTGATTACGGAAGGAGGATCGTGTCATGGCAGGTTATCGCCAACCCCTGATGCTGTGTCTGCTCCTGCTGGTGGTGGCCGGACTGGCCTGTACGCTGGAAAACGCGACCGGCGGCTCCCAGGTGTCGCCCGATCTTCAAACCAGACCCCTGGTGGTGATCCTGGCACCCGTCAACGCCAGCGTGTACGCCGAGGGGACGGTCGTCCAGTTGCACGCCATCGCCCAAGACTCGCTGGCGGGCGTCGCGCGCCTCGAGTTTCGTATGGACGATCTGCTGGTCGGGGAAGCGCGATCGGATGCGCCCAACGGCCAGCCATCGCTGGAAGCCCAGACGACCTGGACGGCGGCTGACCAGCGCGGCCACGTACTCACGGTAGAAGCCTTCCGGGCCAACGGATCGTCGCTGGGATCGGCGGATGTTACCCTCAAGGTGACGGGCCAGCCCGGCAGTTCGCCCGCGGGAGTCAGCGCGCCGCCCACCTTCACTCCGGCGGGCATGTCGTCGCCGGTGCCGACGCTGACTCCCGCGTCATAGCGGTATCCAGCTCCTGAGCGTCAGAACTGGTAGCCCAACCCATCCCCTACCACCGCCGGATCGAGCGGGGCCAGGGGGATGATCACGAGCAGGTTGGGATCGACGTGCGTCAGGCTGAAGGGCACGCCTGCGGCGCGAAAAGCCTGCTCGAAGGGCGTGTCGGTCTGGCCCGGCAGGATCACTTCGACGTAAGCGACGCGCTCCGCCTGCCTGATCTTTAGAGGCACGTCCGGAAAGCGCACGATCCCTTTGGCGCCATAGATGTCGTACCAGTCGGCGGCCAGGATACGCTCGCGCGTCTCGAACATCAGCCCGTGCGCGATCCCCACGTCGGTCCACACGTAGCGGATGTGGTGGTCGTCCAGAAAGTGAATCAGCGGTTGGAGCGTGGCGGGCTGCCGGGTGTAGTAGGGCGACGTGTAGGCCGGGATGGGATCGACGCGCGCTGCGCCCAGCAGATTCAGCCCGATTACGCTGGTCAGGATCGCCGCCGCCGGAAAGCGCAGCCCACGCCGCCACCGGCTGAGCCGGACGCTCAGCGCCGCCGCGCCGATGGGCAGCACCGAGTGGATCATCAAAATGTAACGCCCGGTGGCGTCGAAACCGAAGGGATTTAGCGCCTGGTTGCCGTAGCCGCTGAGCACGTAGAGGCCGGGCAGCAGGATCGGGAACAGCGCCAGGATCGCGCGGGCCGGACGGCGGGCGGGCTGCCACGGACTCCGCCAGGCCCAGATCACCAGCCCGACCAGCCCCCCCTCGTAGACGATCTGGAGCCACCAGATCGCGTTCCAACTGAGCAGGTGCCATTTCGGATCGCCGCTGACTATCCGGGGCGCGAGGTCGTAATTCAGGTGATCGAGCACCCGCCGGGCATTCCCCCAGGTGTCGCCCTGGTCGCGCGTCATGTAGCGGAACGTCGCGCCAGTGTGGCTCAGGTTGTAGCCCCAGAATGGCAGACTTCCGGCCAGAAACGCCAGCGTGATCGGGACGATATTCCGCCGCAGTACGTCCCGGCCCTGCCACGCCAGCACGATCAGGATCGGCACCCCATACAGCGCGATCAGCCACGAAACCCAAAACGCGACGCCCCCCATGAAGGCCAGCGCGATCAGCGCCCGATCCCGGACGCGGGGCGGCTGTGTGGCGTCCAACGCATACGCCGCCAGGATCAGCGCCACGTTGCCCAGCGTGAGCGTTTCCGCCGTCGCTCCCCAGGTTTTGACTCCCACGATCAGCAGGTACGCCGGGGCGCAGGCGGCCAGCAGGGCGCTCAACAGCCCGACCTGCCGGTCGAAGGCGTAGCCGCCCAGCCAGCCCACCGTGCCGATATAGACGCCGGAGAGCAGCCAGGGCACCAGCTTGAGGGTGACGGCATTCGCGCCGAATAACGCGAAGAATGGGGCGATCAGATACGATTCGAGGGCGCCGAGATAGGGCTGGCCGGGGTGGAAGATCGGGCGCGCGCCATGCAAGATGTGCAGCACTTGCAGGCCGACCATGCCTTCGTCGTAGTCGTAGCGCCAATGGGCCGCGATCAACATCAGCAGCCGCAGGCCCATTCCGGCAGCGGCCAGGGCGATGATCCCGTAAGCTGCCGGGAGATTATCCCGGCGCTTCATGACGTAGGCGTGACCAGAAACGTGACCGTGCTGCTGGGCGTGGTGGTTTCGCCGATGAACAGGCGCACTTCATAGCTGCCCGGCTCGAATCCGGCGTCGTTCCCGAAGAAAAAATAGTTGGTTCCGTCAGTATTCAGGCCCCACAGGTACGATCCGCTCTCCACCAGTTCGCCGTCGCGGTACAGGCTGCGGGTCCACAGCACGCCCTGGGCCATACTCTGGAATTCGATGAACAGGTAGATACGTTTGATCCCCGCCTCGAAAGTGGTGCGGGGGTTGATCGGCGTGGACGCGCTCGAAATCTGATCGTCCAGGGCCGTGATCCCGATCCGGGCATTGGGCAGCGGCGTCACGGCGGAGGTAGGCGGCGTGACGTAGGGCGTAAAGGTGGGGAAGGGCGTCTCGGTGGGGGTGAAGGCGGGCGTGGCGGTGACGATGACGACCACCGGGGTTGCCGTTTGCGCCGGGGTGGGGGCGGTCTCGCTCTCGGAGGGGGTCGGGCTGCCGGACCGGTCCTCGGTCGGCGTCATCTGCCCGGCGACACGGGTAGCCGTGGGCGGGTTGTCGTCGTCGTTCCACAGCGTAGCGGTCAGGAGCGTGAGCACGCACGACACCCCGCTGATGAGGATGAGCACAGCTCCGGCGACGAAAATACGCCAGCCGCGCTGCCCGGCATCGCGCCGTTTGCGCCAGTAGACGTCGGTTCGACTGCGCCGGAAGAGCCGGAAAGACACCAGAAACATGAGCAGAGCCAATCCCAGGGCTGCACCGGTGAGGTAAGGGAACACATTGTGAATGGACTCTGACATGCCTGCCTGCCTGTTTCCGGGATAGAGACCGCCGCGGATTATAGCGCACGGCTCCCGAATTTCTCGAAATTCTCGTTTCGACCCTTGTCAAAACGAGAGAGGGTTACTATAATGTGAAGTGTTGGGTCGTTAGCTCAGTTGGCTAGAGCGCGTCGTTGACATCGACGAGGTCAGAAGTTCGAGTCTTCTACGACCCACAACCGCCGCCACTTCATCGAAGTGGCGGCTTTTTTTCGTTCAGGCCCTATTGCAAGGCCGGGCACTCGTAATCCCCGACTTCCTGCACCAGGTCCGCGCGGACCCATCCGGACACCTGGCCGCTGCCCACCCTGAGCGTCACCTGGAACCAACGCTGGTTGTCGGCCCCGATTTGCTGCGCCATGACCTGCATCGTCTGTCCGATGCGCGCGACGGTGATCGTCTCGACGGTGGGGCTGGGTTCCGAGCGCACGTTCACGTCGTTCTTGTCCACAAACACGATGCACAGCACGCTCGGCGTCGGGGTGATGCTGGGCGTATGCGTGGCGGTCGGCGTGTCCGTCGGCGTCGCGGTATTGGTCGGCGTGGGGGTGATGCTGGGCGTCGCGGTATTGGTCGGCGTGGCGGTCGGCGTATGCGTCAAGGTGGCCGTGGGCGTATCCGTCGGCGTCGAAGTGGCGGTCGCGGTGGGCGTGACGCTGGGCGTCCAGGTGTAGGTCGGCGTGGCCGTGGGCGTATACGTCAGCGTGGCGGTCGGCGTGATCGACGGCGTCAACGTCGGGGTATGGGTGGGCGGATTGAGGATTGGCTCCCAGGTCGATTGGGTCGCGAACGCTGCCGCGATCAGGATGACCCCGATCACCACGGCGCTCACCGCCCACAGCCCATAGCGCCGCCGCTTCATCTGGCGGACTGCTTCTTCGAGCCGCAGAATGTCGGTGCGCCGTCCCAGGATGCGGAACGGCTCGTCTTTGGCGACGTCCAGCCAGCGCTGCGCCGTCTGCGGATCGTTGTCGTCCAGCGCGGCCTCGGCCCGTTCCAGGTGGCGCGCCAGCAGATCCGAGACGATCATGCGGTAGCGCGGGTCCTGGGCATAATTGCGCAGGCCGCTGAGCATGGTCCGCGCCTGGCCTAACTCGTTCTCGTAGTTTTGAGCGATCAGCGCCGACGCCCGCTCGATGATGTGCCGCGCTTCGGCCATGTCGGCTTCGCTCTGGCGCGCGCGTTGCAGCAGGGCGTTGATCTCTTCGTGCGCCGGGGCGAGTTCGGCGGCGGTTTCCAGGGCGTGAACGGCCTCCGACGTCAGGCGCAGCCGCTCGTCGAGCATCGTGCCCGATTCCATGCGGGTGAGCGCGCCCTGCGCCTGGTTGTAAAGTTGGGCGATGATGTTATCGACCCGGTCCTCGATCTCGTTTACCAGCCGCTTGAGCCGTTCGCTGCCCGGCAGCATCTGGCGCAGCCCGGCCAGAGTGTTGAGCAGCAGTTGCAGATTCTTGGCCCGCTCGCTCAGCGAGCCGCTGGTCATATTGAGTTGGACGGTGGCCTGGTCGAACTGCTGCCGCACGTTGCGGACCAGGTCGATCCGCTCGCGCGCCAGCGGATCGTTCGAGACGACGCGCAGCGCGCCTTCGTACTTTTGCAGCGCCGCGTCCCAATCGTCCGCCGCCAGCAGGCGGTCGCCTTCGGCCAGCAGTTCGCGCGCCAACGCCAGGTCTTGAATGTCCAGCAGCGCCTGTTCCACGTCTTTCCAACTGGTGATCCCGGCACGGGCGGCCAGGTCGCGGGCTTCGCGGTAAAGGCGCTCGGCCTCGTCGTAGTTTCCGGCGCGGACCAGCGAATTCGCCCGGTTGTAGGCGATGCGCGCATCGAACGGAATCCGGTGATCCGGCACGACCCCACGCAGCAGGTTGTCTTCGGACTTCTGCCGGTAATCCTGCGCCTGGATATTCCCCGGATCGTCGGCCAGCAGCCGGTTGGCCAGATCGACCGTGCGCTGATAATCGCCCGAATAGTACGCCTGCGAGATTTCCGACAGCATGGCGCTGACGTTTTCAGGCGGGATCGACGCCGGGGGCGGAGTGGGTGGTGTGGGGGCGGATGGCCCCTCACCGGTTGGGGGCGTCTTGGGCCGTGGGGCCGGGGGCGGCGTGGCGGGCCGGGCCGGTTCTTCGGGAATGTGGATGCCATAGCGCTCCAGCAGGCCGCGCACCTTCAACGCCAGGTGCGGACCCCGCTCCGCGGCCTGGCCCAACAGATCGAGGGTCTCCGGGTTGTTGGGATCGTGATCCAGCGCCTCGGCCAGAATATCCACCGCCTCGTCGATATCCTCTTCCGTCCCGGCGATCTCGATGCGGATGCGTGCCCGGCGCAGCAGGCCGCGCACGGCGGCAGTCTCCGGCGAAGGGGGCGCACTGTGGCGGGCGAGGGCGGTGAACAATTCGCGGGCTTCGGCTTCGAACTGGGTGTTTTTGCTTTGGGCCAGCAGCGCGCGGGCTTCGCTCTCCAGTTGGGCGATCTCGCTGGCCGTAGCACTGGCGGGCAGTTCTTCGATCTGGCGGCGTAAGCTGTCGAGTGATGGTCTCAGGTCGGGCATCGCTTTTCCTCACATTCGGTTGGGGGTCAGGGAATCACCCGGTGATTCAGGGCCTCGTTGATCTGGGCCAACAGGCGGCGGATTTCAGCTTCGAGGTCTTCGTTGATGTCGTCCAGGATGACGGCTTCGAGCAGTCGTTCACGCGCGTCGCGCAGGGCGTCCTGCCCCCGGCGCAGGTCGGCCAGGCTGGCGCGAATCTGGTCGCGAGCTTCGCGCAGCGCCGGGACGGTGGGCGTTCCGGCCAGCTCCCACCCATGCCGCGCGGCGACCCGTTCCAGCCCGGTCATGAACGCGCCGATGTCGGAAATTCCCTGGCGGGCACCCTGCTGCAACAGGTCTTGCAGGGTCGAACTGAGCGTGGGTTCCACGCCAAAATCCAGCGAATTGACGTCGGCATAACGCTGCTCGACTTCGCTTTGCGACGCAGGCTGCGGGATCAACGCGCCTTTTTGGGGCGACAGCCCGGTGAAAACCGGGTACAGCACCCCGACGCACAGATTATGGATGTCCTGCTTCAAGCGCTGATCGACAGTGTGCGTGCCGGACTCGATCAACTGGGAGCTGTTCAGATCGATGATGCGCAAGGTTTCGCCATCCCAATAGACGTGTTCCAGCTTGTGGTCCAGGTAGACGATCCGCTGAGCATGGGCCGCCTGCAAAAAGCCGGCGAACTGGATCGCCAGGTCGATCCCCTCTTCGGTGGGCAGGCGGCGGCGTCCGTTCGCGCCGCTCGGCTTCATCAGGTAGAACAGGCTGTAATGGCGCGGCAGCAGTTCCAGCGCCAGGTAAGGCCGCCAGTTGCGCGCCAGGGCGTTGTAGAACTGCTCGCGAAACGCCGCGATGTTGGTCCCGACCGAGATAATCTGCCCGCCCTCCGGGCGCTCACCCGGCGCCGACAGGTAGCCGCAGTCGTAGAGCTTCACCGCCGCAGGCTGCGCATCGAGCCGCAGCAGCAGATCGGCCTCGTTGATGAAGGCCCGCGCTTCCCAGCGCGGCGTCCCATCGCCGGTCAGGTGTTCCGGGCGCATGACCTTGAGCGCGACCATCCGCCGGGTCCGCCGGTCTTCCGCTTCCAGCACGCGCGCGTAATGCCCCAGGGCAAAGGTGTCAATGTAGTTGCCAATCCGGTACAGCTCGTTCAGCGCCGTTTCTGCTGCCTGCATACTCATCCTTAAGGTATCTCATCCCGTGGGCTGTAGTCAATCGTAAACGAATCGATCTTGACCGTGACGCCCTCACCCGCCACGAACAGGAGCAGGGTGACGGGTTCGTTCTGCGGGAACAAGTAGACCGAGTCGCCCAGCCATTTGTCGTTGACATAGAAGCTTAACGTGGTTTCATTCGTGCGCCGCACCGACAGCGTGAGCTGGGGATTGGGCTGCGGGAATTGAGTGGAGGACCGGAAGCGGCCATCTTCGTTCAATCCCAGGCTCACGAAGTTGGTTTCGATGAACTGCACCTCGCCAATCGCCTGCTGATCGTCGGCATTGGCGGCCCCCAACCCGAAAGCGACCGCGCCATCGCCCAGGGCCAGCGGATCGTAGCCCGCCAGTTCCAGCGTGATATCGACCCGCCGCAGGCTGTTCGCCGCGCCCGGCTGGAACATGGCGCTGAGCAGATCCGGCGGGATCTCGATGATGCGCGGGGTATTGCCGCTGTCGCCCGCCGACAGCACCCAGGCCCCGTTCGTGGCCGGGACGAGTGCCCCCGCCGGTCCTGGCACGATGTTCGCAGGTAGCGCGGCCAGCGCGGCCAGCACGTCATTCCCGGAGCCTGACGCAGGCAGGGCTGCCACGGAGACGGGCGTCCGGCTGGGGAGCAGGGTGCTGGTCAAAAACAGCGTCGGCGTGATCGTTGGTGGAGCGTCGGTCGGCAGCACGGTGGGTGTCGCGCTGGGCGCGAGCGTCGCTGCCGGGGTGGTCGGCACTGCCGTGCTGGTCGGTTGGACCAGGATGGGCGGTGGCGTCGTCGTCGGTTGGGCGGCTACAACCGCTGACGTGGCGCTGGCTTGCGGGAGGACCGGCGCCGTCGCCAGGATGGCGGTCGGAACCGGCGTGCGCGGATTGTCCTTTTTGCCGCTCGACAGGTTGCGCACGACCGCCAGCCCTACCGCCCCGATCAGCACCACGACCACCCCGGCGATGATCCAGTTCCAGGGCAGATCGGATGACGGAGCGGCCTCCGCGGCGCGGCGGGATGCGCGCCCGGACTCGCGATCATCTTCCAGGTAGGTGGGTGAATCGACCGGGGCCAGCGGTGGAGGCGGTGCTGCTTCGAGTAGTTGGTCTTCCACCTCGTCCGGCGGCAGTTGGCTGATAATCGACTGCCAGTGGCGGAACAGCGGGTAAGCCGGGTGCCGGGTGATGAACAGTGAGGCAAAATGCCGTTCGAAGGCCGCTAATTTTTCGCCGCGCGTCATCCGGGGGGTGGTATAGGTGTCCAGCACGGCCCGGTACATGTCTTCCCACTGGCGGACCTGGTGCGCGTAGTCGGCGCCCAGGGTGTCGCGGGTGATGATAACGATGCGGCCATGTGCCGCCGCGACGGCGGGATCGGGTTCTTCGCTGGTGCTGACGGCACCCTGTTCGACGGTCAGCCGGGCCTGCTGAAGTTCGACCGCGGCGTCGCGCAGGCCGGTCAGCCAGGTGATATACCGCTCCGCCCGCAAGGGCGTGGTTTCGACGGCCCGCTGCATGTGATCGAGGGCCGAGTCCAGCGCCTGCCGCGCCGCGTAAAAATCGCCATCGGACCAACTGCGCACGGCGTCGTTGGCCAACTGGACGCTCTGCTGCGCCCCGGCCAGCAGTTCCCCGGCCAGCGGGGCGTTCAGCGCGCCGCGGGCGGCTTCCAGGTCTTTCGGTCCGGCGACGGCATTCAAGGCCTGCTGGGCATTCTGGACCAGCCGCCGCCCGGTCAGGGCGCGATCCAACACCTGGAAAGCGCGGTGTGTGCGCGCGTTTTCGAAGCTCTTGGCAGCGGCATTGCACCAGAAATCCGCATCGTCCAGCTCGTTTTCGAGCAGGGCCAGCATCCCGCGCAGCACGTAATGCAGGTAGAGCGCCCGCCATCCGGCGCTGCTGCTCTGCTGCATGAAGGCCACGATCCCCCGGCTCATGGTGCGCAGGTAGAGCGTCGTGTTGGGCATCTGTTCGGCAAACGTCTGCCGCTCGTGTTCTTCGTCGCTCAACAGCACTGTCATCACCTGGGCCTCGGTCTGATCGGTGCGCGCCAGGTCTTCGGGACCATGATCGGCCAGCCAGTGGTCCAGCAGCTCGCCCAGCTTCTTCAGCCGGTTGGCGGCCATACGCTCGCCGTCGGTGCGCGCCAGATCATACGCCTGCTGGCCTGATTCGGCGGCATAGACGGTGTCCCCGCGATCCCACGCTTTCCAACCGTCGATCAGCTTGGCCGTCAGGGCCTGATTCGGGCTGATCTGCTCGACGAACGGAGCGTCGGGCACGCGGTTCGCCAGCGCCCCCAACCAGGCTGCCACCTGCTCGTTGAACGAGCGGATGACTTCCGCCGTATCGCGCAGCAGCTTGATCGTCGGCTGGCGGCGTCCCAGGGCCAGGTAGTTCAGCACGGTCGTCCACCCTTCGGCGGCCTGCTGGAGTGCCCCCGCCGCGGCATGAAACTGCGGATCGGACAGATCGTCCAGGTAAGGCCGGATGAAGTTCTGCACGTCCGCAAACCAGGCCGACAGGTTGCTGCCGTCACTGCGCGGCTTGAACTGCGCCAGGGCCGTGATCGCCTGGCGCACTTCCTCGAAATACTCGTGCATGGTCGCGAAATAGGGCGACGTGGGATCGATCATCGCGGCTTGCTGGAGCAGATTCCTGGCCCGGTCCGGATCGCCGTAGACGTGTTGGCCCACCGTGTCCAGCCGCGCGATCACCTCCTGGGCGGCGCGCCCGGCACGCCGCAAGGGCGCCAGGGCGGCTTTCTGATCAGCCTCGGAATCGAGGGCGGTACTGAGCGTAGTTTCGAGCTGATTCAGCAGATCGCCGATCTGCTGGTAGATGACTTGCAGTCCGACCAACCCCGGCGCGGGCGCGGCCCCTAACTCCGCCTCGATCTGATCCAGCAGGGCCAGTGTCGCGCGGGCGTTCGGCAGGGTGGGCAGGGTCTCGCGCAGGCGGACGAAATGCGGGCGCAGCAGCACCACGTCGGGCAGGTAGATCGCCAGTTGTTCGGCCAGCAGCCACTGCGCCTGGCGCGAATTGGGCCGTGCTTCGCTGGCGGTGAGGAGCACCTGTCCGGCGCCGGGCGCGTCACCCTGGAACAGAGGCGTCAGCGCGTTGAGGAAGCTGTTGGGTGGTGGCGCGACCCGCAGGTCTTCCAACGTGGCCGATGCCGCGATCAAGAACCGGACGAGCGGCTGGTTAGTGTCGTCGGTGTCGGGCAGCAAATCGTGCAGCAGGGCCAGCGCGCGGGTCCAGTTGCCGCTTTCCAGGTAAATGCGAATGGCGTCCAGGTCAGCCTGCAAGCTGATCTGACGCAGGATACGCTGGATGTCCGCCGCGAGCGCCGCAACTTCGGGATAGCCGGGGTCCATGTCCAGCGCCCCTTGCAGCGAGGCCCGCAGTTCTTCGAGTTCTTCCTGGCTGGCGGTGGGCCGGACGCGCTTGCGCACCCGCGCCAGCAGGTCGTCGCGCGTCTTTTCGAGCGGCTGGCGATATTCGGCCAACGCGTGCCGCAGTTCGCGGATCGTGCCGTAGCGCCGCCGGGGATCGCTGTGCACGGCGCGCGTGATGATCCCTTGCAGCCGCGCGGAAAGACGGTCCGCTGTCGGGCCGAAGTTGACGAAGAAGTTGTCGCCGTCCTGCACCTCGACCGCCAGCCGGTTACCCCCGGTGAAAATGAAGTACAGCAGCTCTCCGACCTGGTAGATGTCCGTGGCGCGGGAGATGGCGGGTGGGGCGCCGGGTTCGTCGGTGAAGACGGCGTTGCCCCAATCGATCACCTTCAGCCGGTAATTGGCCCGATCCCAGAACAGGTGCTTGGCATCGACGTCGTTGTAGATCACCTGCCGGTCGTGGGCATGGGCCAGCAGGTCCAGCAGGTTGTCGATGATCACCAGTACTTCGAGTTCGGGGAGATATTCCCCTTGAGCGGCACGTTCCAGGACCAGGGTCTCGACGATCTCCCCGACCGCCATGTCCATCACGATGTACTCGTGCGTATGCCCACCCACGCGGAAGGTCCCGCTGCCGCGCAGCTCGGTCAGCACCGGATGGCCGGTCAGCCGTTCCAGTGCCTGTTTTTCAGTGCGAATGCTCACCTCTTGCCCGGCGCGCATGGGCGGGGCGTCCTGCGAGGCCGGGCGTTTGATCACCACCGGGCGGTCCTGGTCGTGCGTATCGTAGGCGCGCAGCGTTTCCCCCGACCGGCCCCGCGGATAGATGTGATCGTAGCGATAGCGGTTATCAAACAGACTTTCGGTGCGCCGTCCTGGTGGTTGAACGGTCATGCGCAGCTCCCTGGTGACGTTGAACGCCCCTTATTGTACGCAGCGCCGGGCCGGAATACCAAACCGATTCTCCGACTCTCGGAAATCGTGTTAAAGTTAAGCCTAATATTATCCAGTTTCGAGCAATCTATGACACCGACTTTTCAATTCTATGTCTTTGGCCCCCCCCGGCTGCGCATCGACGGCGAGGTGATCGATCTTCCCCCGCAGCCCGCCGCTTTTTGTGCGTTTCTGATCCTGAACCGGCAGCGCCGTATCACCCGCGAAGAAGTGCAGGCCGTCTTCTGGCCAGATGCGGTACCGGCGCGTGCCCAGGAGCGGCTGCGCCGGACGTTGTACTTACTGCGCCGCGCGGTCGAGCCACACACCGATCTGGTCGCGGCAGAAGGCACCGAACTCGCTATCGCGCCGGACGCCGATCTGGGGATCGATTACGAAGCGTTCGAGACGCTGTTGATGGACGCTTTTCGCCAGGACCCTCCCCGCCGCGCCCCGCTGGAAGAGGCGGTCGCCCTCTACACCGACGATCTGCTCAAAGACATCTACGCGGACTGGGTGCTGCTGGAACGAGAGCACGCCCGCCAGCGTTTTCTCACCGCGCTGCGCCACCTGATCGGCGTCTGCCAGGCCGAACATGATGGTCAGGCGGTGATCCGGTACGCCCACGTGCTGCTCGAATACGATCCTTTTCAGGAAGCGGCTTACCGGGCCTTGATGACCGCCTATGCGGAGGCGGGTGATCGCAGCGCCGCCATCCGGCAGTACCAGCAGTGCGTCCAGATTTTGCAGGACGAAATGGGCGCCGAGCCGCTCCCCGAAACGACGCGCCTGTATGAAGACATCCGCCAGGGACGCGGCGTGACCTCGGTCGAAGTTCCCGTTCGGGCCGTGGTGCCGGTCTCCGCCGACCTGCAATTGCTGCCGCTGGTCGGGCGCGATCCGGAGTTGGGCGAGATCGCCGCGGAGTGGCGCATCTGCCGGGGCGGTAACAGCCGCCTGGTGTTGGTGATTGGTCCGGCGGGGATGGGGAAGACCCGGCTGGTAGCCGAGGCGGCCCGGCGTCTGCCCGGCGGTGGCGTCACGGTCATCACCGGCAACTGCTACGCGATGGAAGCCGGGACGCCCTACCAGTTGATCTCTGATCTCATGCGCAAAGTGTCGGCGTCCGTGCTGGACCGGCTCAACCCAACCGTTCGGGCGGACCTGGCGCAGTTGGTCCCGGCGCTGCTGCCAGGAACGACTCCGGTTCCCACGGTGCCGTCGCCGGATGTGAGCGTCCGGCTGCAAGAGGCCGTCACGCAGGTGATCCGGCTCCTGGCCTCGGACGGGCAGGGGCTGTGGCTCGTGGCGGAGGATCTGCACTGGGCCGACCCGGCCAGCCTGGCCTGCCTGAACCATGCCCTGCGGCGGTGCAGCGATCTGCCGCTGATGGTGCTGGCCACACTGCGCGATGAGGAGGTCTCGTTCGATTCGCCGCTCATGGATTGGCCGACCAGTTCCGTCCATGCTCCGGCGCCGACCACGGTCATCCAGCTTCGCCCGCTGCCGCTCGATCAACTGCACGCGCTGCTGGAACAGCTCGTCGAGGACGAGACGGCGCGGCTGGCGTCGCTGCTGCACGTCGAAACGGCGGGGAATCCATTTTTCCTGGTCGAAACGCTGCGCGCGCTGATCGAGCAGGGAGTGCTGTACGCCGACGACGGCAAAGGCTGGCGAGTGCGGGTCGGCGCATTATCGCAGCATCGCGATCTGCCGCTGTCCGAGGTGGTGCTGCGCGTGATCCGGGGCCGTATTCGCCGCCTGTCGCGGCCTGCCCAGGAAGTGCTGACCGTGGCCGCCGTGATCGAGCACGATATCGACGAAAAGCTGCTGTCGCTGGTCGTGGATTCGGCCCTGTCCCTCGATCTGGCGCTGGACGAGATTCTGCGGGCCTTCATCCTGGCCGAAACGGCGCCGGGCCTGTACCAGTTCGCCCACATCAAGGTGCGCGAAATCGTCTACGCCGACACCAGTTCGCCGCGCCGTCGTTTTCTGCACCGCCGCGTGGCCGAGGTGTTCGCCCAGCAGGGCCAACCCGCGCGGCTGGCCGACATTTCGCGACTGGCGTACCACTACGCCCAGGCCCGCGAGTGGACTCCGGCGCTGATCTACAGTTGGCAGGCGGCGCAGACCGCGTGGAATTCCGGGGCGATGGCCGAAGCCAACCGCTACGCGGAAGTGGCGCAGGAGATTCTGGACGGGCAGGCGAATGATCTGGTGATCGCCGCGCTGCCGGAACCGCTGACGTCGATCCGCTTTGATCTGCTCTCCCTGCGGGCCGAATTCCGCCGGATCGCCGCGACGGCAGGGCTGTATTATCCGCCGGACCTGATCGAAGCCATCGAGACGCTGCTGCCCGAAGTGGACGGCTCTCGCCAGGCGCGCGGCGTATTGCAGCAGGCGATGCACGCGCTGGGGAAGGGCGATCTCGCGGCGGCCCGGCAGACGGCAGCCCAGGGCCGGACGATCTACGCCCGGCACCAGGATCGCTGGGGTGAGTTGGACGCGCTCCAGCGCCAGATCGACATCGCCTACCGGGCCGGGGAAGTGGTTACCATGCGCGGGTTGGTGGATGAGCTGCGCGCGCTGAGCGCGTCGGGCGATTATCCCGATATTCAGCAGTCCCTGACCTACAACGAGATGCGGTTAGCCGTCTACGCCGGGGAATGGATGCGCGTGCTGGACCTCGCGCAGGAGCTTTCTTCCCAGCAGCATCACTTCGATCCGGCGGTGGCCTGGCTGTCGCTCACGAACCTGGGCCTGGCCTACATGAAGCTGGGTGCCTACCAGTCGTCCTACGAGGTCGCCCTGCGCGCGGTGTCCACCAGCGAAGAGGCGCAGGTGTTGGGCCTGGGGGCGCGCGTGCTGTTGGCCCGGCTGGAACTGTGCCGCGGAGCGTTGGATCGCGCCCAGACGATCCTGCGCGCCGTGCTCGAAACCCCCGATCCCCTGATCGGCGAGAGCGAGTTGGTTTCTCCGGCCCTGGCGCTGGTGCGGTGCGGCGTGGTTGCTGGCGATGACAAGGACGCGACGCGCTGGGCCAGACGGGCGGCGCAGGCCGTCAGCCGGATTCGCCTGCCCATCCTGTATCCGCTGTCGCAAGTTGCCTTTGCGCTGACACACCTCGCGTCGGGACGCTACGGCGACGCCCAGAAGCGCCTGCGCTATCCTATCGAATATATGCTGCTGGCGGAGGACACGTCTCCCCAGGAGATTTGTGCCCTGCGGGCGGCGGCGGCCCAGGGCTTGGGCGACCACGACACAGCCCACCACTGGCTGATCCAGGCCAGGGCGCTGATCGACCAGCAAGCGCGCAGCATCCCCGATCCCGCCTATCGCGAGACCTTCCTGCACGGCATTGCCTTACACGAATTCATTGCCGCATCGCTGCCCCAGCGCCGTTGGAAACCGGAAGGCGTGTTGAAGGCGGGGTGCGAGCAGTAGCCGCCCCGAAAATGGTCACGCTGTGGTCACGGCCTTCGACTAAACTCCCTCCAAACGGTTCGCACCAATCTGGAGGGTTTTTTTATGAAGCGGTCAACGCAGGACTATGAAGCGGCTACGTTCATCGTGCGCCTGTGGCGCGAGCCGCAAATACCACCGGCGCTCGACGTACCCTGGCGCGGAACGGCGGTGCACGTCCAGTCAGGCACGGAGCGGAGTCTGCAAGACATGGATGAACTGCTCAGTTTCTTGCAGACCTGGATGCAGACCGCCTCGTCCGAGGGCGGCGAATAGCCGGTTATTTTCCGACCCAGGTATGCATCTGGTCGGCGGCAGCCAACATCAGCAGGGCTAGCTGCCGTATGCCGTGGGGGATCGGCTCGGTTTCGATGTACTCGTCCAGGCGGTGGGCATTTCCGCCGTACGTCACGCCGACCGTCACGGTGGGCAGCCCCTGCGCCAGCGGGAAGTTGGCATCTGTGCTTCCGTTTTCAAACGTCGGCGAATGCCCGATCTCTTTCAGCGCGGCCACGGCCAGTTGGACCAGCGGGTGATCCTGGGGGATTTGCCCCGCCGGGCGGTCGCCCACGATCTGAACATCGAAGCTCACGCCGGGGCGGCGCAGCGCCTCGACAGCTTCCATGACCTGGGCTTCCAGGGCGCGCAGCTCCGGCACCTCTTCGGAGCGCAGATCCAGGTACAGATCGGCTTCCGAGGCGAGGCTGTTGACCGACTGGCCGCCGTGGATCAGGCCGATGTTGTAGGTGGTGCGCGGTGTTTCGGGCGGCGTCAGCGCGATGATACGCGATCCCAGCTCGATCAAACTATGAATGGCGCTCGGCTGGCCGAAATGCAGCCAACTGTGTCCGCCCGGCGCGTGACAGGTGATGTGCAGCCGCCGCACGCCGATGCCCGCATGATAGATGCGCCCCAGAGCCATCCCTTCGACCACCAGGGCCGCGCCCAGGCGTGGGCCGAGTTTCTGCCAGGCCGCCCGGATGCCGCCCAGATCGCCCAACCCCTCTTCGCGGCTGTTCGCCACAAACCAGATATCGGCGGCGGGGCGGAGCTGGTGAGTCTCCAGCAGATCGAGCAGCGCCAGCAAGGCGGCCACCCCCAGGCTGTTGTCTCCCAATCCGGGTCCATACATCTTCCCGTTGTCGTGCCGGACGGCGAGATCGGTGTCGAGGGGAAAAACCGTGTCCAGGTGGGCCGACACCATCACCGCCGGGCGGCTGGCGTCGCTGCCGGGCCAGCGCCCATAGACGTTGAATACGTCGTCGAGGCTGATGTCCTCAAGGTGGTATTGAGCAAAGCGTTCTTTGACATAGGCGGCCCGGCGTTCTTCGGCAAAGGTCGGCGCCGGAATTTGCTGGATCGCCACGGCGTCTTCCAGCACTTGGCGCTCATCAATCGGGGGTAAAGACTGGGCAAGTTTTCCGAGCAGATGAGCCGGAGAAGGCAGGTTTTTGTCAGCAGGCACTTTTAATTTTCTCCGTTTTGGGTATGATAGTTGATGGTGATTATGCCTCAACTGCGCGGTTTCCGCTGTGGTATTCCTGAACATACAACACGGTGTGGGTTGTCAGTAGCGGCGCTCTCGCTATAATTGCCGGTAGTTTAGTAATCTTTGTGCCGTTCTTAACCTTATCTGCGCCTGCTCTGGAAAGTCGCTTTCCGGGGGAAGGACCTATGAAAACAACTAAAGTCCTTCTGATCGAAAACGCGAGTAACGATGGGGTGTCGTTTGCGGCATCTCTCAAGCGAAAATATCAGGTGCAGGTGGCACATTCGGGCAAGCAGGGGTTGACGATGGCCCAGGAGCGCCGCCCCGACGTGGTGGTTTTGGATGCCCCGTCCCTGAGGACTTCCGGGGATCGCATTTGCGCGCGGCTGCGCCTGATTTTGGGCGAAACGCCCATCATCCACATTCGCCCCAGCGCCCAGCCTGCCGATGCCAGTTTTGCCGATGTACTGTTGGTTCCGCCCTTCACGGCGCGCAAGCTGATCAACCGGATCGAGCGGTTTGTCATTCCCCCGGCGGGTGCCATTCTCGAAGTCGGTCCCTTCAATCTCAACCTGGAACAGCAGACCTTGACCACGCCCTGGATGGAGAAGAAGCTGACTCCTAAGCTGGTCGAGTTGATGGAGCTGTTCATGCGGAATCTGAACCAGACGCTAGACCGCAAGTACATCATGCAGACCGTCTGGAAAACGGACTACATGGGCGATACACGCCTGCTGGACGTCCACATCAGCCTGATTCGCAAGACGATTGAGCCTGATCCGCGCAAGCCGCGCTACATCACCACGGTGCGGGGGGTCGGCTACCGTTTCACCCTGCCGGAGCCTAGATCCGATCCCGAATCTCCGGAACGAGACGCCGCGCCGCTGGCTGACTCCGAAAACTCAGTCTGAATTCCGAAACCAGTCTCCCGTTGACTACAACACAAAAAGGCATCCCTGTCAGGATGCCTCTGTGAGGTACGGCAGCTTCAAGAAGATGGAATCGCCTACTTCTTGGCGTCCAACTCCGCTAACCGCTTCATCAGGCGGCTCTTGCGCCGGGCGGCATTATTGGGGTGCAAAATGCCTTTGGTCGCGGCCTTGTCCAGAGTGCGGATCGCTTCCAGGGTAGCCTGACGGGCGTCTGCCGCATTACCGGTTTGAATCAAGGCACGGGCCTTCTTGACTTCAGTGCGAGCCTTAGAGCGGAAAGTACGGTTGCGCACCATCTTCCGTGCAGAACTGCGAATACGCTTGAGGGCAGACTTATGGTTAGCCAACGTAAGTCTCCAATTTCCAAATGCTGAATGATTAAACAGGCGAATTGTACCAAAGCCCGGAACGGTTGTCCAGACTTGTGATCGCGGGATTACTTTCTCAGGGAGCCTTCCGGCTGCGCAAAGTACATGCGTCCGGCGTTGGTCACGATGTAGCGGGTGATCAGGACCGGGATGGTGCGGTCCATGTGGCGTTTGCCATCTTCCACCACGACCATCGTCCCGTCTTCCAGGTAGCCCACGCCCTGATCGGCCTCGCGGCCCTCCATCACGATGTGAATGTCGATCACTTCGCCGGGCAGGTAGATCGCCTTGACGGCGTTGGCCAGTTCGTTGATGTTGAGCACCGTCACGCCCTGGAGTTCGGCCACCCGGTTGAGGTTGAAATCGTTGGTCATCACCGGGATACCCCGCTGCTGAGCCAGGACGACCAGCTTTTCATCGACTTCGCTGATGTTCTCCACGTCGTCGTCGATGATCCGCACCGGCGTCCGGCTGTGCTGCTGCAACTCGCCGAGGATTTCGAGGCCGCGCTTGCCCCGGTTCCGGCGCTGGACTTCGGCAGAGTCGGCGACGTGCTGCAACTCGATCAGCACGAAGCGCGGGACGATCAGCGTGCTCTGGATGAACCCGGTCTGGCTGATGTCGAGCACCCGCCCGTCGATGATGACGCTGGTATCCAGCAGGATCTCGCCCGCGATGGCTTCTCCGGGCATCTGGCGCAGGATGGCGGGATTGGCGCGCAGCAGCCCCCCAAACAGGGGGAACACGTCCCGCGCCCGCAGCAGGAAGATCGTCACGCTCACGTAGGTGATGATGATCGCGCCGACCGTCGGGAGAAACTGCCCGAACGGATCAGGGAGCAGGGACAGCGGCCAGGCGAACATCGCCGCCGCTGCCATGCCCAGGATCAGGCCGAAGATCGACGTGACCAGGCTTTCGGCGGGCATCTGGATGATGATCCGGCGCACGTTGCGCGCGGGGTAGATCGTGATCCAGGGGGTGATGATCAGACCGGCCAGCGCCCCCATGAGCGAAAAGGTCAGCCCGGTGGCTTCCGGAGGCAGGTTGAGAGCGTCAGAGAGGGCCACGCCGAGCAGCGCGCCGAGCAGCGTGAAAACCATCATCCCGAGCAGACGCAGCGAAAACTCCAAACTCATGATCAAGCCTCCTCAGCGCGCATGGCATGACGCACACTTTAACACGGATGTTATACACCGTCAATCAGGCTTGCATTCCAGCCCGGCTACGAAAAAAAGCGCCTGGGACTGTCAGGCGCTCTTTCGGGTTTGAATAGGGCAGGTGAGATTCGAACTCACACGAGGTCTCCCTCAACGGATTTTAAGTCCGCGGCGTCTGCCATTTCGCCACTGCCCCCATTCAAGTGGCCCACAGTGTAGCATGACTGGAGCGGCTGGTCAATCCAAAAGTCTTACTCGGCGACCGGCAGCGTCAGCATGAAGGTGCTGCCCTGGCCCGGCGTGCTCTGGACATCCAGCGTGCCGCCCATCAACGCCAGCAAGTTCTGGGTGATCGCCAGTCCCAGGCCGGTGCCGGGTTGGCTGGTCACGTGTTCATTATCGGCCCGCCAGAACTTGGTTCCCAATTTGGCGATCTGTTCGGGTGTCAGTCCGACGCCGGTGTCGCTCACACTCACGCGCACCTGGTTGCCCTGGCGTTCGGCGCGCAGCCCAATCGTGCCGCCGTTGGGCGTGTATTTGTAGGCGTTGCTGAGCA
This sequence comes from uncultured Anaerolineaceae bacterium, assembly GCA_964427955.1. Taxonomy (GTDB): domain Bacteria; phylum Chloroflexota; class Anaerolineae; order Aggregatilineales; family Aggregatilineaceae; genus JACRBK01. The sequence goes on from CAYRWY010000013.1 coordinate 22,403, forward strand.
GGTTGGTCAGCACCTGCACCACCCGGCTGCGATCCCCGCGCACGGGCGGCAGATCGAAGGGCAGCGCCTCGGTAAACTGGTGCTCGCGCTCGGTGACCTGCTGCATCACGCCTTCTTTGGCCTCGTCGATGACTTCACGCAGGTTCACGTCTTTCAACTCGACGTGGAGCTGACCGCTTTCGATGCGGCTGATGTCGCTGAGATCGCTGACCAGCACGACCATGCGCTGGACGTTGTTCTTGATGGTCTGGATAAAATTCAACTGCTTTTCGTTGAGCGGCCCGGCCACATTCAACAGGTCCGCATATCCCCGGATGCTCGTCATGGGGACTTTGAGTTCGTGCGCGACCAGGCTGACGAATTCGGACTTCGCCCGGTTGGCGGCCTGCACGGCGTCGAACAGCCGCCCGTTTTCGATGGCGATGGCGGCCCGATCGGCCAGCCGGGAGACGAGCGCCTGGGCGTCTTCGTTGAAAGCATCGGCCCGGTTGGCGACCAGGGTCACGATCCCGACTACATTGTTTTCCAGGCGGATGGGAACCCCTAACACCGTGCGCACCGGCTCGGCTCCCGGCGTGGACATTTGCATGGCGGCCTCTTCGGTCTCGAACACCTGCCCGATCAAGGGATGAGTGAGCGACAGCTCAGGCGTATCCGAGAATTCGTCCGGGTCGCCGTAATGGGCCACGACCCGTACCACTTTTTTCTCCGGATCGAGCAGCCCCAGCCCCGCGCTCTGGGCGCTGCACAGGCGGGACGACCATTCTAGCGTGATCTGCATGGCGTGCTTCATGTTGAGGGTTTCGTTCAACTGGCGGTCGATCCATTGCAGCATGGTGAGTTCTTCGACGCGGTTGGCCAGCGCCTGGTCCTTGGCGCTATACAGCCGCGCGTTGTCAATCGCGACGGCGGCTTGCGCGGCGAAAGCATCCAGGACGTCGAGATCCTGGTCGGAGAAAATCCCCGTGCGAATCCGGTTATCGACGTACACCACGCCGATGGTGTTGCCCCGCGCTCGCAGGGGACTGGCCATGATGCTGCGCAGCGCGTGGGTGACGATGCTGGCCTGGCCCGCGTAACGGGGATCGGTCTGGGCATTGGTGGTGACCACCGGTTTGCCGCTGTTGACCACGTCGCGCGTGATAGTGCGGCTGACGGCAAACTCGCCGCTGTCCAGCTTCTCCTGGTCGAAGTTGCGTGCCACCCGCACTTCCAGGGTGCCATCGTCGTCGAGCAGCATCAAAAAACCACGTTCGGCGCCGGTCAGATCGATGATTGCATCCATCACCTGGTCCAGGACCGTCTGGAGGTCCAGGGACGATCCGATCACCCGGCTGACGTCGTACAGGGCTGCCAGCCGCCGCTGCTGTACGGTGTCCTGATAGCTCACGGCGAGGGAGTCGAGCAGCGTCTCGAAGGACGTCAGCCGTTCTTCCAGGTAGGCGGGATCGACGGCCTGCGCCTGGGCCTGGCTGTGCAGCAGGGTCAGGGTCTGGCGGGCATTGGCTAGGGCCAGCTCCATTTCGTGACGGGAGAGTTTCGGCTGTTCGCTCATAGGTTGTTCACTCAGGAAAGTGCTTCTGATAGTATTCGCAGTAATTCGTCAGCGGACATGCTTCGCAGCGCGGGCGCCGCGCCTGGCAGACTTCGCGCCCGTGCCGGATGATGTTCAGATGGGCCGGGTAATAGTCTTCGGGTGGGATGATTGCTTCAAGCTCCTCGTGGGCGCGTTCAGCGTTCGTCTTGGGGCCGATCAGCCCCAGGCGGCCCGTCACGCGGTGGACGTGCGTATCAACCGGGAAGGCGGGTCGGTCGAACGAAAACAGCAGGATGATCGCCGCTGTCTTGGGGCCAATGCCATTGATCCCGGTCAGCCAGGCTTTGGCGGCGGCGATGTCCAGATCGGCCAGGAAGTCCAGCGCAATCCGGCCCTGAGACTGTTCGATGTAGCGCAGCGCGGCCTGAATACGCGGCGCTTTCTGGTTCGCCAGGCCCGCCGACCGGATGGCCTCGACTACCTCCTCGACCGGGGCATCGCGCACCAGCTCCCAGGTGGGGAAGCGCGCCTTGAGCGCGTCGAACGCCATGTCACGGTTGGTGTCGGTGGTGCTTTGGCTGAGGATGGTGCTGACCAGCTCATCGACCGGCGGTAAAGACGGGCGCCAGGTTGGCTCGCCGTAAGTCTCCTGGAGCAGTTCGAAAATCCGGCTGTACTGCCGGCGGCGCAGGGTCAGAGTTTGGGGATCGAGATCGGTAGACGGTGCGGAGTTTGGCATGGTATCTCACTGATTGTGCGAATGCTTCTCCAAGGATACAACGTAACGCGCGGATGCGCAGTCTTTTTTATGCGATTTTCAGTTCTTTCTTATACGATGAGTTCATCGTAGAGACGATCCAGGCTGAGATCGGGGGCCACCGTCTCCCGAGTACGCAGTGTGAGCGCCGCCGCCGAGATACCCAGCCGCACGGCCTCGTCCAGCGGCATGTCGTTCAGCAGTCCGAAGATCACCGCAGCCGTGAGCGCGTCACCTACGCCGGTTTTATCGACGATGGTCGTCCTCAGGGCGGCGATCTGCCCGGCCCGGCTCCCGTCGGCATAGGCCAATCCTTGATCGGAGAGCGTCACAATGCCGATCTTCACCCCCCGGCTTACCAGGCTTTGGGCGGTCGCGATAGCCGCTTCGCTGGTGGCAGGCGGGCAGGGTTGGTCGCACAACACGGCGGCTTCGGCAGCGTTGGGCGCGATCATGTAGAGGTTAGGCAGATGGCGGATCAACTTGCGTGCCAGGACTTTAGAGGTAGGATCGGCACAGACGGGTAGGTGGTAACGTTTGGCCAGGCGGAAAATGGCGGTGAGGGACGGGGCGGCCAGGTTCGCGTCGATGACGACCATCGCGGCGTCGGCGAACAACTCCCGCTGCTCCTGAAGATAAGCGGGGGAGATGGCGTTGACGATGTCGTATTCGCTGATGGCCATGAGGAGCTGCCCGGTCTCGTCCAGAATCGCGACGTAGCCGCCGGTAGGCGTATCGTCGAGCTGCAAGACGTGGCTGGTATCGACGCCGACCGCCGCCGTATGGCTCAGCAGCAGTTCGCCCGCGCGATCCTGTCCGACGGCGGACAGCAGGATAGTGGGCACCTCCAGCCGGGCGAGATTTTCGGCGATGTTGCGTGCCACACCGCCTTCGCTGTTGCGGACCTGCCCAGCCGTCGAGGTTCCCATCTGAAGCGGCTTGTGGGGACGGCCTTTCACGTCGATCCCCGCGGCCCCGATGACCAGCACCGACCCGTCTGGATTCATGGTCTGCTCCTTCGCTGCTGCAAGCTTCTGATCTCATTGTGCACCCAGGCGAGATGCGCGTCAACGCTGGCGGGGTACTATGGTCATTTTTTCGGCGTTGCGACTTGCCAGGACGCGCAGATACGACTATAAAAGTGTCAGAGAATTGTCAAAAACTGTGGCGTGCTCTGCACAACCACCCAGGAGTGTTGGTAATGGATGCCGATTCTTCCAAAGATGTGAATACGCCCAACCTTGAGCAGTTGATGCAGATTGGCATTCAAACGGCTCGAAAGGGTAACAAACAAAGTGCCCGCATGATCTTCCAGCAAATTTTGGATGCGGACAAACAGAACGAGCGTGCCTGGTTGTGGATGGCAGCAGTGGCCGAATCGCCAGAGGATCGCGCTCGATACTTGAACACGGTGCTGCGTCTCAACCCGAACAACCAGACGGCCCACAAAGAATTGCAGCGGATGCAGGCACGCGCCGAGTCCAGCAATACGAGTGTGCTGCGCTACGGCTTCATCGGGCTGGGGTTGATCATCGCCCTGGTGGCGATTACCATGTGCCTGCTCCTGGTGATCAAGTAGCCCGGTGATCTGGCTTTGTCGGCTGTCCCGGTATAAGATAAACGGGTGAACGAGATGTCGCGAGCTAAGTCACCAGGACAGAACAGCTTTGACCACTGAAGAAATCCAAAATCTGTTACGAACAGCGATCCAGGCGGCGCAAGGGGGCAACAAAGCCATCGCGCGCCATATCCTGGAACAGGTGATTGATCAGGACCCCCATAACGAGCTGGCGTGGATCTGGATGGCGTCGGTTGCTGAGACGCTGGACGAGCGGCGCAACTGTCTCCAAAAGGTGCTGGCGATCAATCCCAAGAACGAGCGCGCGAAGCAGGCCCTGGCCAGGGTGGATCGCCCTGCCGCCGCGCCCGCCGCGCCGCCCCCCTCCAGCGCCACCCCCCGCCTGGAAGAAGCCCCGGCTGAACTGCGCCTCAGACGCACCCAGGATATGGAGCGCGAGGCGCTGCTCAAGGCTCAGACCCGCCACCGCCAGGGAGGACTTTCTCCCGTGTTATTCGCTGCCGTGGCGATCCTGGCCGTGATCATGATCGCCGCCGGGTTGATTCTCCTGTGGGACAACATGCAGGCGGATAAGGAATCCAACAAGACGTCAGCGCCGGGCGTGGTTCCTTTCCCGACCGGCCAGACCCAGGTCGTCCTGTTCCCCTCGCCGACTCCCTTTGGGGGCACGCTCAGGACTTTGCCTCCGCGTGAGACGCTGCCCTCGACCTGGACTCCGACGGCCACCTGGACTCCGACCAACACGCCGCTGCCGACGGCGACAGCGCTGCCCCTGGCGAGCTATCCCTTGCTGGCGTCTTTCCGGCAAGGCGACGAAGGGGAGTGGCGGTTATATACCCTGCTGGCCGACGGCTCAGGCGCGACCGCGATCACGCTGAGTCTCCCGACGGGCATTGATCCCGGTATGACCCTGCTGGGCGTGTTCGATGCGGCGTACTCTCCGGATGGGTCGCAGATTGCCTTCACCGGCATCGTCAACGTCACGACCGTGGAGGCGGGCACGCCGCTGCCGCCCCGCCAGTTTGAAGAGATCTTCGTGGCGCCTGCGGCGGGTGGTACCATGCGCCGCGTGACGACGTTCGAGGCGGCGAACACCGAGGACGTGACCTGGTCGCCGGATGGGCAGAAGCTCGCCCTGGCGTCGGATACGGATGGGGATTTCGACATCTACGTGCTGCCGGTGGACGGCGGAACTCCGATCCAGATGACGCGCAATGCTGCCGAGGATCGCGATCCGGCCTGGTCGCCGGACGGCAGGACGATTGCGTTTTCGTCCGATCAGAGTGCGCCGGGGGCGCTGGAAGTCTGGCGTTTGAATACCGACGGGTCCGGCGCCAAGCAGTTGACCGACAACGTCAACAGCAGCTACGCCCCGGCCTGGTCGCCCGACGGCCAGTCCATCGTGTTTCTGTCCAACCGCCGCGTCAATACCGATCTATACATCATGACCGCCGATGGCGCCGGGGAGCGGGCGGTGATCGTGCGCGATGTGGACACCGAAGAACGCGATCCGGCCTGGTCGCCGGATGGCAAGTGGATCGCCTTCAGTTCGAACCGGGATCGCGCCGGTTACGATCTGTACGTGATCCAGCCGGATGGCACCGGACTTCAGCGGCTGACCGATGGGACCGACGGCGATGCCCGTTTTGTTGCGTGGCAGCCTTAGTGTTTAGCGGTAGGCATTTTCGGGGGCAATATGAGCACTTCAACGCCTGAACCCCAGGTAGAGAGTCTTCTCAAACAGGGTGTCGAAGCCGCGCGCGCCGGAAACAAAGCGGTGGCGCGCGCTTTGTTGGAGCAGGTGGTCGAAGCGGATCAGCAGAACGAGAAGGGCTGGTTCTGGCTGGCCGCCGTCACCGACGATCTCCACGAAAAACGGGTCTGTCTGGGCAACGTCATCGTCATCAATCCCAACAACGAACGGGCCCGGCGGCTGTTGGAACAACTCGAAACGCACGGCACGATGGATTCGAATCCGAGCCGTCCCGGCCTTGAGCGGGCTGGGCCGAACCGGTCCGCCGTCTACGTCGCCATTGGCCTGGGGGGCGTGGCGGTGCTCGTGCTGCTGATTCTGGTGGTGCTCATGTTGGGCGGCGGAAAGAAGAAATCGGATGAGACCCCGCCGCCCACGCTGGCGGCGCTCGGCGGAACACCCGCGGCGGCGAATGTCACGCCCGGCGATCAGTCAACTCCACTGGCCTCGCCGACCGTTCTCCCCACCGAGACCATGACGCCGCTGCCGCCGACCTGGACGCCGGTGCCCTCGATCACGCCGATTCCGGCGCTGCCGCCGACCCTATTCGCGCCCGCGCCTGCTTCCGTGTCCGGAACGATCATCATGCGGTCAGGACAGGTTCCCGGCGATCCGAACAACCAGCCGATTGCCCTGATCAAGCCGGATGGCACCGGCCAGCGCACCATCACGCCCGGCACCGAGCGGGGCCACACGCCGGTTCTCGCGCCGGACGGCAGCCAGTATGCTTATATTCTGTACGCTCCCGGCACCCGCGAACAGCTCTTGCAGTTTGACAATTTCTTGGGGACCGATCCACGCCCTGCCAGCCGCTATTGGACCGGCGTGCCCACCCTTCAAAACCAGGAACAGCCGAGTTGGTCGCCGGATGGGCAGTGGATCGCTTTCGTCGCGCAGGGGATGGGATCGGCGACCGTCGATCTCTTCCGGCTGTCGCTGTCGACGCCCCAGGGCGCGCCTGAGGCTTTGGAGCGGTTGACCTCTGACGATGCCATCGAAAGCTGGCCGGCCTTTTCGCCCGATGGGCGTTGGATTGTCTACGCTGCGGACCTGAAGCTGCTGTCCCTTGAGGCGGCGACCGAACTGCGCATCTACGACACGACGACGAAACAAATCACCAATCTGACCACCAATGGCGCCGGACTGATCGAAGCGGCGCCGGACTGGTCGCCGGATGGCAGTATGATCGTTTTTCAGGCCCAGGAAGCGGGGAGTTCGCAAAACGATATTTTTGTGATCTCCTCCAGCGGCACGACTCCGGCAGAAAAAATCATCGAGTCGGACGCGGATGATATTGCCCCGCGTTTTTCACCCGACGGAGCGTTTATCGTGTTTTCGTCCAACCGCACGGGCAACTGGGATGTGTTCATCTATGAGCTTGCCACCAAGACCATCTATCAAGTAACCACCTCGCCGCATACCGATATTGCCAACGACTGGGGGCGTTAACACGGTTGCCAGTGATCGGGGTGTGAGGAGAGAGCAGGGGGCATGGGGATTTCATCGGATCTGTTGAACGCGCCGAGGGAGTTCTTGCGACTCTTCAAGGCGGGCAAAGAGGCTGCGCGGGCCGGTGATCACACCCAGGCTCACCAGCTTTTTCGCCAGGCGGTCGAGGTTGATCCGTATCACGAACAGGTCTGGCTGTGGCTGGCGAGTGTCGTCGAAACGGATGAGGATCGCCGGGTCTGCTTTGAGAACGTGCTGGAACTGAACCCGACCAACCCTGTCGCTCGCCAGCAGCTTCAAAAATTGGAGCAGTCCGCTCTCGACGAGGCGCTGGCCGCCGAGATCGCCGCCCGGCGGGGCCTGTCCTTGGGCCGCAAGTTCTTTCGTCTGGCGCTGATCTTGGTCCTGGTGGTCGAGATCGGTGTGGTGGTGATGTGGAGCCTGAACTAAAAAAGCAGGACACTTGAGTTGACGGTGTCCTGCTTGGGGATTAAATGTTCGCGAACCGGTACCCGACCCCGCGCGAAGTGAGGATATAGGTCGGGCGCTGCGGGTCTTGTTCGACCTTCTGCCGCAGGTAGTGGATATACAGCTTCAGGCTGTCGATAGCGTCCCCGTATTCCGGTCCCCAGGCTTCTTTCACCAGGTCGGCCCGGGTGATGACCCGGCCTGCATTACGCGCCAGCACGCCGAGCAGATTGAATTCCTTCGGGGTAAGGTGCACGATGCCGTTGCGCACGCGGACCTCGCGGCTGATGAAGTTGATCCGGAAGTTGCCCCCATCGAAAACCAGTTCTTCGGCGACCGATGGCTTGGGCGCGCGGCGGAGGTGCGCCCGTACCCGCGCCACCAGTTCGTCGTTGTCGTAGGGTTTGACGATGTAATCATCCGCGCCCATCTCCAGCCCTTTGACCACGTCTCGCACGTCGTCCTTCGCGGTGAGAAACACGATTGGAACGTCCGAGAGTTCGCGCAGGCGGCGGCAGACTTCCCAGCCGTCCATATCGGGCATCATGATGTCCAGCAGAATGAGATCGGGATGAGTACGATACGCAGCGCGGAGACCGTCTTCAGCGCGATAAGCCTTGATCACCTCGTAGCCGCGCCGCTCAAGCAAAATGGTGATCAATTGAACGGTGATTTCTTCGTCGTCAATTACCAGGATTTTCTCGGTCATCGGCTTTCCTCTTTGCTGCGTATTTCCGGCTCAGTGAGCATTTGAGTGCACTGTACCACGCATGGTCTACGGACGCAAGCTAACTCCGGCGTCGAGCGGCGTGCCGTAGACGCTGCTCGAATTCGCTCAGGATGATCGCGGTGGCACCCCACACCTTATGCCCGGATACGTCGTACCAGGGCACGGTCACTTTTTCCCCGCCGAAGTCCCATTCCTCGACTGTTTTGTGCGCCTCGTCGAACAGCCAGTCGAGCGGGCATTCCAGCACCTCGGCCACTTCGCGCGTGTCGGGCTTCCACACGGGGCGCGCCGCCACGTACCCGACTACCGGATGGACCTCAAAATCGCTGGGCGGAATATACAGGCAGGTCAGGAAGCCGAGGATCTGGACCGGGCGATCCAGGCCCAATTCCTCCTGGGTTTCGCGCAGCGCCGTTTGGACGATGGCCTCCCCCGGCTCCTGCGAGCCGCCGGGCAGGCTGATCTGCCCGCTGTGCACGTCGTGCGGGTTGGCCGTGCGGCGGGTCAAGACCAGCGCCAGCCCGGCTTCCGCCGGATAGAGCAAGATCAGCACACTGGCCTGGCGAGCCTGGCCGGAACGCTGGTCACTGCGGCGCAGCGGGCGCGGGACAGGGGCCATGAGACGCTGCGCTGCCGGAGCGTCGAAATCCGCCAGCGTCAGCGCCGCCTGCACCTGATCAAGCTCAGCCGACATACCACGCCCGGCGCTTGCGCAGCGAGATGCCCGCATCGGTCTCGTCGCGCTGGGTGGTGCGGACCCGTCCGCGCGGATCGATGTGGATCTGACCGGCCTGCTGTAAGCGGGCGAATTCCTCCGGGGTGATGTCCGGGGCCGGTTCGCCCCCCAGCCGCTCCAGGCGCGGCCCCAGGTCCGGTTCCGATGGCGTATCCGGCGTAGTGGTGGCGGCGGGCTGCTCCAGTTCGTCAGGTGGTGGAGTCAGCGGTGCATCAGGCGGGAGAGGAGTGTTGCCGTCGGTCATGGTACTATCCCTCAGCTTTCGTTGTCATCATGCTCAAGTGTCACGTGGCCCAGGTTGGCCAGTTCGTCCAGAGTGACATCGCCGGGGCGACGCTCTTCCGGGCGGTGCAGGTGGCCGCAGACCAGGCATTCCGGGTTGCGCGGAACGCTGACCCATTCGGCACTGTAGGGGAGCGTCTGGCGGCCTTCGTAGATTTCCAGGTAGTTATTCGCCATCACGACGGTGTTGGCGGGCATGTTGCGGTGGATGGCGGTGTCGGCCAGCAGATAGTTCAAGGTCATGTCGGCCTGCGCGGAGGCAATCCGCACGACGTGCAGCCACAACCCCGGCTCGGCGGCCAACGTGCCATCCGGCCCGATCATGCCGTAGTCCAATTCCTCGCCGTTGGCGCTCGCGTCCGGCAGTCCTTCGCGCAGGTGCTCCGCCCAACAGGCATAACACGGGCCTTCGTCGGGAAAGATGATGCACACATCCCCGCCTTCGCCGCGCTCGTAGACTCCGGCGTAGATCGCCGTGCGCGAGTGCTCGATGCACGCGTCGTTGATGATGTATTTGGGGCGCTCGTTATCGACCCCGGCGACCACGACGTTCATCTCTTTGAGCAGTTCCAGGTGATCCTCGATGCGGCCCACCACCGTTTTGACGTCGGCTTCCGGGTTGCGCTGCCGGATCAGGTCGGCGACGGCTTCCACCTTCGGACGCCCCACGTCGCGCAGGTCGGCGGAGTGGCGGACGACGTTGTGCGTCTCCACCGTGTCGCTGTCGATCAGGATGAAATGGCCGACTCCGGCCATCGCCAGGCTGATCGCGACGAAGCTGCCTCCCGATCCCAATCCCACGATGCCGACCGTCTGGGTTTTCAGGTAAGCCAGGACATCTTTTCCTAACAGCCGTTCAACACGATCCCAGTTCATGGCGTGGTTTCCTTTTTGAGCGACTTTTCGACGTGCCAGACCAGTTCGAGCAGGGTCCGCATCGAGTCCCACGGCCAATCGGGCATCTGGCTGTTGAGAACCGGTGTGGACGCTTCGTAGACCTTCTCGAACACGTCCTCATTTTCGGCCACCGTGACCAGCGGGGCAATCCGAATCGCGGGCCGCTGCGCCGGATAATCCGCCGAGGTCACCAGGATGATCACGTTCTGGCTGCCGGGCTTGTAGACGGAAAAGGCGATCTCGTAGGGCGGCTTGCCGTCGGCATCCCAGCGCACCACGTCCACGATGTACCCGGCCTGGAGCAGCAGGTTTTGCTCCTGGTCGAACCGCTTGGGACGTTCCAGATCCCAGGACACGGGCGGCAGGGTCGGCAGCCGGTCATCTGGCCAGACGACCGGCGAGATTGCGACAAACCGCTGGCGGCGCTTGCTCATATACCAGAAATCAATTCGGATCGTCCAATTCTTATCTGGTGATGCCTGAATGATAGGGTTAGGAGACGTTGGGTATCTGCCAGCATGAACAGGTTCAGGAGGCTCTGGAGATGCCGATTCGTCCGAACCAGTGGTTGTTTCAGAGTCTTCACTGCTTGGCGCTGGTGATGGCGGGTGTAGTGGGTAAAGCGTCACCAGGGGCGCGACAAGGTGCTCTTCCGGCGTCTCCTTATCGTTGATGATGTCTTTGGCGGTCTCCGGATCGCGTTCGGAGGGACAAGTCAAGTCACCCGGATGTTTATGCCAATCCCCGACATAGCGCAGAGGAACATCCCATTTGGCGGCCAGGGCGTTGCCATAGGAGGAGCGGCGCAGTCCGCGGAAGGCATCCCAGTTTTTGGACAGCCAGTCGAAAACGTCACCCTGCCAGTCGTTCCCCTGCTCGAACATGCCCCACTCGCGCACGGCATGTTCGCCGGGGCTGATCGTGTCCAGGACGTAAATATCGGGTTCCTGCCGCCCGCTCTGGGGGACCACCAGGCCGATCATCGACTCGCCGGTTTCGATCTCGGGGTACAACAATGCCCCGTTCAGGATCTTGTCGATGACGCGCTGGGCGAACACCACGCGGGGGAGGTCATTGCTGGTCTCTGGTAATTGGTCGCTCATTAACGTCTTCTCCGGTCAACACCCGTTCCCCGCGTTGGCATGTGTTCTTCGACGCCCGGCCAGGTTCCGGTCGCGCGCCAGGTGTAATAGGCGTAGAGCCACTGGATCGCCCAGCCCGCCACCGTTACGGCGGTCGAGGTGCTGGGGTTCCAGCCATATGTCACCCCGTCTTTGGGATTGAACAAACAGAGCTGTCCATCCTCGAACTGGTGCTTCTCGCTGTAGACGTTCGGCTTGATGACGTAGGCTTCCGCTGGGCGGTTGGGATAGCCTTCCACATAGACGATCTTGACGGTATGCAGGCGCTGCGGGATGCCGCGCAGGTTGACCTCGATGTCGCCGACCCAGTACAGATCACCCTTCTTCGGCACGACCAGGCGGAAGGTGTCGGCGAAAGACGCGCGCATCAACTCCACCTCGACCCGCAGCCGTTCAGAAACCTTCTCTCTGGTGCCCCACCAGGTTGGTTTAGTCATACTACATCCTCCAGAATGATCTCCTGAGTAGACGTCATGGCGTCCATTTTGAGGGCCTGATCCAACACCTGAGCCAGCAGGTCTTGGTGGCGCACTGGCTCCTGGATGTCATCGGTGAGCGCGTTGGACGGTTCGAGCATCGGCTCGAGGCGTCCTCCCTCCACGAACATGAAGCGCAGCGACGTGATCACGGTCACCCCGGCACGCACTTGCAGGCTCCACCGTTGGCCGACCACCTTCCGGGGTTTGTTGAACATGATCCGTTGGGGTGGGGTGACCATCTGGGGCATGTCTTTCAACGTAAACGCAAAATCCTGCTGAAAGTGCGGCACGTCGGCCTCATCGTAAAGGGTGAACTGAAAATGATACGGGCGCTCGGCCCCCGTCCGGGCCACGATGAAGGGGCGGATCGAGCGGGCATTGGCGAGCGGGATTTTCCGAAAGTGAAGGTGCGGCTTGACCTCGCCGACTCGATACACCAGCATCCCCGCCGCGATCAATTCCAGGCCAGGGTCGATATCGTGTTCCACCATACCGAGTTCGCCCGGTACCCCGGTAGACCAGGGGGTGCCCCGGCGCAAGGTAGAAAACAGGTCCATGACGCTGCTCAGGATCATAGCGCCCCAAAAGTACAAGGCCAGCAAAGTCAGTCCGGCAAAGAGGGCGATCATCGCATAGGCGACGATACGCCAGGTCTGGCCGGTCACGATCAGCGCGACCACGAATAGTCCGAACACGCCCAGCAGTCCCAGAGAGAACAGCCGGTTAGATCGCATGAGACGTGCGGATGGCGACAAAGACTTCAATTTTCGCATGAAATTATTCTTCCTGCCCCGCCAGCAGATCATCCAGGCTGACGGGCTGCTGTGAGTGAGCGCGCAGCGCTTGCTGCAACGACGGACTGATCTCGCCATCACTGGCGGCATAACGCTGGATTTCGCCCCCGCCGACCGCCTGCCACCCGAAGGTGTGGACGGCCAGCAGGGTATTGCCCGCCATGACCCGCAGCTTCCACTGGCCGGAGTCTGGCGCTCGGTCCTGTAAGGGGAGCCAGGTGCCGGGCAGCAGCGTGTTGGTCCCCTGTTCCAGTTCGTAGTGTGATTCGTCCGCATAGCGGAGGCGGCCCTGGCCGTCGGTCAGCTCGAAGCGCACCAGGCCGCGGGCGACGTACGGCAGCCACAGCTCGATGAAGGGCCGCAGAAAGGTGGTGTCGGCCATGACTTCTCCATAGCGGAGCAGTTTGGGTTCATCGTTGCTGCGATACGCCAGCAGCCCGATATCCGTCACGCCGACATACGCTTCGCCGCCCTGGTACCCGGCGCGCTGCATGGCCGCCTGGGCCGCCTGGGAGACCCCGTGGTCGCGGCTCGTCCGCGGACGCGTCCGGCGGGCGGGGGCGGGCTGGGTCTTTCCTCCGGCTGTCGAAAACATGCCGAATAAAACCATGATGACGACGATGATCAAGATAAGAAACATCAAGCTGGCCATGCGCTTCCCTCGCTGGCTACTGCTGCTTGCTTTGCTGGCGCAGCAGTTCTTCCAGGCTGAGTGGCAGGGACTCGTCGTCCTCGTTGACACGCCAGACCCGCTCGCGCATTTCGCCGTCCGCCGACAACTGGCGGCGGCGGGCTGCCAGCGAGGGCGACAGGTTGAAGTTATGCACTCCCAACACGCCGCCATCGACAATCAGGTGCGCCGCCCACCCGCCTGAGGCTAGCTCCGACGCTTTTTTGCGAATGGGGAACCGGTAATCGGGCAGGAGGATGTTCTCGCCCTCTTGCAGCCATTTTTCTTCTTCGAAGGCATAACGCAGCTTGCCGTCGCCATCGCGAATCTCGAACCGGATATGGGTCAACCGCTGGCTCAGCGCGGCAGGAATATTCACGATGGCGAACGGGCGCACGCTGTCGTCGTCCAGCGACACGAACCGTCCCCGGCGCAGCGACATGCCGTCCGGGCGCTGTTCTTCGACGATCAACCCGACGTCCATCAGCCGCACCAGCGTCTCGAAATTCGGGTAGCTGCGCGCGCGGGCCGAGGCTTCGCGGGCCACTTCGGTCGGTTCTTTCTCGTGGATGAGCTTGCTGGTCCACAGGCTGGAGATGGCGCCCAGGGACACATTGCGCGTGATCATCAAGACCAGCCCCAGGTAGGCCGCCAGCAGCGCGGCGCCGACTTCGGTGGGTACTTCTTCGGCCAGCATCGTGAGACCCAATGCCATGCCGACAATGAATAACCAGACAAATGTTGCGCGATTGCTGTTTCGGAACATGGTTTCTACCTTTGAACCCTACCTGATGATACCACGCAACCTCATCCCCAGGGGACCTAAATTTGGGGGATTTTCCCTGTATTAAGTACGTGATCGGCAGGTGTGGGTTGCATCATGCCTGGTATTCGCGTACCCGGTTCATATTCTGGTTGACCATGCGGAAGGCGTGCCGCTCCGCCTCGTACAGAATCCGCTCTTCGTCCAGCGTGAGCAGCTCGTGGTCGCGCATCAGCAGCTTACCATCGACGATGACGTGCGTCACGTCGGCGGCCTTGGCGGTATGCACCAGGTTCGCGATCAGGTTATGGCGCGGGCGCAGGTGCGGGCGGTTGAAATCCACCAGGATCAGGTCCGCCGGGCGGCCTGCGGCCAGGATGCCACTCTCGCCAAAGCCCAATGCCTGGGCGCCGTTTTGGGTCGCCATGCGCAGCGCTGTATCGCCGGGCAGCGCCTCGGGATTCTCCTGCGAATATTTCTCCATCAGCACTAACTGCCGGATCGACGCCAGCATGTCGATGTCCGCGTTGGAGGCCGGGCCATCCGTCCCGACGGTGATCCGGGTGATGCCTGCCGCTTGCAGCTCGGTCACCGAGGTGCGGATGGGCATGGCGAGCTTCATGTACGTGATCGGCGCGCGCACGACGTAGACGCCTTTTTCGGCCAGGATGGCGCGATCCTCAGGGGGCAGCGCCAGGCAGTGCGCGGCAATCGTCGGGTGATCGAAGACGCCGAGCTTCTCCAACTGCGCGACCGGCGTCAGGCCGTGCCGCTGGCGCGAGTTATCGACCTGTTCCTGCGACTCGGAGACGTGCAGGTGAATCGCCATGTCATACTGCCCGGCCAGGTCGGCGATCCGCGCCAGGAATTCGGGTGGGCACACGTAGGGCGAATGCGGTCCCAGGCAGGTATGGATGCGCCCTCCGGCGGCGTTCTGCCATTCGCGGCTGAACGCGATCTGAGCATCCGCGCCCGGCCCGATTTCCTTGTCGTCGCCGATCCCGAAGGTGCCCCAGGTGAGCATGGCTTTCAGGCCGCTCTGTTCGACCACCTCGGCCACGCGGTGCATGTAGAAGTAGTGATCGTTGTAGGCGACGATCCCGCCCCGGATCATCTCGCAGGCCGCCAGCGCTGCGCCCCAATACACGTCGTCCGGCGTGAGCGCGCTTTCCGCGACCCAGATCTTTTCGTTCAGCCAGCGCGTGAAGTTCAGGTCTTCGGCCCAGCCGCGCTCGAAGGTCATCGGCGTGTGGCAGTGCGCGTTGAAGAAGCCCGGTAGCGCGACGTGGCCGGTCGCGTCGATCACCTCGTCGGCCTGGGTGCCGTCCGGCACTGGTCCGATCTGCTTGATGCGCGATCCTTCGATCAGGATGTCGGCTCCCCGGTGGAGGGTGCCTGCCGCGTCCAGCGTCACCACGTCGGCGTTTTTAATCCATAGCGTCTGCATTCGCGTTGCTCCTGGGGCGAGGGTTCAAATAGTAGCATTTTACAGCGGAGGCCCTCTGGCGCCAATTTTAGGGTCGCCCTTAACGGAGATTGTACTTTGCGCTACAATTTAGTGAAATTTTGCCCTGTTCGGAAGAATGAGCCGAAGGACGATCCACTATGGCACTGCAAATCTACAACGTCTTGCACCGTGAGAAAGAGCCGTTTGAGCCGATGCACGAGGGCAAGGTCAATATGTATGTCTGCGGTCCGACCGTGTACGATCACGCGCACATCGGCCACGCCAAGACGTACCTCTCGTTCGACATTGTCGTGCGCTA
>CAYRWY010000014.1:0-3574 GCA_964427955.1 uncultured Anaerolineaceae bacterium
CCATCCGGCACAACGGGCCGCTTGGGTGGACTTTTCCGTCTTGGCATTGTCTTTCTCCAGAAATACGCCAGAAATGCTTATTTCTTCGTCGTGGTTTTCTTCGGTCGCTTCGCGCCGTACTTGCTGCGGGCCTGTTCGCGCTTCTGGACGCCGTCGGCATCCAGGGTGCCCCGGACGATGTGGTAACGCACACCGGGCAGGTCTTTCACACGGCCACCACGCACCAACACGACACTGTGTTCCTGCAACCCATGCCCTTCACCAGGGATGTACGCCGTCACTTCGATCTGGTTCGTGAGACGCACACGCGCCACCTTACGCAGAGCCGAGTTCGGCTTCTTAGGCGTCATGGTTTTCACCTGCGTGCACACCCCACGCTTCTGGGGCGAGCCTTTAGGCTGGCGCGTCCGCCGCTGAGAATACGAGTTGAACGTATACTGAAGCGCCGGAGCCTTGCTCTTCTTCCGCTTGGGTTGACGACCGTTCCGAATAAGCTGATTGATCGTCGGCATCCTTGCCTCTCCATGTCTAGGCCAGAGAATTTCTGGCGAACTGCCTGAACTTGGGCGCAACAACGGGCGCTAACGCCCGTTTTGTCTTGCATAACGTGAGGCCATCTCAACTTATGGCACAGATGGCCTCACGAACGATACCTCATCTAATTCGGCTGATCAGCGCCCTGACCATGCAGGGTTGATGCCGGGGGTGAGTGAAAGTGTGGGAGAAGTTTAGCATCTCGGCAAGGGGCTGTCAAGGTTCATTGTCAGGTGCCCGTCGCATAACCGCCGTTGACAGAACTCCCTCCTTCGGTGACACTAGCGCCATGCTAACTCTCGGTGGTCTGTAACGATGCAATGGCTTGAACCGACTTTCACGCTCTTTCCCCTGGCGGCCTGGATGTTCGTGGGCGCGGGGTTACCCTGGGCGCTGGTCCTGCTGCCCCGCGATTACTGGCGGCATAAGGTGATTGTCGCCGCGGTCGGCATGGCGCTGGGACCGCTGTCGATCACGATGGTGATGTTTTTCCTGGGCACGGTGGCCCGGATCACGCTCGGCGGCACGCTGCTGGGCAGTGGGCTGATCACCGCCGTGGGCGCGGGCTGGGCCTGGCGGCGGCGCACGATCCCGGTACCGCCCACGCCAGACGATCATAATAATAGGACTCCGGGACGTTATGGCCGCTGGCTGATCGCCGCCCTGCTGCTGATCCTGGTGCTGCACGTGGTCGTGGTGGCCTACTGGCCGTTCCTGGCCTACGATCCGCTGTGGGTGTATGCCTACAACGGCAAGCTGTTCACGATGGAGCAGCAGATCCCCGCCCGGATCGGCTACTACCCGCAGTTGATGGCGCTCAGTTATACCTATATGCAGCAGGGCTGGGGCGCGATCAACGACCACGCCGCGCGAGCCGTGCTGCCCTGGTACAACCTGACCATGACGCTGATGGCCTACAGCCTGGGACGGCTGGCCTTTCGCTCGCGGCGGGTAGGACTGCTGACCGCCGCGACCTGGACTTTCTATCCGCACGTCACCGCCTGGGCAGGCGCGGGCGATCTGGAGATCGCGGTCACGCTCTATGCGACCGGCGCGGCGACATTTTTCATCGAAGCGTGGCGAACCGAACGGGCGCGGCTGGCCGTCTTGAGCGGGATACTGCTGGGCGGCGCGCTGTGGACCAAGCCCACCGCCGGGGCGCTGGCCCTGGGCGTGATGCTGGCCGTGGGGCTGTGGGGCGCGGCGGTGCGCTTCCGCTGGCGCGACTGGTGGCCCAAGCTGCGCCTCGCGGTGATCACCGGCCTCGCGACCGTGCCGCTGGGCGGAGTCTGGTATCTTCGCAACCTGCTGGCCGGGCATGACGCCGTCATCTTCCCCGCCGGTTACTGGCACAACCTCGCCCAGCGATCCGGACAGGAATTCGGCTGGCCGGTGCTGATCGCCGCGCTGGTCGCGCTGGGGCTGATCGTCCATCCTCCCGCCCGGCTGCGCCGCATGAACCGTCGCGCGCGGATCGGCCTGCCGCTGCTGGTGATCGCGCTGCTGCTGCTCGGCACCCTGCCCAGCGCGCTCAAATGGGATGTGCTGTTCCACGGTGATAACCTGTGGAAGTGGCTGCGCGGCGACCTGGGGTCCAGCCGCCGGATGGGCGTGTTCGACTGGCTGCCGCTGATCGCGGGCGTCGGCCTGCTGGCCTGGATCAGCCAGGACTATTGGCGCGGCCAATCCGGTGAGCGCCGGACCACCGTCGCGCTGCTGTGGGCGCTGCTGCTGCCCTACGGCGTAGTGTGGTTTCTCAGCTTCTCCTACCACTACCGCCTGAGCTTCACCATCGTGCCGCTGCTGGCGGTGCAGGTCGCGGCGCTGATCGACGGCTGGGCCTGGGATTGGTGCGCCGCCCGGCGCGTCCGGCAGGGGATCGGCGCGGCGCTGACCGCCGGAATCGTAGCCGTCGCCCTCACCGCCGAAGTCCAGGACAGCGCCAAATACTGGCTGGATGGCGGATTGGCCGACGATACGGCCAAATATGACGCCGGGAATCCCGCACTGATGACGCTCGTGCACCACCTGGAACAGTACGCCCAGGAGATCGGGACGACGCCGGTCGTGCTGATCCCCGGCGAGGACCGGCTGCCCTTCTTCCTGCCCACCTGGGATATTCGGAACAGCCGCGCGCGGCAGGACCTCCCCACCCGGCTGGACGACCTGGCGGGCGTGGACATCTTCGTCAACAGCTCGGTGATGCTGTTCCTCGAACAAGAGGCCAGGCTCTACCCGAACGCCCTGATCGCGCGGGCCGAGGCCGCCGCCGACTATGCGCGCTATGGCCTGGTGGAAGACTGGCCGGAAGTGCTGCACCCAATCCCGCTGGCGCGCGACGGATCGCTGCCTATCGACGATGGCAACTTCCGCTATATGGCCTACGCCGTCCACCTGGACGCGCGCTACGCCCCTCTCACGCCAGACGCCCCGGCAGCGGGCCGCGTGGTCATCGGCGGATTCGCGGAATTCCTGGGGGACGGCCTGATCAACCTGAAGTGGGAACGCGGCGAACGCATCCGGCTGTGGCTGTACTGGCGGCCCACCGATCAGGCTCCGCCCCCGCAGGATTACAGCATCTATCTGCACCTGCTGGACCAGAACGGCACCAAGATCGCGCAGTGGGACGGCGAGCCGCTGATGCGCCACTACAGCACGCATTTCTGGCAGCCCGGCGAGGCGCTGATCGACTACTGGGTGCTGACCATCCCCGACGATATTCCGACCGGACCGGCTACCCTGCGTATGGGCCTCTACGATCCGATAGCCAACACCCGGCTGCCGGTGGTGATCGACGGCGTAGACAGCGGGGACGGGGTCATCATCGATACGCGCATTGTGGTGAAGTAAGCCCCCTCTCCCATCGAGAACATGGGAGAGGGGAGAATACGGGCCACCTCCGAAAGTTATCCCTCCGGCACGACCTCATACGCCTGACCGTCCAGCACGAAGATCACGTGATCGCCCAGGGCGAAGAACTCCGCCACGCGCGCATCCTGGTTGATCAGGGCGAAATACTCCTCGCTGAGAAACACGATCT
>CAYRWY010000014.1:3674-22425 GCA_964427955.1 uncultured Anaerolineaceae bacterium
ACGCGCGCATCCTGGTTGATCAGGGCGAAATACTCCTCGCTGAGAAACACGATCTTGCGCGGCTCCATCGTGTCCGGGTCGTAGGTGGTATCGATCCATATACTGTCGCGCCAGACGAAGGTCCGATCCCCCACCGCGCGGACGGTTTGCGTCGGCAGATCCGCCAGGACCGGAGTAGGATAGGGCGGCAGCGTGGCCACTTGCGGCACCGCACTCGCCGCCACGTTATCCACCACGTTCAGCGTGCCTAGTGGAGAAGGGCTTGGCGGGGGCGTCGCAGACATGGCCAGGGCTGCCGGGGTGACGTTCAACATCACGTGCGCGTTGGGCGGGATCGTCGCCACCAGCGCCGATTGGGACATGCCCCCGGCCTGCTGCGCGGCGTTCACTGCTGAATTGCCGCTGGCATTCGCCGCCATCGCCTGGGCGGTAGGGGCCATCAGCGTGGCGGACTGGGCTACGTCCTGCTGCGTGAAAATGTCCTGTTCGGTGATGATGAACGACGTGTAAGGCGTGATGATCCCGTAGCGGATGCTCAGCCGGACGATGCTGTCCACCAGTTCCGGCGTTTCGCCTTGCAGCCGGATCTGGTTCAGCAGTTCGCCGATGCGGCGCGTGGCCCATAGGCGCGGGATCAACACGTCCCCGCCCGCGTTGGTGCGTAGGGTCTGGTCGGCGTAGGTGAACGTCTGGGTCGTATCGCCCAGATTGCCGCTCAACCGCAGCGTGACCTCGTCGGCTTCGCGGCGGTAGCGCCCCGTGACGATCAACTGCGATCCGGCGAACAGATCGGGCAGGCGATCCAGCGGAGGATAGACGTCGTACACGACCGCGCCGTCGATTTCCAGGCTCAAGTCGGTCAGCAGCGGCGCGCTGACCTTGCTGTAGAGCGTGCTGACGGCTTCGTTCACTTTTTCGCCGGGGCGCACGTAGGCCGAGGCGCCGTGATGGCGCTGGCTGAGTTCGTCCAGCAGGAAGGTGTTGACGTCATCGCCCACGCCGAAGGTAAAGAAACGCACATTCTCGGCGGCACGCGCCTCGACATCGCCCAAAATGGTGGGCAGATCGGTGACACCTGCCGTCGGCAGCCCATCTGTCAGGAACAGCACGATCAGCGGGTGCTCGTGATCGTTCATGTCGAGCGCCGTGCTCAGCGCGCCGTCGATATTCGTATCTCCACTCGCGAACAGCGTCTCCAACCACTGCTCGGCGTCTTGCGCCTGGCTGACCGGCTGAACTTTGGTGGCATAGGGCGCGATCCCGGTGTTGAAAACCAGCAGGTTGAAGCGATCCTCCGGGTTGAGGTTATCCAGCACGAACTGCGCGGCAGCGCGGGCCTGTTCCCACTTTTCGCCCTCCATCGAGCCGGAGCTGTCCAGCACCACGATCACGTCCTTCGGGATCACCCGCTCGGTTTCGACTTTGACCGGCGGTGCGATCAGCGCCATGAAGAAGCCATCGTCCGTCGCGCTTTCGCGGTAGGTGAGCAAGTTCAGGTTGACTTCATCGCTGGCCAAGCCGTAGTACAGGCTGAAATCGTTACTTTCGTGCGTGTTGCTCGTCTCGTACCCCACCACAAACGCCTGGTCGCCCTGGCGGTCGATGGCGATGGTGTGGGTGGGAGAATAGATGGTGCTGATCGGATCGTTCGACTCCACCTTCACGTGGATGCTGAGACTGCCCACCGGCAGGTGCGAGACATGATCGACCCGCAGCGGATAGACGTAGTGGATCAACCCCTGATCGACTTCCAGCAGTTGGGAATATTCGATTTCGAGGGTGCGCTCGCCGCCGGGCGGGATCGGGAAGATGTTGGCCTGGATGGCGTTCGTGCCGATGTATTCGAGCAGCGCCGGATCGCGCATCTGCTGCACGATGGTCGTGTAGACCTGCTGAGCTTCTTCTTTTTCCAGAATCTTGGCCCGGTAGGGCTGGCCGTCGATGCGCATCACCAGATCGGAGATCGTCACGCCGCGCGGCAGCGGAAACACGTAGGTGCCTTCGGCGTTGCTCCCGCCTTCGTTGGCGAACACCTGCTCGATGCGGGTGCGCGCGATCTGGTCCACGATCTCGACGCTCACCCGGTAAGAACGGATATAGACCAGGCTGTCCGTCTGCTGGCGCGCCACCCCGGCACCCGGCGGCGACGCGGGGGCCGTCGCCAGGGCGGGGAAGATGCTCACGCCGGTCACGATCACGGCGAGGATCAGGACGGTGGTCCAAAACAGTCTGCGGTTTTTCATCGTTAGTATCCTTTCGGTAGGGACACTGCCCTATGGGTGTCGATTTGAAGACCCTGGTTAACCCCTCCCCGCTGCGCAGTGCATGGGCGGACAGGCATTGAGAACCGGGATTTTTGAGAGACCACTTTCATTTTTTCAAAGCAGGGCGCGGCGGCGCCGCTTCCCTACAACGACATTTCCGCTACACCGCTCCCCCTCGCCACCGGGTGGAGAGGGGGCCGGGGGGTGAGGTAAATTTCAGCATGTGTCAACCGTTTTCCCTCAAAATTTGGGATGGCTCATGCCTACTGCCCCTGCAAAGCGTTCAACTCGTCGGCGATCAGGTTCACGATCAGGCGGTCGAGATACTGGACGGTATACTGCTCGTCCGGGACGTGATGCTCGGTGCCGGGCGCGCCGGGTTCGCTGGACGTCGCCGCCTGCGGGGTGCTGTCGTACAGCAGGAAGATGAACCGCCCGCCGGTGAACTGCGCCAACTGGCGGAAGATGTACTCACCGGTATCGTTCAGGCCGCTCGACGCGACAGCGTGAATCTTGATCCCCGCTTCGGACGCGCGGCGCATCTCCCGGGCATAGTCGTAGTCCTGCGCATAGTCCAGGTGCGGCGGGGCGTCGGCGATCAGGATGATCAGCCTGACCGTTTCCGGGCCGCGCCACGTCACGCCGGACAGGGTTTCGTATAAGGCTTCGTTGAGCGATTCGGGATCGTCCCCGCCGCCGTCCGCCTGGACATGCCCAAGATTGACCTGGAATCGGCCAATATCGCCGGTAAAGCCATAGACCCCGGTCACATAAGCGTCACCGCGATCCCGGTACGTCACCAGCCCATACCGTACATCCGGCTGGCCGGGCAGGGCATCGACCTGGGCAGAGATGCTCAGGATGTTATTTTTCAATTCGGCGATCTCGTCGCCCATACTGCCGGTCGAATCCAGCAGGAACAACACGTCCAGCGCGACGGGCGGCTGCGTGGGCGGCACGTCCAGGGTCACCTCCCACACGGCATCCCGGTTGTCGCGCGTGAGATCGAAGCTGGCGCTGGTGCCGTCCTGGCTGACCACGACCAGGAACGACGGCACGCTCACCGCTTCGGGATAGGCCAGCGGGAAGAAGTAGGCCCGCCCGGCAGCCGTGGTATGCAGATTGACGATCAGATGTTCGCGCGGATCGTAGATCGCCACGTCCGCGCCGAGCACCGGGAGACCGTCGGCGGTCGTGACGTGGATGGTGTGGCGCTCGGACACGTCCACGTCGTGCACCGCCCAACCGCCCACGAAGCGCAGGAAGTCCAGCCGGTATTGCAGATAGGCGTCGAAGTCCTGGTTATCGTCGATCTCTCCAGCCTTGAGCGTCGATTGGTACGACGTCGCGACCGGCAGCGGCGTGGGCGTGGGGGGGACCATCACCGCCGTCGCCGCGTGGATGCTGGCCGGGGTGGAAGTCAACACCGCAAGCTGCAAGGTTGAGACAGGGGGCAGCGGGCTGGCCGTGGGAGGCGGTGTCGAAGACATAGCCTGCGTAGGTAGCAGCGTCGGTCCGGCCAGCGCCGTCATGTCGGCGATGTCGGGCACTGCCGTCTCCGTGAAAACGGGGGTCCCCAACATGCCGGGCGTGGCTGAAAGGGGCAGCAGCGTCGCGGTGGGGATCAACGCCTGGGCCACCTGGGTCTGGACGGCATGGGGCGTTTCACCCTCCTTTGATCGGAAATGGTCGCGGTTCGCCAGCAAGATCGCGACGAAGGCGACCACGCCCACCGCCGCGGCCAGCAGCGCCACGCGGCGCCACTGCCGGAAAGATGGACGACGCTGCTGCCGGTGCAGTTCCAACAGGTGCGTTTCCAGTTCGGTGACGAACCGGGGATCGGGTTGGGTCATGTGGCTCCACTCCACCAGATCACTCAAATCTGGCACCGGGGTGCCCTGCTGAGCCGCCGTGATGCGCTGATCCAGTTGATCGGCGTCGTAGCGCCGCGAATCGTCGTTCATAGCTCCCCCCCTTCGCGCACGGTGACGGGTGCCAGCCGCTGCCGGAGGTCGCTCCAGGCACGATGCACCAGCATCTTGACGGCTGCCTCACTTTTCCCCATGATCTCGGCGATCTCGGCAGCGGTAAACTCGCCAAAGACGCGCAGCGTGAACGCTTCGGCCCGGTCGGGCGCGAGCTGGTGGAGCTGGCTGACGACCCGTTCAAGCTGAAGATTCTGGCTCACGGTCTCGTCGGGCAGCGGATCGGGATGGGGAAGATCGTCCGCCGTTTCCAGCGGCAGGGTCAGGTGATTCTTGCGGAAGAAGTCCGCCGCTTTGTGGCGGGCGATGCCTAACAGCCACATCCGAAAGGGACGGCGCGGCTGGTAGCTGGCGATATGTTCCAGGGCGGCGATGAAGGTTTGAGTCGTCAAGTCTTGAGCATCCTCGATACTGCCGGTCCGCAATAACAGATAGCGGTAGACGTGATCCACGTGGCGGCGGTAGAGTTCGGCAAACGCTGCCGGGTTATCCTTCGCGCGCCGGGCGAGTGCGGCCTCGCCGGGATCATAAGGCTCATCTGGCATGGGCTTTCCCCTTCGACTGATGTTCAGGTGCACCTATTTAACTATCGCGCCGACAGCCCCAAAAGTAACACCATTGTCAGCGAGCCGCCGCCCAGGCGTAAAGCAGCGCGATCCAGGGCCACTATAATGAAGGACATCGGATTAACGTGGGAGATAAGTTCATGAAAATTCCACTGCGCCTGTCGCTGGCCGTGCTCAGCCTGAGTCTGCTGCTGGCCGCCTGCCATTCAGCGCCGGACCGGCCCCAGCCGACGCTCACCGCGACTCTGACCCCGCAGGCGACCACGACTCTGACGCCGCAGCAGTTGGTCGGGCGACCGGTCAAGGGCCGCGGAGCCGCCGTCTACCGCCTGATGGAAGACAGCCAGATCCGCCACATTCAAGACTGGGCGACCTTCCTGGCATTGGGGTACCTGCCGGGGGACATCGTGCTGCTGGCCGATCAAGACCTGGCGGTGTGGCGGGATGGCGCGCTGTGGATCGTGGACGAAACCGGACAGCTCGCGCGCTGGGGCGGCCAGGCATGGCAATCCACCAGCGCAGCGGCCCGGCTGCTCGCCCGCTTACTGACCGCAGCCCGGCGCACGCTGGCCCCGACGATCACCGCCTGGGCGCTCGATCCGGCGGCAGGCGTGGGCTGGTGGGCCACCGGCTATAATGGGCTGTGGCAAATCGATCTCAAGACCGGGCAGCGGACGAACTTCACGACGTTCAACAGCGATCTGCCCGACGACCATGTGACCGATCTCGCGCTGGGGCCGAACGAGACGCTGTGGCTCACCACGCCCTCGCGCCTGGTCAAGGTCCTGGACGGGACGTTCAAGGTCGTGAGCGAAAAAGTGCCCTCGTCGTCGTTCGCCCGCGCCGCAGACGGCACGATCTGGCTGGCGGGCGACAACGAGATCGGGTCGTCGCAGGGACCGATCTACCGGGCTTACGACCACCCGCTGCTGCTCGATCACTTCGACGTCGTGACGCTGGACACCGCCGGGATGCCCTGGTTCATAGGTCGCCGCCATCTGATCCACTTCAACGGCCAGACCTGGACGGCCTACGACCGCCAGACCGGCGCAGCCGCCGTCTTCACGCCCGGACAACCGGAGATCACGCCGGTTCCGGCCCTGCCTGCGCCCACCGCCGATTACACGGGCTGGCTTCAGACGTGGCCGCGCCCGGAAGGAGACAACGGGCGGTGTATCCACTACCTGCAATACCCGGCGGGCGATGATTTCGAAGTCTGGGAGCAGATCACACGGTTGGAACACCTGGGGATGCGCTGGGTGCTGGTCAACTATACCAGCCAGGAGCAGCTCTGGCAGATGGCGCCGCTGTTCGCCCGCGCCGGGCTGATGGTGATCTGGCGGCCCTTCGTGCGCCCCTACCAGACCTATGCCCATTGGGGCGAGGACGTGCGCTTCCTGCGCGCGCTGGGACTGGTGCCTTATATCCAGGTGTACAACGAGCCGAGCCTGTCCGCCGAATGGGACGGGCAGGCGGTCGATCAGGCCGTCTACCTGGACCATCTGGTGGACGCCGTGCGGCAAGTCTACGACGCGGGCGGCTACGCCGGCGTGCAGCAGATCGATCTCGACTGGACGCGCGCCATGCTGCAACGCCTCAAGACCGATCACCTGGACGAGACCTTCGACCGGCTGTTTTTCGTGCCGCATCCCTACGGCGCCAATCACCCGCCGGACTACGATCACGACCTGACCAGCGTGGTGGGGTTCGAGGAATACGCGAAAGTGTTCGAGCAGGAGATCGGCTTCGTGCCGGTCATGATCGCGGGCGAGGGCGGCTGGCGCTTCGGGGATCAGGCCGACGCACGCTACCCGGCGATCACCGCGGAGGTGCTGCGCGATTACAACGTGGCGCTGTTCGACTGGTTCCGCACGGGGCAGCTTTCCAACGGCGATCCGCTGCCGGATTACCTGTTCGCCTTCTGCCCCTGGCTGCTGTCCGATCCGTTCGATCCGGCGGGGTGGTACGACAGCACGGCGGGCGATCACACCCTGCTGATCGAAGGGATCGTGGCCATGCCCGGATTTACGCGGAAGTTTTCGTGGGAAAGATGATCAAAACTGGCCCTACAAAAGGGCAGGCGAGACATAGTGGTTCGATTTCCTTCTTCAAACCTTTGAAGCATGTCTGACAGGTTTCTCCTCTGCCAGCCCATTCAGGTTTGTCGTTGGAAATACTTTATGTCTCGCCTGATACTTGATTTCAGTATATCATGAAACCGCGCTGGAAATCAATCAAGTCGCCCGGCGTTGAAGGAGAGCCTGTGAACCAGGATCGCGTGGTCGCCCGCCACCGCTGGATGACATTGTGCGCCGGGCGGTGGGATGAGCCGTACCTGGACGTGGACGCCGGGATTTTCGTCGTCCCGGTGAACGATCAGGGCGAAGTCTTGTTCATTGTCGAGCCGTCGGTCGTGGACGGCCAGCTTGTGCTGTCGCTGCCCGCCGGAGTGATCGATCCCGGCGAGGACCGCGCGAGCGCCGCCCACCGAGAATTACAGGAAGAGGCCGGGGTCAAAGCCCACCGGCTGGACTTCCTCGCCACGGTGGACCCGCTGGCCCGGCACGCCCGCTGGAAAATGCACCTGTTCCTGGGGCGTGATCTGGTCCCCTCGCGGCTGGAAGGCGACGAGGCGTTCACGATCCAGGTCGAGCGTGTGGCGCTGGCCGACTTCGAGACCCTGATCGACGCGGGACGTCTGACCTATGCCCCCGTGATCGCGGCGCTGTACCTGGCACGGCGTTTCATGGCTCACGAAGGGAGCGCCTGATGGTCGATTTCGCATTGAACTTCCCCCCCGGTTTCCTGTGGGGAGCCGCCACCGCCGCGCACCAGGTCGAAGACGGCAATAGCAACAACCAGTGGGCCGCCTGGGAAGAAACGCCCGGCCACATCTACCAGGATCAAAAGGTCGGCAAAGCCTGCGGCTGGTGGAAAGGACGCTACGCCCAGGATTTCGACCGCGCGCGGGATCTGCACCACAACGCGCACCGCTTCTCGGTGGAGTGGAGCCGCATCGAGCCGGAGCGCGGCAAATTCGACAACGCCGCCATCGAGCATTACGCGCAGATGATCGACGCGCTGCGCAAGCGCGGCATGGAGCCGCTGATCACGCTGCACCACTTCACCGATCCGCTGTGGATCGACCGCATCGGCGGCTGGACCAACCCCGAAACCGTCCGGCGCTTCGAGCGTTTCGCCCGGCTGGTGGTCGAAGAGTTCGGCAGCACGGTCAAGCTGTGGTGCACCATCAACGAGCCGATGGTCTACGCCACCCACGGCTACCTGCTGGGGCGGTTCCCCCCCGGCAAACGGAACGCCCGGCTCACCTACCAGGTGGCCGAAAATCTGCTGCGCGGCCACGCGGCGGCTTATCACGCCATCAAGAATGTCGCGCCGGGGGCCCAGGTGGGCCTGGCCAAACACCAGATCAGCCTGCTCACGCGCCGCCCGGCCCTGATCCACACCCCCGCGCGCAACCTGGTGCGCCACACCTTCAACCGGGCCTTGATCGAAGCGATCATGACCGGCGAACTCAAGTTTTCCGGCCAGAAGAAGGTCGAAATCCCCGAAGCGCGCGATACGCTGGACTGGATCGGGCTGAATTATTACTACCGCTTCCTGGTCGGCTTCAACCTGCTGCGCCCGCGCCAGTTGTTCATCGAGCAGACGCGCCCGCGCGCGGGCCTGTTGGGGCCGGAAAGCGTGGGCGAAATCTGGCCGGAGGGGCTGTTCGAGCAGATCCGATGGCTGGGCGAACGGACGGACATGCAGATTCCGCTGTACGTCACCGAAAACGGGCTGCCCGATGGGGAGGATGCGCTGCGCCCGCTGCACCTGATCCGCAGCCTGCGGAGCGTCTGGCAGGCGATCAATTTCAATTACCCGGTGAAAGGCTACTTCTACTGGACGCTGGTGGACAACTTCGAGTGGGCCGAAGGTTACGATCCGCGCTTCAAGTTCGGCTTGTTCGACTGCGACGTGGAGACGCAGATTCGCACCAAGCGCCGCAGCGCCGATCTGTACGGCGAAATCTGTGCGGCGAACGCGCTGACGGCGGACATGGTGCGGCGCTACGTGCCCGACGACGCCGAGCGCCTGTTCCCCGGCGTGGACGTCCAGGCCGAAGTCACGCTCAGGCAGTAACCCGATGGATCAGCCCTACCGGGAAGCCTCGACCCTCACGGCTTCCAGCCTCAAGACCATCGCCGAGTCGACCGCGCTGCGCGATCTGACGCCGCTGCCCCTGCCAGACGTCGAAGTCCTGGTCGAGCGAGTCGCGGAACTGGTCCCCGCGGGGAACGTGTCCGGCCTGATCCTGGAGGGGCTGGCGCGGCTGCGAGGGAAAAAGCCCACGGCGGAGATCGTCCGGCGCGACGTGAACCTGCTCTTTCAGGGTGTCGAGCAAACGCTGGATCGAGCCGTCTACGCGGCGGTGTTTGCCGGACCGGCGGCGGTGATCTGGGGCTATCAAAACCTGCTGCGGCTGGTGGGCAAAACTCCGGACGACGCGTTCCCTGAAGGGACCTGGCAGTTTTACGTCGATTACGCGCTGCGCGAAGATACCGCTCGCCACACCAACGAGACGCACGGCTTCGATACCGCGCTGCGCCACCACCAGATCGCGCTGGATCAGACCGACCGGATCACGGCCTGGACGATGACGGCGATCCACACCCTGCACCAGTACGACGATCTGCTGGCCAACGAGTGGCGCGAGCGGGTGATCCTGGCCCTGCTGCGCGAGGCCACCGCCAACGACGCGGACGGCGCCCGCCATGCGCGGCTGTACCGGGAATGGGAACGGCAGCGCCCTTATGGCCGCGGGGCGGATTCGACGCCGACGGAAACGTACCCTCAGTACCGCCGGAGAGTCTTCGATCACTTCGTCGAGCGGACCACGGCGGACCTGAACCGCAAAACCCGCCACCGCTGGCAGGCGTTGGTCAGCGCCGCCGAAGCGGACGATCTGCCCGCCTACCAGCGCCAGATGTCGATGCTGTGTACGCTCGATCCCGGCCCGTATGGGGAGACGCACGTCCCGATCGCGCTCGATCAGGCCCAGGTCGGCGTGATCTTCGACGGACGCTACTACCTGATCCCAGCCTGCCGCTCCGGCACACAGCGCCCGATCAAAGTGGCGGACGTGCGCGCGCAGATCGCTCGCATCGTCCGAGATCCATCCCGCGCGGCGTCGGAACCGCTGGTCGAGCTGGCCGAGATGCGGCGCGGGGCATTGGCCAACGTGCGCAAGAAGCTGCCGTTGGACAGCCTGCAAACCGTGCCGCTCCTGCTGAATTTCGACGTCCGCCCGCGCTACCTGCCGCTGTCCGATCTGCGCCGGGCCGAGCGCGGCCTCGGGGATCATGCCCTGACGATCTTCGACAGCGGCACCACCTTCGCCTTCGACCAGTCGCACATTTTCTTTGACGGCACCTGGGGCGCGGCGCTGGCCGAGATTCTGACCAACGAGGCGCTGGCCTGGGCGGTTTATCTGCACACCCTGCCGCCCGCCGCCCCCGCGGCAGCCCTGCCGGTCTCGCCCACCTTCCACTTCACGCCCAGAGAACGCGCGCTGATCCGCGAAGCGCCGCGCGTCACCCCGCACGTCAGCGCCGAATCCAACCGGGGCGACATCGGGGCCATGCTGCGGCTGCGACGGCTGCTGCGGTCGCGCAGTGACCTGCTGCAACTGACCGTCAACGATCTGCTGGTGCTCTACCGGGCGATCCACGCCGTCACCTACCGGCCCGACCCGACCATCGTAGCCGATCTCAAACAGGCCGCGCGCCGCAAAGGTGCCCAGGCCGCCTGCACCGCCGCGCTCGACGTGCTGGAACCGGCCCGCCAGACCCACGCCGCGATCCTGATCCCGGTGGATGCCAGCCAGCGCCAGCCGCGCGACCGGCTGTTCCCGATGACGTTCGAAGTGCCGCTCGAAGAACTGGATCTGCTCCACCAGCACCGGCAGGTGATCGCCGCGCTGGACGCCTACGAAAAAGCTGTCCAGTCCAAAACGCGTGAGACGCGCTACCAGCACTTTGCCGGGTTGCAGCGCGCCTACCTGGCGACGCTGGCCGGATTCGGGATGGTGCTGGGCCAGGCTAAAGAGCGGGCGGCCCTGGGACAGACCGCCAGCGTCAGCACGATCAAGCTGCTGGCACACATGCCGACTCCGCTGCAACGCCTGCTGGATCAGATTCCGCAGCGTTTCGACATGCTCAATGATATGATCAAAGGACGCGAGGTATTTTCGAACGTGGGCGCGGTGGTGCCCTCCAGCACGCTCACCCGCTTCGCCACCGCCAAAGACGATAACGACAAAAAGACGCTGGTCTGGGGCGTGCTCACCGATGCCACCGGGACCATGCAGCTTTCACTGTGCGATTTCCGCCCGCACGTCGGGCAGTTGATCGGCGCGGGCGAGCGGGCGCTGGCGGAACGCATGGCCCAGGATTACCTGGACGCCTATGTGCGCGGGCTGAACACCTTCATCAGCGATTTGCAGCGCATCGCCGCCGCCAGCCGCGACGCGCACATCCAGTTGGACGATCCCGAATGAGTGGACTGGTCGGAAAACAACTCGACGAATACCGCATCGACCGCCTGCTGGGCCAGGGGGGCATGGCGCACGTCTACCTGGCGACCGATGTGCGGCTCAAGCGTAAGACGGCAATCAAGGTAATCAAGACGCCGCTCAGCGTCGATCCGGAATACGTCAAGCGCTTCGAGCGCGAAGCTCAGGCCATCGCCCGGCTCGAACATCCGCACATCATCCGGCTGTATCGCTACGGTCGGTCGAAGGGGCTGCTGTATATGGCGATGCAGTACGTCGAAGGCCCCGACCTGAAATCGCTGTTGGAGACCTACCACCAGAACCAGGATTACATCGACCTGAAAGACGCCACGCAGATTTTGCGCGACGTCTGCACCGCCCTGGATTACGCTCACGGCCAGGGCGTGATTCACCGGGACGTCAAGCCCTCGAATATCATCGTGGATAACCAGGGCCGCGCTTACCTGACCGACTTTGGACTGGCGCGGCTGAGTGGAGTTTCGACCGCGGGGAAGATCTTCGGCTCGGTGCATTACATGGCCCCGGAACACGCCATCTCGTCCGCCGCGACCACGCCGCTGAGCGATCTGTACGCCGTCGGCGTGATCCTGTACGAGATGCTCACCGGGCAGCGCCCTTTCGAAGCGGACCACCTGACCGACGTGGCGCTCAAACAAATGGGCGAGCAGCCGTGCCCGCCGCGTACTCTGCGGCCCACTCTCAGCCGCGCACTGGACGCGATGGTCCTCAAGGCGCTCTCGAAAACGCCGGAGGAACGCTATCCCAGCGGGGCGGCGCTGGTGGAAGCCCTGGTCCGCGCCCAAAAGAATACCGGTAAAGCGCCGGTCTCTGACGTGCCGACCCTGGTCTCGCGGGCTTCCATCGCCGAGCGCATCCGCGAAGCCGCGGTGCCCCCGCTGCCCCCGGTCCCCGCGGCAGCGATGGCCGCCGAGTCGGTCCTGGCCGTGCCGTCGCCCGTGACCACGGATCAGCCATCCGGCCAGCGGCGCCCCAAACGGCTGGCACTCCTGCTGATCGTGCTCGTGCTGGCCCTGCTCGCGGGATTGGCCGTGATCCTGAATTCCAAAAGCGGCGGGAACACGCCAACCGCCAACGCCCCACAGGACGCCGACGGCGACGGCGTGCGCGACGAGGCCGACGGCTGCCCCGACGTGGCCGGACTGCCCATCGCCGATGGCTGCATCCCGGACGGCGTGGTGAAATCGCGCCAGAATGCCAACCTGCGCTCCGGCCCCGGCGAAGGTTATAAAATTCTCGGCGTGCTGCATCCCGGCGAGGCGGTCGCCGTCCAGGGCCGCACCCCCACCGGAGACTGGCTGCGAATTCGATCATACAGCAGCGGCATCGAAGCCTGGGTGTTCTACAACCTGATCGAGACCAGCATCCCGCTGGAGTCGCTGCCAGTTGTAGAGATCACGCCCGATTCGTAATCTCACCCTCCTTCATCGTTTTCTTAAATTTGCGCGCTACACTACGGTCAAGATGTGGAGGGTGTATGCGAATTTTGGTCGTAGAAGACGAACCCGGCATTGCCAACTTCGTGCGACAGGGACTCAGCGAGGCCGGCTACGCCGTCGATCTGGCATGGGATGGGCGCACAGGGTTGGAGTATGCGCTGGCTGCCGACTACGATGTGCTGGTGCTGGACATCATGCTGCCCCAGATGGACGGGTTGGAACTGCTGCGCGAGCTGCGTAACCGGGGGCGCAAAATGCCGACGTTGATGCTGACCGCGCGCGATACGGTAGAAGATCGCGTCGCCGGACTCGACGCCGGGGCCGATGATTACCTGGTCAAACCCTTCGCCTTTCCCGAACTGCTGGCGCGCGTGCGCGCCCTGCTGCGCCGTCCGCCGCTGCAAACCGGGACGGTGCTCGGCCTGGCCGACCTGGAAATGAACACCATCACCCGCCAGGTGCGGCGCGGCCATCGGCTGATCGACTTAAGTCCGCGCGAATATGCCGTGCTGGAATATCTGCTGCGCCATCCCAACCAGGTCCTGACGCGGACCCAGATCGGCGAGCACGTCTGGAACTTCGATTTCTACAACGAGTCGAACGTGGTGGACGTCTACGTGGGCTACCTGCGCCGCAAGATCGACGAGGGCAGCTCGTGCCCGCTGATCCACACCGTGCGCGGCGTGGGCTATCGCCTTGGCACGGATGACGACGATGTTTAAACTGGCGCAGGCGTGGCACCAGAGCGTCCCGATCCGCATCCGGCTGACGGTGTGGTATCTCCTGTCGCTGAGCACGATTCTGGTGGCGGCGGCCATTTTCATCCACACCCGCATCCAGGACGGCTTGCAGGCCCAGGTCGATCAAGCATTGGAACTGGCCGCCAGCCAGGCGCGCAGCAGCATCATCGAAGAAAACGGCAAGCTGGTGTTTCAACCCTCTGCCAGCCTGGACGATCTGAGCGACGACTTCACCCTGTCGCTGGTCGCGCCGGACGGCACGATCTGGGACCGGGTGGGAGATGACGACACCGCGCCGGTCCTGCTGTCGGCGACCAACGGCCATTTTACGTTCGGAAAAAATCAACGCCGTCACGGCCAATGGCGAATTTATAACCAGACCATCCCCCTGGCCGATGGGAGTGTGTTGGGCCGCCTGCAAGTCGCCCAGCGCTTCGATCTCGACAACCTGCTGGGATTGCTGCGCCGCCACTTTTTCCTGTCGCTGCCGCTAGGGCTGACGCTGGCCGGGCTGGGCGGGATTTTCCTGGCCACGCGCGCCCTGCGGCCCATCGACCAGATCACGCGCACCGCCCAGGCGATCACGGCGGACGGGTTGCAGCAGCGCATCCATTATGACGGACCGCCGGATGAGATCGGGCGGCTGGCGGCCACGTTCGACCAGATGCTCGACCGTCTGCAAGCCGGGTTCGAGCGAGAGCGGCGCTTTGCTGGCGACGCCGCCCACGAACTCCGCACGCCGCTGACCGCGCTCAAAGGGCAGATCGAAGTGACGCTGAGCCAGCCGCGCCGCCCCGAAGATTACCAGCACACCCTCGGCGACCTGAACCAGCAGGTGGATCGCCTGATCCGGCTGAGCAACGACCTGCTGTTCATGACCCGGCTCGACCACCAGATGGAGCGGACCCAGCCGGAAGCCATCGAATTGAACATTCTGCTCGCCATCCTCAGAGATCAAGTCAGGCCGCTGGCCGAAAGCAAGGCGCAGACTCTGGCCGAAGTCTTACCCCCGAATCTGGCGATCTACGGCCACATGGACCTGCTGATCCGGCTGTTCCTCAACCTGCTCGACAACGCCATCAAATACACGCCCCAGGGCGGAACGATCACACTGCGCGCCGAAAAGCAGCCGTCCCAGGTGTGCGTCTCGATCAGCGATACCGGCCCCGGCATCGCGCCGGAACACCTCCCGCACCTGTTCGAGCGCTTCTACCGGGGGGAAAGTGACCGCGCGCGCTATGCCAACGGCCAGCCGGGCGGCGCGGGGTTGGGACTGGCGATTGCCCAGGAGATCGCCCACGCGCACGGCGGCAGCCTGACCGTCCGCAGCACGCCGGGCCAGGGCAGCACCTTCGTGGTCTGCCTCCCGCTCGAAAAATAAGAACGTTCTTAATCGCGCTTCATCGTTTTCATAATCACGTCTGCCATGCTGGTAGGGTAGCTAACGGAGGTTATGAGAACATGCCA
Source organism: uncultured Anaerolineaceae bacterium (assembly GCA_964427955.1). Classification (GTDB taxonomy): domain Bacteria; phylum Chloroflexota; class Anaerolineae; order Aggregatilineales; family Aggregatilineaceae; genus JACRBK01. The sequence goes on from CAYRWY010000014.1 coordinate 18,731, forward strand.
ACAACATCCCCCAATGGGAAGAGTCCCTACGTCGTTCAGACGGACGATCTGCGCAAAGACCTGCAAATGGGCCAGGTCACGGTCAACGCCCTGCGCGGCGTGACGCTCGGCGTCCGTCCGGGCGAGTTTTTGAGCATCATCGGGCCGTCGGGCAGCGGGAAATCGACACTGCTGGGCCTGATCGGCGGGCTGGACACGCCAACTGCCGGACGAGTCCTGATCGATGGCGTGGACATCACGCACCTGAACGAGCGCGCCCTGACCCGCATCCGCAACGAAAAAATCGGCTTCGTCTTCCAGTTTTTCAACCTGGTGCCCACGCTCACCGCGCTCGAAAACGTGGCGCTGCCGATCCAGTTCGCGCAACGGCGGCAGTTCAACCCGACGAAACGCGCCCAGGAACTGCTGGCGCTGTTCGAACTCGATGACCGGATGCACCACCGGCCTAACCAGCTTTCCGGCGGCCAACAGCAGCGCGTGGCGATGGCGCGGGCGCTCGCCAACAATCCCCCGCTGCTGCTCTGTGACGAGCCGACCGGCAACCTGGACACCGTGTCGGGCGGGCTGGTGATGAGCGCCCTACGCGAAGTCCGCGAAACGATGCGGACCACCATCATCATCGTCACCCACGACATGAACGTCGCCGCCCAGGCGGATCGCGTGGTCGCGCTGGTCGATGGACAGATCGCCGACGACGTGGACGCCCGCTCGACCGCGCAGCGCGCCGCCATCGATCTGATCCGCGAGCGCCAGGGGTGAAGCCATGATCGAAAAACTGCGCTTTTACCTGCGTCATTCCATCAACGATCTGCGCGTGAACGGGCAGCGGACGGTTTTTGCCCTGCTGTGTGTCGCTGCCGGGGTCGCGGCCATCGTCAGCCTGCAAACGTTGGGCGGCATGGTCAAAGACACCCTGACCAGCAGCCTGCAAGAAAGCAACGGCGGCGATCTTCAGATCGCGCCCCAGGCGGATAAGGAAACCTCGGCGGAAGTCGCGCAACAGGGCCGCGACCTGGGCGTCGTCAAGGTCAGCGGCGGGAACGCCTTCAGCGGCCACAATGCCAGCGGCAATCTGCACTTCACGCCCGCCGGGTTGGAGCAGATCCAGGCGTGGTTCGCGCGCGAGTACCCCGGCAGCGTGGTGACGCAGCGCGAGGTCTTCGTCGCCAGCGTCGGGATGATGTCCGCCGCGTCGATCAGCGATCTGCGCACGAGCGTCGAGCAGGGGCCGGTCACGCCTTACCTGGTCGATGCCAGCGCTTATCCACTGTATGGGAGCCGGTCGTCCGAAGACGGCCAGCCGCTCAGCGCGCTGATCCAGGCCCCCACCGACGTCGTGATCAGCCGCAACCTGGCCGACACGCTGGACGCCCAGATCGGCGATACGCTCCACCTGAGCGGGACGACTGCCGACTTCACCCTGCGCGGCATTATCCCCACGGATTCCGAGGGCGGCATGGAAAACATGGGCGGCGCGCTGTTCGGCTACTACTTCGTAGACCTGAGCGCCGCGCAATACTTCGACCCCACGACGCTCGGCATCGACCGAATTTTCGTCAAGCTGCCCGATCCGTCCCAGGTGGACGGCGTGGAACTGGCCTTCGACGCCCAGTATCCCTACCTGCAAACGACCACCACCTCCGAACTGAAGGACCAGAACACCGAGATCGCGGATACCCTGAACCAGTTGGTCATGGTCATGGGCCTGGTCTCGCTGCTGATCGGCGGGATCGGCATCGTCAACACCATGCAGGTGGTCGTCAGCCGCCGCACCACCGAAGTCGCGGTGCTCAAGACGCTCGGCCTGGAAGGTCCGCAGGTGACGGTCCTGTTCCTGGTCGAAGCGGTGCTGATGGGCTTCGTCGGCAGCCTGTTGGGGATCGCACTGGGCTGGCTGACGGCCTACGCTACGCGCGGGATCGCCGGAGCGTTCATCGTGCACACGCTGGACTTTCGCATCACGCCCGGTCCGGCACTGACCGGGTTGGTGGTGGGCGTGGTCGTCACGGCGATCTTTGGCTTCATGCCCACCCTGGCCGCCGGTGAGGTGCGCCCGAACCTGGTGCTGCATCCGAACGACGCGGTCGTGCCCCGTGCCGGACGGCGGCGTTCATTCGCCGCCCTGCTGGTGGTCATGGCCGCGCTCAGCCTGGTAGCGCAGCCGCTGCTCGGCGATTTGCTGTCGGGCGGCCCGGCGCGGATCATCGCCGGGATCGTCGGAGCCGTGCTCGGCCTGCTCGTCGGCCTGCTGATCCCCGGCAGAAAACTGCTGCCGGTAGGGTTGGCCGTGGTGGGCTTCGCGTTCGCGTTCGTCGTCCCGGCCCTGCTGATCCTGTCCGGCACGTTCGTGATCGTTGGCCTGCTGTACGCGCTGTTGTGGGGTCTGGTCTGGGTGGTGGCGCGCTTCTTCCCGTCGGGCTGGCTGGTAGACTTGAAAGTCGCGCTGCGCTCGATGCTGGCCGTGCGGGGGCGCGTCGCCGCCACGCTGCTGGCGCTGGTCGTCGGGGTGTTCACGCTCAGCCTGGTGACGATGCTGGCCCAGGCGATCACCGACCGCTTCGAGAGCATCCTCGTGGACGAAGCCGGGGGCAACGTGATCGTCTTTGCGTCCGGGCAGGGAGACACGCTCTCCAAGGTCGAAGCCCAGCTTCAGAAGGCCCCAGGCGTGAACAGCTACACCATCACCGGGACCTACAACGTGGAGCTGATCTCGATGGAAGACGTCAGCGCCCACCAGACCTACACCTACGACGAGTTGAAAGCCAAAGTCGATGAGACCAGCCCCAGCCAGGGCATGATGGGACATGGCAACCGGGGATTGAGCCGCTTCGTCTCGGCCATCGACGCACGCGGGGTGAACTCCAACCTGCCGGACGTCCCCTTCTATCGCGGGCGGCAGTTGACTGCCGACGACGCGGGGAAGCCGTATCTCGTCGTCACGGCCAACGACAAGACTCTGGCCGCCGGATTCGACGTCGGCGACAGGCTGACCTTCCGCTTCGAGGGCGGCAGCGAGCCGGTCGAGCAGACTTTCGAGATCGTCGGCATGATGGACCGGACCGGCGGGCGTTTTTCCGCCGACGCCATGTCGCCCAACTACGCGCCGCTGGATGCGTTTCCTGCCGGGTTGACACCGGACAGCACCAAAGCCATCGTAGACGTCCAGAACAATCAGATCGCCCCCCTACGCCAGTCGATCAACACCATCCCCGGCGCGTTCATGCTGGAAACCCGGCTGATCAACGACCTGATCAACCGCCTGATCGACCAGTTCACCTCGTTCCCGATCCTGGTCGCCAGCCTGGCGCTGATCGTCGGCGGGATCGTGATCGCCAACTCCGTCGCCCTCTCGACGCTGGAGCGGCGGCGCGAGATCGGGATCATGAAAGCGGTGGGCTTGCAGCGCGAGCGGGTGTTGGGAATGCTGCTGCTCGAAAATGGCCTGATGGGACTGATCGGCGGGTTGATCGGCGTGGGCTTGGGCAGCGCGATCCTGCTGCTGCTCATCGCCGGGGTGTTCGGCGGCACGCTGGGGGATACGATCCCCTATCTGACCGCGCTCAGCCTGATGGCGCTGTGCGTGGGGATCGCGCTGCTGGCCGCCGTCCTGACGGCGTGGGGCGCGTCCGGCGAAAAGCCGCTCAACGTGCTGCGGTACGAGTGATCGATTTGGTAGGGGCGTATGGCGATACGCC
>CAYRWY010000014.1:22525-37538 GCA_964427955.1 uncultured Anaerolineaceae bacterium
CGGGCTTGAGATTTCGAGAGGCTGCCCGATCAGACCACCCGCACCGGGGTGCCGACCTCGGCCCAGTTGAAGAACCACTCGGCTTCCGGCGTCGGCAGGTTGACGCAGCCGTGACTCATGGGCCGCCCGAAGCTGTTGTGCCAGTAGGTCCCGTGAATCCCATACCCCTCGTAGAAATACATGGTATACGGCACCGCCGGAAGGTAGTAGCCCGGCCCGCTCATGTCGGTCGCGGTATACTTCTGGTAGACCTTATAATCCCCTAAGACGGTCGGCGTATCCGGCAGGCCGGTGGACACCAGGTCGGAGCGCACCATCTGGCCGTTTTCATAGGCATAAATCCGCTGCTGCGACGTGGACACCACAATCGCTTTGCCCACGCTGGTGGGCGCCGCCGGAGCATCCACCGCCGCAGGCGTATAGACCCCCGCCGCCGGGATGGTCAATTCCTGGCCGACGTACAGCAGATCGGGGTTGTCGAGCTGGTTGAGATTGATGATGTCTTGCAGCGAGACGTTGTACAGCTTGGCGATCAGCCCTAATTCCTGGCCCTGCTCGACGACGTGCACAGTCGTTTGCCCGGTGTATGGCGTGGACGAGGACGACGAGGTCGTCTGCGGCAGCGGGTCGGTCACGATCATGCTGAGTTCGAGCACGCCGTCGGCCAGTTCGCCCTGAAGATTCAGGTACAGCCGGTCCAGGACCGCGGGGATGTCGATGCTGCGCCCGGCCTGACCGGGGGTGGCGGCGATGTTCACCTGCGGGCTGAAGGCGATCAATATATTCTGGGTCTGCGTGAAATCGATGGTGTACCAGGGCTGCACGGCAGTCCCGGCGGGCGCGTCCTGCGCCGCCTGGATGGTCGCCGCCACATCGACCTGGATGCCCAACTCACCCAGCGACAGCGTCCAGCGGCGATCTCCATCCGTCAGGATCACCGGCTGGCTGGCAAAGTCGTGCTGGGTGAGCTGGCCGGTCGCGTTTTTGACGGACTCGCCGCCGATGGGAATGCCCGCCACGGCGACGCCGGACGGAATCTGCTTCCCGCCGGAATAAAGCACCAGCACGAGCAGGCCGACGATGCAGATCATGGCCACCGTGCCGAGCGTGAAGACGCCAGCCAGGATCAGCCAGGGCGATTGAAGACGGACGCGGCGCACCGGGCGGCGATGCAGGGCATGGGTAGGTTGTTCGGGAGGTTGAGGTTGCGCGTACATCGGGTCCTTTTCCCCATTATTCTTGACACGCATTTAGTTTATGAGATTTTCGTCCAAAAGTGAATGGATGAGCACTCCACGCCCGCGCTACGCCATGCCTACGCTCACCCGGTTGAAGCAAAAACATAATTTTAGGTGACAGTCAATTTTTTGGTACACTAGAGGAGTTTTTACGTTGATGCCGCGACCGAGGGAGGCCGACACGATGCCCAAAAAGCGCCTGCTGATCATCGAAGACGATATCGATGTGTCCGAAATGCTGGTCACTTTCTTCGAAAGCCAGGGCTATGAGGTCTTTCATGCCCAGGAAGGCGCGGAGGGGATCGCGCTGAGCCGGGCCAAGTTCCCGAATTTGGTGCTGCTGGATGTGATGCTGCCGGATATGGATGGCTTTGACGTATGCCGGGCGCTGCGCACCACGACGCTGACAAAATATATCCCGATCACGTTCCTCACCCAGCGCGATGCCCGCGCGGACAAGGTGGCCGGGTTGGAACTGGGCGCCGATGATTACGTCACCAAGCCGTTCGACATCGAGGAGCTGCGCCTGCGCGTGCAGGGATCGATCCGCCGGGCTTCCCGGGATCATCTCCACGAGCCGCGGACCGGGCTGCCGTCTGGCCCGCTGATCACGGCGGAACTGCGGCGGCTGTACGAACAAACCAACTGGCACTCGCTCGAAATCACGGTGGACGGCTTCAGCGCCTTCCGCGAAGCCTATGGGTTCATCGCCGCCGACGAGGCATTGGGCTTCGTGGCCCAGGTCCTGTCCGGGGTCGTCACCGACCTGGGGACGACGAATGATTTCATCGGCACCCCCGAAGAGGCTCATTTCGTCATCCTGACCCACGCCACCGACGTCGAAGGCTTCGTCAAAGAGCTGACGGCCCGGTTCACCGAACGCGTGAAAACGATCTATAACTTCGTCGATGCGGAGCGGGGCTACATCCTGATCAAGCCGGGAACAGCCGAGGAGCGTCAGGAACCGTTGATGACCCTCAAGATCAAGGTTGCCGAGACGCCGCACGCGGGATGAGCGTTACATTCGTCTGTTTTCACCAACGGCGCCGCGGCCCAGGCCCGGTATGATCATGCTCACTCATCATGGAGCTTTTTAGGCTACCGACGGATACACCGATCATGACTGCTCTAACTGATCTTACGTTGACACAGGCGCAGGCGAAACTGCGCGCGGGTGAGGTGACGGCGGTCGAACTCACCCAGGCCCATCTGGACCGCATCCAGGCGCTCAATCCCCGTGTGCAGGCGTTCCTGACCATCACCAGCGATCTGGCGCTGGACGCGGCGGCGCAGGCCGACCGGCGTCTACAGCAGGGCGATACTGCGCCCTTGCTCGGCATTCCGCTGGCGATCAAGGACGTGCTGGTCACGAAGGGCGTCCCGACCACCTGCGGATCGCGCATCCTGGAAGGCTTCGTCCCGCCTTTCACCGGCACGGCGGTGCAAAAACTGTTCGACGCCGGGGCGGTGATGTTGGGCAAGACCAATACCGACGAGTTCGCGATGGGATCGTCCACCGAAAACTCCGGCTACTTCACGACGCACAATCCCTGGGACCTGGAGCGTGTGCCAGGGGGCAGCAGCGGCGGCAGTGCCGCCACCGTCGCCGGGCGGATGGCGCTGGGCGCGCTCGGCACCGATACGGGCGGGAGCGTCCGCCAGCCTGCCGCGCTGTGTGGCATCTGCGCGCTCAAGCCGTCGTATGGCCGGGTGTCGCGCTACGGGCTGATCGCGTTCGCTTCGTCGCTGGATCAGATCGGCGTATTTGGACGCACGGTCGAGGATATGGCCGTGCTGCTGGGCGTCATCGCGGGACACGATCCACTGGACAGCACCAGTATGCCGACGCCCGTCCCGGACTACCGGGCGGCGCTCACCGGCGATATTCGCGGCCTGCGGATCGGCGTGCCCAAGGAATACTTCATCGACGGGATGCAGCCGGAAGTCGAACAGGCGGTGCGGGCGGCGGTCGCCCAACTGGCGGCGCTGGGCGCGGAGATCTGCGAGATCAGCCTGCCGCACACCGAATACGCGCTGCCGGTCTACTACCTGATCGCCCCGTCGGAAGCCTCGGCCAACCTGGCCCGCTTCGACGGCGTGCGCTACGGTCCGCGCCACAGCCAGGGCGAAATGTGGCCGACCTACAAGACCACGCGCGGCCAGGGTTTCGGTCCCGAAGTCAAGCGCCGCATCATGCTCGGCACCTACGCGCTGTCCGCCGGGTACTACGACGCCTATTATTTGAAAGCGCAAAAGGTCCGCACGCTGATCAAGCAGGACTTCGACGAGGCGTTCCAGCAGGTAGACGTGATCGTCTCGCCCACCACGCCGACGACCGCTTTTCGGATCGGCGAAAAAGCGGATGATCCCCTGCAAATGTACCTGTCGGACGTGTTCACACTCTCGGCCAGCCTGGCGGGAGTGGTGGGAGGCGTCGTGCCGTGCGGGTTCGACCAGGCCGGACTGCCCGTGGGGCTGCAAATCTTCGGCCCGGCGTTCGACGAGCCGATGGTCCTGCGCGTCGGGCACGCCTACCAGCAGGCGACCGACTGGCACACCCGCAAGCCGCCCCTGGAGGCGTAAAGCTGGTTTTTTCCGGGGGCAGGAACCTGCCCCCGCCGACGACCGCTAGAACTGAAAACTCCCCCCTGGGTCCAGGACGACCGGCTGGGCATCCGTTTCGTTTTGCACGCGCTGGGCCCACAGCGAGACATCCTGAGCGATCCTATCGAACGTGTTGTAATGCATCGGGATCACGACCGTCGGCCTGAGAAGCTGGATAGCCTTCAACGAGCCTTCGATCCCCATCGTGAAGTAATCACCGATCGGCAGGATCGCCACGTCGAGGCCATTCTCGCCGATCAACTGCATGTCCATAAAAGGCCCCGTATCGCCCGCGTGATAAATGGTGGGACCGCCGTCCACCATGATCAGCAGCCCGTTCGGTTGGCCGCCGTAGCTGCCATCGGGCAGGGACGAGGTATGGAGGGCTGTCGTCAGTTCGACCCGGCCAAAGGGCAGCTTGACCCCGCCGCCCACATTTAGCGTGTGGACTCTTTCCAGGTGGTACTTACTGCGCAGCCAGATTCCGATCTCATTGTTTGCGACGACCGTCGCCCCGGTCCGCCGGGCAATCGCCGGAGCATCGCCAATGTGATCGCCATGCCCGTGCGTCAACAAAATATACTCGGCTTCCACATCCTCCGGACCGATAGGAGACAGGGGGTTGCCGGTCAGGAAGGGGTCAATCAGAATACGATCGTCGCCAATGCGCAGTTGGAATGCAGAATGGCCTAACCAGACAATTTGGATCGACATATTAACAATCCCCTCTCAACGTCATGCGCTAAGACACTGCTTCCGTCGAGTATAGTTCGGACCTATACCCAGAAGCTACTTTCTGCTCCCAACTGTGCTCCACCTGTGTTACACAAGACTATGATACCTCAGATCCCTCTTAATCAGCAGCAAACCAACCCTGCCCATAAACCACAGCACCGTTCAGTCTGAAGTTTTACAATTCATGATACAATTTTGACAAATCAGCAATGGGATATTGATAACCGGAGCCTATGATGTAATCAAAGGCAAGGCAAAAGCTTTCATGGCCGGTTCCGACGGGCTTATCTACCCGCGTGGAGCCAAAAGAACGGAGTCATTTGAGATGTTGGACTGGAACAACCTGACGGCGTGGAATGTCCTGCTGATCGACGATGAACCGGATAACCTCGAAGTTATCGCCGAAACCCTACACTTTCATGGGATCTCCGTCAAAACTGCCCATAACGGACTGGAAGGGTTGGACCTTCTGAAAAGTTTCCTGCCGACATTAATCCTGCTTGATCTCTCCATGCCCAAAATGGATGGTTGGGAGATGCGCCAGCGGATCAAAAGCGATCCCCGCACCCAGCATATCCCGGTGGTGGCCCTCACGGCGCACGCGATGTCGGGCGACAAAGAGCGCGCCTTGCAAGCCGGTTTCGATGGCTACATGACCAAGCCGATCAGCATTCCCAATTTCGTGAACGACCTGAAAGCCTCGTTTCGTTCAGAACCTGCGACCATCCTCCCTTCTGTGCTCGCCAGCGTCGCCAGTCCTGCCATGAGCGCCAAACCCTAAAGCAGCATGACTCTTCCCGGATACCTCATCCCCATCGGCGGGGCAGAGGAAAAACACGGCCCACGCGTGGTGCTCGAACAGGTGGTACAGCGCGCGGGTGGTGCACAGGCTCGCCTGGTGATTATCCCCGCCGCTTCCAGCATTCCCGACAGCGTCGGGCTGCTGTACCGGACTCTGTTCACGGAGTTAGGGGCGTCGTCGGTGGACGTCGTCGAGATCAAAACGCGCGCGGACGCCGAACAGCCCGCGCGATTTGCTGCGCTCGACACCTGCACCGCGCTTTTTCTCACCGGCGGCGATCAGGTCAAGCTGGTGTCGCTGCTCGGCGGGACACCATTAGCCGAGCGGATCAGGCAGCGCTGGGCTGCCGGGATGGTCGTGGCCGGGACCAGCGCCGGAGCCTCCGCCCTCAGCCAGCACATGGTCGCCTTCGGGCGCAGCGGGAACTCCCCGGCCCAACGCATGATCCAGCTAGTGCCGGGACTGGGCCTGATCGAGGGCGTGATCCTCGACCAGCACTTCCGCCAGCGCGACCGGATCGGGCGGCTGACCACCGCCGTCGCCTACAACCCCGCCGTGCTCGGCGTCGGTCTGGACGAAGACACCGCCCTGGTGATCGGGCCGGACCGGCAGGCCGAAGTGATCGGATCGGGCAGCGTCACCATCGTGGACGGCACGCACTTGCAGCACACCAACATTTACAATGTCAAAGCTCACGACGCCATCGCGGTGTTAGGTCTTCAACTGCATTTCCTCACCCGCGGCTACCGCTACGATCTGGACCAGCGCCGCGCCATTCCCCCTGACTGAACCCTTCAGGCCGCTTCATCGCGCGCCGTGAGCGACGACGCGATTGTCGACTCCGCCAGGATCAGGTGGCTGTCGCCGAATTCGTGCCAGAGATAGCCCTCGCGCACCGCTTCCGCATACGCCGCCCGGATCGTGTCCTGACTGGCCAGCGCGTACAGCATGGCGAGATGACTCGTCACCGGGTCATGCAGGCCGGTGATCAATCCATCGACAGCGTGAATCCCGCGCTGGGGATGCACGTACAGCCGCGTGAATCCGGCGGCAGGGCGGATCTGCTGCCCATCCCAGGCCGATTCCAGCGCGCGGATGACCGTCGTGCCCACCGCGATCACCCGCCGTCTCGCCCGGCGCGCCTCGTTCACCGCGCGCGCTGTCGCCGGCGGCACCTGGAACGGCTCGGCATAGAGCGGGTGCGACTCCACGTCCTCGACTTCGACTTCCAGGCTTGACACGCCGGTATGCAGCACTAACCCGGCGATCTCGATCCCTTTGGCGCGCAGGCGAGCGACCACGCGCGGCGTGAAAGGCTGCGCGGCAGAAGGCATTTCGGCGCTGCCCGGCACGCTGGAGAAAAAAGTCTGGTACGCCGAGAGCGGATACGGCTGCGGCACGTAGCCGTAGCGGATCGGCTGACCGTGCTGCCGCATGGCCTGATCGAGATCGCCGCTGAACTGGGCGAACCACAGGCGCGGAATGCCCGGATAAGGCGCGACCAGCCGGGCGCTGACGCCCGCCGCCTGGATCGTCTCGCCCGCCGCCAGCGGCAGGGGACCGGGCTGGGCCGTGCTCCAACGCGGCTCGACCACCCACAGGCCCCGGCCATAGTGCGTGGACAGGTTGACGATGAACGAGCCGGGAGCGCCGCGGGCGGGCAGGCTGGCGGGCAGCGTCGCGCTCTGGTTGACGACCAGCAGATCCCCGGCGTGCAGAAAGCTCGCCAGGTCGCGGAAATGTGCGTGGGTGTGCTGGCCGTCCGGGTGGCTGACCATCAGGCGCACGCCGTCGCGGGCGATCCCGCGCACGTCGGGCGGCGCGGCGGCTTGCAGTTCGGGCGGGCGAGGGAAGATTAGATCGCTGCGTTTCACGCCATCACCTCCCACTGCTCGGCCTGAGCTTTGAAACGCTGGCCGCTGATCGCCGCGCGATCCTGGCCCAGCAGCCAGCCCCAAAACGGCAGGGTCACTTCGGGCAGCGGGCGATCCGAGATGTCGTCGCCGGGGAACGCCTGCTGGTGCATGACCGTGCGCATATCGCCGGGATCGACGCTGACGACGCTCACGCCGGACTCGCGCAGCTCGTTCGCCAGGGTGAGCGAGATCAGATCCAGCGCGGCTTTGCTGGAGCCGTAGCCCGCCCAACCTTCGTAACCGCCCAACGCGGCATCGCTGCTGACGTCGATCACCAGCCCCTTGTTTTCTTTGAGCAGCGGCAGCGCGAGCTGGATCAGCCCCACCGGGGCGATCACGTTGGTGGCGAATACGTCTGCCAGATCGGCCAGCGGATAATCGGCCAGTGCGGGCAGCGGGCTGGGTCCCAGCGTCGAAGCGTTGTTGACGAGCAGATCCAGCCGCCCCAGCGACCGCGCCGCGTCGATCAGCCGCACCCGGTGTGCCGGGTCGGCCACGTCGCCGGGCAGCGCGATCACGGTCGAGCCGTAGGATTGGAGCGATCCGGCGGCCTGCGCCAGGGCGTCCGCGCCCCGCGCCGTCAGCACCAGGTCGTAGCTCTGCGCGGCCAGAAATCCGGCCAACGTCAGGCCCAATCCCCGGCTGGCCCCGGTGATCAGCGCCACCGGATGGCCCGACCGCTCGTCCTGGGCGTGCCACCACTCGCGAAAGGCGTGAGCGCGCCGCTCGCCTGCCTGGAACGAGGCGACGAAAATGCCTTCCAGGTGGGCGTGCCGACCGGAAGGTACCCGCGTAAACAACGCCGTCCACCGGGCAATCCCGGTCGTGGGCGTGATTTCGACGATCTCAAGCTGGACCCGGATGTCTTCCTGCTCGCGCGGCAGCGCCGACCAGTAGTCGAGGATGGCCGCGCGGCCTCGCAGCGGCGCGCCAAACGGATTTTCCGCGTAGGTCGCGTCGTCGGTGAACAGGTCCGCGGCCAGCGTGGCGCTGCGCGTTTCCCAGGCGCGGCCCAGGGTGTCGATCCAGGTCTGAAAGGTACTGCGATCCATACTCATGATCCTTTACGATAGGCCAGTCTGGATCACAGTATGAGGGAAAAAGAGGTCCGCCGCACCGGACGGGGGGCCAGTCTTGGACCTGTACTTTCGATCAGGACTCGATCAAGCCCTGCTGCGTGGCCCGGTGAATGGCTTCGGTGCGATTGCCCGCGTCGAGCTTGGCGAGGATGGCGCTGACGTGGAATTTGACCGTGCGCTCGGTGATCACCAGATCGGCGGCGATCTGCTTGTTGGTCAGGCCGCGCGCCAACAGGCGCAGCACCTCGCGTTCACGCTCAGTCAGCGGCTCGTGATCCAGCCGGGTCCGGCGCAGCAGCCTGGACGCCACGACAGGCTGAAGCAGCGCGCCCCCGGCCTGGACGACGCGCACCGCGTTGAAGATCTCGTCGCGGGGTGCCCCCTTGAGCAGGTAGCCCAGCGCCCCGGCCTGGACCGCCTGTAGAATGCGTTCATCGGTGTCGAACGCGGTGAACATGATCGCCCGCACGGCGGGATGCTGCGCGCGCAGCCGCTTGAGGGTCTCGACACCGTCCAGATCGGGCATCTCGATGTCGAGCAGCAGGACGTCGGGCTGAAGCTCCGCCACCTGCCGGATCGTCTCCGGCCCGGTGGAGGCTTCGCCCACCACTTCAAAATCCGGCTGGGTGCTGAGCACGGCTACCAGCCCATCGCGCACGATGGGGTGATCGTCGGCCACCAGGATACGGATCATGGCTGCGCCTCCAGGGGAACTAGAATCTCGATGCGCGTCCCCTCGCCGGGACAGCTTTCGAGCTTCAACTGGCCGCCCAGCAGGTGGGCGCGCTCGTTGATCCCGATCAGGCCGTAATGCCCCTTCGGAATCTGGCCCGCGTCGAAGCCCTGCCCGTCGTCCTCGATCACCAACTGGACCTGGGCGGGCGTGATCACCAACTGAACGCCGAGGCAGTCCGCCTGGGCGTGGCGCGTGACGTTGGTCAGCGCCTCCTGGGCGATGCGGTACAGCCCGATCTCGACCCGGACGGGCAGCGGATAACTGCCGCCGGTGACGGTCCAGTGCAGAGCCAGGTCGTGTTTGCCGGCAGTTTCCTGGGCCAGGGACGCCAGCGCCTCGGCCAGGCTGCGCCCTTCCAGCGGCGCCGCGCGCAGATCGAGCACCGAGCGGCGGGCTTCTTCGAGGTTTTTGCGCGTCAGGGCCAGGGCATGGCGCACCGCTTCGTGGGCGCGTTCGGGTTTTGTCCCGGCGTCCAGCAGTGCGTCGGCGGCTTCAAGCTGCAAAGTAATCGCCGCCAGGCCCTGCGCCAGGGTGTCGTGAATCTCGCGCGCCAGCCGGTTGCGCTCTTCGGCAGCGCCCCACTGTACGCTGCGATCAAACAGGCGCGCCCGCTCGATGGCGATGCTGAGCAGATCGCCCACCGTATACAGCAGGCGCAGGTCGTCCGCCGACAGCTTGCGCCAGTCCGGGCTGGCGACGTTGAGCACGCCGAGTTTTTTGCCGTGGGCATAGAGCGGGATGCTGGCGTGGTAGCGCAAGCCGTCCGTGCCATCCACCAGCCAGCGCAGGCGACTGCACGTGATCACGTTGACATTCGCCGCCCCTTCCAGGTCACCGGCGCGGTAGGTGTCGAGGCAGTAGCACGTCCCTTCCAGGCGGTGCGGCGATTCGGCCAGCGCCGGAGGAAGATTCTGCGCGGCGGCCAGGTACGCTTCCCCGCTTTCTTCGCGCAGCAGCCACACCCAGCCGGTGCGCAGCCCCAGCAGATCGGCCACATGGGCCAGGGCCGCCTGCAACGTCTGCGACAGGTCTACCTCGCGGTTGAGCGCCTGAGCGACGGTATTCAGAATGGAGAGTTCGCGGTTGTCCGATGGTGCAGCCATGTGATCCCTACCCCGTTTGGGCAGATTATAGCAAAGCCGGGGGGAATCAAGAGGGGCGGACTGGATGCCCGCCCCTTGATGATCGGATGATTTAACTGCCGGATTCAGGCGTCGGCTGGACCGGTTCCTCCGTGGGGACGTCGGTGGGCACTTCCGTAGGCACCTCGGTCGGGACCGGAGTCACCGTCGGCGGCTCCGTGGGAACGGGCGTCGCCGTGGGCGGCTCGGTCGGCATGGGTGTTGCCGTCGGTTCTTCGGTCGGGATAGCCGTCGGCGGGATCACCGGCGCTTCCTGCACGGCCAGCTCGTCGATCCACCAGCCGGTGGAGGTCACGCCTTCCGGCAGCGCGCCGGGCGTTTCCAGGCGGAAGCGCACACGGATGACCAGGCCCCGGTAGGCCGCGAGATCCACCGTGCGGGACGTCCACTCGAAGGACGCGCCGATCTGCTGATCGAGCGGCTGCCACGACAGGCCGCCATCCACGCTCAGATCGAGCGCGATCACGTCCTGCCCGGACAGGGCCGCCCGCTGCCAGAAGACGATCTGCGGATTGACCGCCAGACGGAGGTCGATCCACACGTCGCCGGTCAGCGTGCTGGTCTGGTCGCGCAGGGCGCTGTCGGCAAACCAGCCGCCGGGCTGAGCGGACCAGTTGCCCTGCGCCAGCCATCCCAGGCCCTGATCGAAGCTCTCGAACACCGGCAGCAGTACCGGCACCGGGACGGTGGTCGGCGTAGCCGTCGGAACGACCGGCGTTTCAGTAGGCACGATCTCAACGACGTCTGTCGGCACCGCCGTGCTTTCGACGGCCACCTGGGGCGTCACGATCCCCGTGACCCCGGCGACAAGCGCCAACGAACGCGGCTCGCTCCAATCGGACACGTTGCCTGCCGCATCCACGGCCTGCACGTGCCACCAGTACGTCCAGACCGAGAGCGGCGTGGGCGGGCTGTAGCTGGTGTTCGCGCCCACGTCGATCACGGGCAGCGGGAACAGCGAGTCGGGGTCTACCTGCAACTGGTAGCGCACCGCATCGCTGACCGGTGCCCAGCTCAGCGTGAACTTGGGATTCGTCAGGGCCGCCCCGTTCAGCGGCGCGATCAGGGCCGGAGCCGCCGGTTGCACCGTGTCCACGGTCAGCGTACGGACGGTGCTCCAGTTCCCCTGCGCGCCCACCGTGTTGATCGCGCGCACGCGCCAGGAATAGGTTCCATCCGAGAGCGCGCTGGCGGCGTAGGTCAGCAGCCCGGTCCCGGTCACGACATCCTGTTCGGGACTGCTGAAGCTGCTGTTGTTATCGATCTGGATCTGGTAGGTGTTGCCACCGGTCGCCGCCTGCCAGCTAAAGACCTGGTTAGGATTATTGGTCAACAGCTTGTCGGCGGGCAGGACCGGCTTGGGCTGGCCCGGCTTCTGGGCGGTCACGATGAGCGTCCAGACCGGCATCCAGCCGCTCGGACCACCGGCGGTATCGACACTCAGCCGCCAGTAGTAGGTCCCCGCTTCCAGGGGTGTCGTCGGCGTGGTCGAGGTCCCCAGCCCGTCATAGTGCCAGGCCAGGTCGTCGAATGCCAGCGAGTCATCCAACTGGAAGTGGTAGGCGGTGGCCCCCGAGGTCGAGGCCCAGGTGAAGGGCGGCTTGGCGTTGAGGGTGGACGACCCGTCCACCGGAGTCTTCATAAGCGTGATGGCGACCTGGAACGGCAGGCTCCACGATCCGGGGTTGCCCAGCGCATCCACGGCCTGCACGCGCCAGTAGTAGACGCCGTAGTTCAGCACGGTGGTCGAGGTGTAGCTGGTGCTCGTGGACTGACCTTCGATCAGCACGGGCAGCGTGAACACCTCATCGACCGACACCTGCACGTTGTACTGCTTGCCATCCTTGACCGACTTCCACTTGAACGTGGGAGTCGTGTCCGATGTGCCCGCCAGGTTGGCCGGGCTGCTCAGGTTGGGCACCGCCGGGCCGGTGGTATCGACGGTGAAGGTCCACCTGGAACTCCACACGCCTGCGACGCCGCCCGCCGAGAACGCGCGCACGCGCCAGGAGTAGGTGCCATCGGCCAGCGCGTCAGGATCGGGCAGGGTGTAGGGTGAGCCAGCGGGCGTGCCATCAAAGGCCAGGGTGTCGAAGCCGCTGCCGACGCCGATCTGAAGCTGGTAGGACGCGGCATCCGTCACGGGATTCCACGTGAACTCAGGCGTGGTGTCGGTCATAGCCGCTTTTTTGACCGGGCCAAGCAGCGTCGGGGCGGGCAGTTGGCCGAGCTTGAAGTTCCCGGTGTTGCTCCACGATCCCGCCACGCCCACGAGATTGATCGCGCGCACGCGCCAGTAGAACTTGCCGCCGTCGGGCAGCGGCAGCACCGGAGTGTAGGTCAGCACGCCGGACGCCAGAGTTTCGTCCCGCAGCGGGCTGCTGAAGCTGGCGCTGTTGTCGATCTGAATCTGGTAGGTATCGCCGTCCGTCACCGCGCCCCACGTGAGCGTCGGAGTCGGGTTCGCCAACACCTGGCCGCTCGTCGGGGTGAGCAGGGTCGGCTTGCCGGGCGGGGGCGGCGTCACGGTCAGTGTCCAGACCGGGGTCCAGCCGCCGAGATCGACCTGGACGCGCCACCAGTATTCGCCATTCCCCAGCACGCTCGACAGCGCGCTGGTCGATGCACCGGCGTAATCAAACACCTCCGTGGTCAGGGCGGAGTCGGAATAGACTTCCAGGTGATACTGGGTCGCGCCGCTCACACTCTTCCACTTGAAAGTGGGCGTCGAGGTCGTGACGTGCGCGGCATTCTTGGGCGAAGACAGGATCGTGACGGTCACCGTGCGCGGCAGGCTCCAGGCCCCCCAGGTTTCGACCACATTTTGCGCGCGCACGCGCCAGAAGTAGATGCCGTAAGGCAGGGGTTCCGTGCTCAAGACGGTGTAGCTGCCGCCGGTGGACGTGCGCTCCTGGACCGTGCTGGCGAAATCGGGTACGGTGGAGATCTGAATCTGGTAGAGCGTCGCGCCGCTCACTTTCTTCCACTGGAATTTCGGCGTGGTATCGGTGGTGTTCGTCCGGTCGCCGGGCGAGGTCAGCACCGGGGCCGCCGGTGTGCCCGCGTTGAGGGTGAAGGACCGCACGAGACTCCAGGGGCCGATGTCGTCGTTGGCATTGATCGCCCGCACGCGCCAGTAGTACTTCAGCGTATCCGGCAGTTCCCCGGCACTGAAGGCCGTCGCCGCGACGGTGGCATCCTGCTCCGGGCTGCTGAAATTCTTGTCGGTGTCGATCTGAATCTGATATTCGTCGCCGTAGGGCACGGTACCCCAACTGAAGTTCGGCGTCGTATCGCTCAGGATGTCGAGAGCAGCGGGCAACACCAGCGTGGGCGCCGCCGGAACCGGGATCTTCTGGACGATCTCCGCCGTCATGGTCGAGGCGGAGAGGCTGATGTTACGCACGGCCCAGGACGGCTCACCCGTGGAATAGTAAGAACTGGTGTTGGGATTGGTCGAGAAGCTGAAAGTCGTCTTCGACGTGCTGCCGGGATAGGGATCGCCGGGATCGCCGCCGTTGTCGGGATCTTTTTCCAGTTCCAGCAGACCGTCGGCCTGTTCCAGCGCGATGCTGAAGTGATGCGTAGGCCCTGCGCACAGGAAGTTGTTGACCTGCTTGCACTCGTTGCTGTTGCTGGAGTAGTTCTCGTTGTACAGCAGATTCTCGTCCACGTGCCAGATCAGCATCCCGCTGCCGGGCAGGTAGAAATCGGAGCCTAGCTCCTGACGGTTTTCCAACAGCCAATATTCGCCGGGCGCGCCGGAATCGAGACGGTAGATCGCGTTGGCCTGGTTCTGGACCACGTTCGGCAGGGTGATCACGCCGTTGGTATCGGTCGCATTGACTACCGTGTTGAATTCCAGGTAGGTCCGCGACCAGGCGTCCAGGTAAGAGGGCGAATCACCCAGATCGCCATTCCATGATCCATACGACATCAGGCTCCAATTGCCCACGCCGGACGACGAAGAGTCGATGTCGTAGAGATCGGGCAGGCCGAAGGCGTGGCCCAGCTCGTGCACGTACACGCCGTGCGTCATGTCGCTGGTGCTGGCCGACTTGCTGAACCAGTATTCCGGTTCCGTCGTGTACGAACCGATCCGCACCCCATCATGGACCGGCTCGGTTCTGGTCCACCACGAGTGGGACCAGATCAAATACGGACGCTGGGCCGGGGTACTGGCTTCGGCGCCCATGCCCGAATGGATGAGGATCACGGTATCGACGTAGCCGTCGCCGTTGTTGTCATACTGCGAAAAATCCACGAGGGAATCGACGGCAGCCGTCATGTCCTCGGCCAACTTCTGGCAGTTGTTCGGATAGCCGCCGGTGCAGCTTTGCCCGTTCACATAGTAGCTGTAGATCTGCGGGGCGGTCTTCCATCCCAACGTACTAGGCAAGTTCACCGCCACGATGTCGAGCTGCATGTACGAATTTTCGCGGTAGAAGCCCCGTACCGACGCGCTGGCCGTGCTGAAAATCAGCGAGTCGTAAAAACTCGCCGTGACGGTCGCGGGCTTGTCGGTGAACTGGACCAGGATCGCCAGCAGCTTGAAGGGGCTGGCGGGCGCGCCTTGCAGTTCCGGATCGAACGATCCTCCGGGCCTGAAGGACAGCCGCGGACCGGGCGCGAACGCCGCCGCCGGGTCCATACTGGGGAAGAGATCGGCGAGGCTGTTCATCCCCGCCGCTTTGAGCTGCGTAGCCAACTCGTGGGTTGGAACCATGACGCGCAGCGGGCTTTTCTGTACGGCTGAGGTTC
>CAYRWY010000015.1:0-34126 GCA_964427955.1 uncultured Anaerolineaceae bacterium
GAATCCGCAAAAGACAAATCCCTGAGCACGAGCGAACTGAATGGCCGGGTAATTCTTGGTCTGCATTTCCAGCGTCAGGTGGTTGATTTGGTGCAGAGTCGCCCAGCGTGCGGCTTGTTCCAGCAGCGCGCGCCCAATCCGGCGGCGGCGGAAGGGTTTTCCGACCACCAGGTCTTGAATCCATCCTCTGGTGCGGATGGCATCGATCCGCAGGTTGACGTAGCCCAAGACCACGTCGTCGGCGGCGGCGATCAGGAAACAATCGCGCCGTTCCCACGCTTGCGACAAGCTCTCCTGGTCGCGCGGATACGTCACTTCCATCGGGCGCGGCAGCCGCACCGTCCGGTACCGGACGGCGATTTCGTCCCCCTCTTCGCGCATATCCATCTGCCAGACATACTCGGTCAGCGTCGAATGGTCCAGGTTCAGGCATGATGCCAACTCGGACTCTGAAAGCAGCGCGCGCACCACAAATTGACTGCGTTTTTTGCTATTCATGACTATGCATTCTACCCAACCGCCGGACAGGATCGCAATTTGCGTTGAATCAGAATATTATACTATCCGATTGGTGTAGAAGTCTTTGCATCTCTAGAAAGCAGGCACCCTTGTCTTTACCAAGTACCATTGCAGTGGACGGACCAGCGGGTTCGGGCAAAAGCTCCGTGTCTTTTGCGGTGGCCCAAAAAATTGGCTATTTGTTCGTCGATACCGGCGCGTTCTACCGTGCTGTGACCTGGCTGGCGCTCGAAAATCACGTCGATCCGAAAGAAGCGGCGGCGGTGGTGGAACTGACCCGGCACGCCGAACTGGATATGACCCCCGACCTGGCCGACGATGGTCGCCAGTTTACCCTGTTAGCCAATGGCCGTGATATTACCAATGAACTCCATTCCCCCGGAGTCGATGCCAACGTTTCCGCCGTTGCCGCCAATTCAGGGGTGCGCGCGGCGCTGTTCAACACCCAGCGGATGCTGGGTGCACGGGGAAAAGTGATCATGGCCGGGCGCGACATCGGGACGGTGATTCTGCCCGACGCCGATCTCAAAATCTACATCGATGCCACGCTGGAACAGCGCGCCCAGCGCCGCTACGATCAACGGCTGCGCGACGGCGAACCCGCCGACCGGGACGAAATCCTCAGGGGTTTGCTCAAGCGTGACAAGACCGACAGCGAACGCCAGGACGCGCCATTACAGCGAGCGCCGGATGCCATCTACCTGGATACGACCCGGCTTAACCTGGCTCAATCGATTGAAAAAGCCTACCGGATTGTGCTGGACTGGAAGCCTGAGTCGTGACACTGCTCTACCTGGTGGCCGCGTGGTCGGCGGGGATCTTTCTGGCGTCGTCTCGCCAGACGTCCGCCGGTTCCTGGCTCGCGGCAGCGGGGGCGAGTCTGCTATTGGCGTATGCCGTGCGCCGTCGCCGGTCATGGCGCATGACGCTGATCTACACGGCGCTTTTGGCGCTGGGCGCGGGGCGCTATGCCTGGGCCGCGCGCCCGGTTTCCTCTGATCACATCGCACATTATGCCGATGCGGGCTACGTCACCTTCACCGGGCTGGTCGCCCGCGATCCCGATCTGCGCGATAAGTACGCCGGGCTGTACGTCCAGGCCGAAAAGATCTCCATCGATCATGTTGAGCATCCCGCGCAGGGGATGGTGCTGGTCCAGGCGCCGCGCTACGAGACCTACGTCTACGGGGATCGCGTCTGCGTGGGTGGCCAACTGCTCACGCCGCCAGAGTTCGACACCTTTTCCTATCGCGACTACCTCGCCCGGCAGGGCATTCGCGCGCTAGTGCCGAACGCCGAAGTCGAGGTCGTGGCCCACGACCAGGGACGCCCCTGGTACGCGCTGCTGTACCGCCTCAAGGATCGTGCCCAGCACACCATCGACCGTCTGCTGCCCAGTCCGCAGGCCCCCTTGTTGAGCGGGATTCTGCTCGGCAACGAGAGCGGCCTCTCGGCCAAAGTGCGCGATGCCTTCAACGCCACCGGGACGGCGCACATCATCGCCATCTCAGGTTCCAACATGATCGTGGTGATTGGCATCCTGATGGGCCTGCTCGCGCCTGCGTTCGGACAGCGCCGGGCCACGTGGATCACCCTGCTCGGCGTGGCGGCGTATACGGCGTTTGTCGGGGCGAATCCTGCCGTGGTCCGCGCCGCGATCATGGGCGGGTTGTCCCTGTGGGCGGTCCAGTTGGGCCGCAAAGCCTACGGGCTGACCTCGCTGGCTTTTTCGATCTGGTTGATGTCGCTCTGGAATCCGCTGGTACTGTGGGACGTCGGCTTTCAACTCAGCATCGCCGCCACCGCGGGACTGGTGCTGTTCAGCCGCGATCTGACGCGGGGGTTCGAGAAGCTGCTGCTGCGCGGCTTCGAGCGGCGCACCGTCCGGCAGATCTCCGGGGTGCTGGCCGAGCCGCTGATTGTCAGCGTGGCAGCGCAGATCACGACCACGCCGCTGATCCTGCTCTATTTCGGGCGACTGTCCCTTCTTACTCTGCTTGCCAATCTGCTGATCGTCCCCGCGCAGGCGTATGTCATGACCTTAGGAGGCTTGGCCGTGCTGTTCGGAATGCTGCTGCCGGTGTTCGGTGAGCCGTTGGCCTGGGTGGTCTGGCTCCCGCTGAGCTATACCCTGGCGATTGTCCGCGCGCTCGGCCATTTCGAGTGGGCCTCGATCCAGGTCAACTTTTCGCCGTCGTGGGCCTGGGGCGTTTACGCCGCGCTGCTTGGGTTTGCCCTGCTGTGGATTCAGCATCCGGAAGATCGCGCCGCGTTGTTCCATCGACTGCGGCGCAGCATCACCACGCCGGTGATCATCGCCGCCGGGGGCGGGGTCGCCGTGCTGATCTGGGTTGCCGCGCTGTCCCAGCCGGATGGCAAGCTGCACGTCTGGTTTCTCGACGTGGGGCAGGGCAACGCCGTGTTGATTCAGACTCCACGCGGCGCGCAGATTCTGGTGGATGGCGGTCCCAACCCGACGCGCCTGCGGCAGGAAGTCGGCGATGCGCTGCCCTTCTGGGATCGCGATCTGGACGTGCTCGTCGTCACGCAGCCTAAAAGCTCGGCCATCAACGCGCTGCCTGCGCTGCTGGATCGTTACGACGTGGGGCTGGTCGTGACCAACGGCCAGAGTGCCGACAGTGACGAATACCGCGCCCTGGTGCGCGCCTGGGGTACCCGTCATCTCACCGTCGAGGCCGGTTACCACCTGACCACGAATGACGGCGTGACGCTCGAAGTGCTGCACCCGCAAGTCCTACCAGGCGCTGAGACTGATCCCGATCAGGCGGGCCTGGTGCTGCGCGTGAGCTATAAAGACACGTCGTTCCTGATCACGCCGGAACTGGACGCCAGCGCGGAAGAAGAATTGCTGGAAGCGGGGTGGTATACCGGCAGCACCGTGCTGGTCCTGCCGTCGCACGGCAGCGACAAAGCCAATCCGGACTGGTTTCTCCAGGCCGTGCACCCTCAAGCCGCGGTGGCGCTGGTCGAAGCCGGGAACCGGACGGAACTCCCGGCGGCCAGCACCCTGGATCGTCTGCGCGCGCTGTCCGTGAATTCGGTCTACCGCACCGATCAGCAGGGCACGGTCGAAATGGTCACCAACGGGCGCACGCTGTGGGTTTATCCCGAACGCTAGAAGCTCGACTGCCGCGTGTGATCCATAAACCAGGACTGGCTGTCGATGGGCACTTCGCCGTCCCGCGGTTTCAGGCGGCTGTAACTGCCGTCTGATGCCAGCAGGCGCGCCCGCAGGTTGTCCAGCATGGAAATGCGGAGCACCTCGTTGATCACCCGTGCTTTGATAGCCTCGTCCTCGACCGGGTAAATCGTCTCGACCCGCCGGTCCAGGTTGCGGGGCATCAGGTCGGCGCTGCCCATGTAGATTTCGGGCTGCCCGCCGTTCTCAAAATAATAGATGCGGGGATGTTCCAGGAAGCGCCCGACCACGCTCGTGACCCGGATGTTTTCGCTGATCCCCGGCAGGCCGGGCCGCAGGCAGCAGATGCCGCGCACCGACAGATCGATCTTCACCCCGGCCATGTTGGCTTCGTACAGGCGGCGGATCAGCCGGGCGTCCACCAGGGCATTCATCTTGAAGATCAGGTGCGCCGGGCGTCCGGCCCGCGCGTGCTCGATCTCGCGGCAGATCAGGTCGTCGAAACGCTGGCGCAGGTATTCCGGCGCGACCAGCAGCTTGCGATAGTTCGCGCCGGGGGCAAAGCCCGTCAGCCGGTTGAACAGCTCACTGGCGTCCATGCCCAGTTCGGGATTGCTGGTCAGCAGCCCGATGTCGGTATAAATGCGGGCCGTGGTGGCGTTGTAATTGCCTGTGCTCAGGTGCACGTAGCGCCGCAGCCCATCTTCTTCTTTGCGGACCACCAGCGCGATCTTGCAGTGGGTCTTGAGTCCCAACAACCCGTAGACGACGTGCACGCCCTGCGCTTCGAGCTTGCGCGCCCACACGATGTTGTTTTCTTCGTCGAAGCGCGCCTTAAGCTCCACCAGGACGGCAATCTGCTTGCCGTTTTCCTGGGCTTCCAGCAGCGCGTTGACGATGGGCGAATTGTTCCCGACGCGGTACAGCGTGGTCTTGATCGCCAACACCTGCGGATCGTGCGCCGCCGCGCGGAAGAACTGGATCACCGGCAGGAACGAGTCGTAAGGATGGTACAGCATCACGTCTTGCTCGCGCAGCACGGCGAACATATCGTCGCTCTGGCTGAGCACGGCGGGAATCTGGGGCACATACGGCGTATATTTCAGGGCCGGATCGTCCAGCCCGCCCAACTCGAACAACTGGCTCATGCCCAGCGGTCCCTTGAGCTGGTAGATGTCGGACCGCTCGACGTTCAGGTGGAATTTGAGCAGGTCCAGGATCGATTGGGGCATATCCTCCTGGACTTCCAGCCGGACCACGCGCCCGAACCGCCGCTGCCGGACGCCCGCTTCGATGGTTTCCAGCAGGTCCGACGCCTCGTCCTCTTCGATTTCCATGTCGGCGTTGCGGGTGACCCGGAAGGGATGGGCCTCCAGGATTTGCATTCCGGGGAACAGGACGCCCAGGTTGGCCACGATCAGTTCTTCGAGATAGATGAACTGCTTACGCTTGGGGAGTTTCTTGCCCAGGAACTTGCTCATGATTTCGTGCACCGGGATGAAGCGGGGCAGGGCCTGGGGTACCTTGACGCGGGCGAAGCGCCGCTGTTGGTTTTGATCGACCAACAGCACGGCGAGGTTCAGACTCAGGTTGGAGATGTGCGGAAAAGGTCGCCCCGGGTCCACCGCCAACGGCGTCAGTACCGGGAAAATCTCACTCTCGAAATAAAGTTGTAGGGCTTCTTTATGCTCGTCTTTCAGATCGCCGTAATTGGACAGCACGATCTCGTGATCGCGGAGCTTGGGGACGATGTCCTCCTGAAAGCAGCGGTACTGCGCTTCGAGCAGCGGGAGCAGCCGTTTGCGCAGGGAGGCCAACTGCTGGGCGGGGGTCAGACCATCCGCCGGGCTTTCGACGACTCCGGCGGCGACCTGTTCGCGCAGCCCCGAGACGCGGATCATGAAGAATTCGTCCAGGTTGTTGGCAAAGATGGCCAGGAACTTGACCCGTTCGAGCAGAGGAGTCTCAAGGTCGAGCGCCTCTTCGAGCACGCGGGAATTGAACTCCAGAATGCTCAGCTCGCGGTTGATATAGAGTTGAGGATCGCGCAGATCGACGATGCTGGACGAAGAGTGCTCAACTTCAGGTAGTGCATCCATTTTCTCACCACTGGCGTCTTATGTGCAGTATAATTTGGGGAAAGTATAGCATAGGTCTTTGCTACGGCGTAATCGACCACCCTTGCGGTTAACCTTTTACCAACATAACATCAATATTAGTCCAATATTCTCGCTTATTGCGTGGATTGATCGGAACTAGTAAAATTTGAAAAGAACACTTGTGACAAAGGACAATACCGTATGTCAACCAGGCGTTTCCACGACGATATGGCAGACAGACCCCCGTCGGATGCGCGATCTCCCAATGCTGCTGCCCCTCAGCCGTTCACGACGAATGCGCAGCCGCCTGAGGGTGGCAAGGCGCAGCGCGTCGCGCCGCGTGGAGCGCGCGCCAGCAGCGGTGACAACAGCCGTAGTGCTGCTCACATGCCTCGGACACTGGCCCAGGTCATGAATGAAGCGAACGATATGGTAGTGCGCGGGGACCTGACCGAATATGTGCCCCTCGCCACCGGCTTCGACCCACTCGACGGCATGATCGGCGGTGGACTGCGTAAGACCGAATTGGTGCTGCTGGGCGGGGCGCAGGGCATCGGCAAGACCATCGCGACCCTTCAGATCGCCCGCAATGTGGCGATGCGGAGCGGGCAGTTCGCGTTTTACCTTTCCTATGAGCACACCGAAACCCACCTCATGAACCGCCTGCTCTGCCTGGAAAGCATCAATCCACCCGAGGTCGATCTCAAGAACGGCATTCGCCTCAAGGACTTGTACGACATCATCATCGCCGAACGGGCGAAGAACACCCTGCGCGGCGGCTCGGACGGCGGATCGCTGCAAGGCATCCTGCGCGAAAACAGCCGGACGGCGATGGCGCTGGCCCGCATGAACCGTTACGCGGATCGCTTGATCCTGGTCAAGGCCAGCCCGGCGGTCACCACTCTGCGCGCCATCCGCGAGATGACGGCGCGGTTGTGTGATGCGACCGGCGGCAACGTCAGCGTGTTTGTGGACTACCTGCAAAAGGTGGCGATCCATCCCGAACGCGCCACGGACGAAGGCGAGAAAGTGACCATCGTGGTGGAAGGGCTGAAGGATATGGCGCTGGCGTTGGGCGTCCCGGTCTGGGCCATCGTCGCCGCCGACCGCGAAGGCTTGAAGGCCAACCGCCTGCACCTGTTCCACCTGCGCGGCAGTTCGGCGCTGGACTACGAGTGCGACATCGCCGTGATCATGAACAACAAGTATCACATCATGTCCAAGGATCACGTCGCCTTCAATCCCTACCAGGCGCGCCAATACCGCGACTGGGTGGTCTTCACCATCGAAAAGAACCGCGCCGGGCGTGCTATGCAGGATATGGAATTCCAGCTTCACGCCCCGTTTTTTGCCTTCGACCCGCGCGGCCAGCGCGTCCAGCAGCAGCTCATCGACGATAAAATCATCGAGACGTAAGCCGAAGTTCTGCGAAATAAAAACGCCGGGGAGTGTGCCCGGCGTTTTTTTGTGTCAGTCAGCGCTCAGTTCTCCTGGCGCAGGTGGATGTAGTTCAGCGTGGACAGCGTCCGTACCTGCTGCTCGGCGTGATAACTGCTGCGCACGAGCGGCGCGGACTCGATCCACTTGAACCCCAATTCCAGCCCGATCCGCTTCAATTCCGCGAATTCTTCCAACGTGTAGTAGCGATCGATCGGCATGTGCTTTTTGCTGGGCTGCAAATACTGCCCGATGGTGAGAATATCCACGCCCCAGCTCGCCAGGTCGTGCAGGACCTCGACCACCTCGTCGAACGTCTCGCCCAGCCCGACCATGATCCCGCTCTTGGTCAGCACCAGCGGGTCCAGGGCTTTAGCATTGCGCAGCGTCGCCTCGGCCCATTCGTAATGATCCTGCGGCTGCACGGTGCGGAACAGGCGCGGCACCGTCTCGACGTTGTGATTCAGGATTTCCGGCTGAGCATCCATCACGATCTTCAGCGCGTCTTGCTTGCCCTTGAAGTCGGGGATCAGCACTTCGATGCTGCACCCCGGCTGAAGCTGGCGGATGCGCCGGATCACCATCGCGAAGATCGGCGCGCCGCCGTCCGGGCGTTCGTCACGGTTGACGCTCGTAATCACCACGTGGCGCAGGTTCATGGCCTGCACCGCCTTAGCGATCCGGTTCGGCTCCTGCCAGTCGAGCGGCGACGGGCGCCCGGTTTTGATGTCGCAGAAGCGGCAGGAGCGGGTGCACGTGTCGCCCATCATCAGAAAGGTGGCCGTGCCGCTGCCCCAACATTCGCCCATGTTCGGGCACATCGCCTCTTCGCAGACCGTATGCAGTTGTTTGCTCCGCATCAGCGTGCGGACCATCTCGTAGGTTTCGCCGCTGGGCGCGCGCACCTTGATCCAGTCCGGGCGGCGCTTGGGGCGCTGTTCGACCGGAACCTCGCCGGTCGTGGAAATGTCGTCTTGGTTGATGATGTCTGTCACGCAGCAACTCCGTTAAAGTGAACCTTCACAGCCAGATTATAGCGCGTGAGCCGCGGCAGCGTCGATACCGTCCTGGTCCGGATTGGTCTATACTCTGTCCAGGAGGTGGGCGATGTCCCGACTCGCGGTGGCCGTCATGGCCGGTGGAAAAAGTTCCCGAATGGGCACGGACAAATCCTTTGTGCCGCTGCTCGGCAAGCCGATGATCGAGCATGTCCTGGCGCGTGTCTCCGCCCTGGGCCAGGTGGAAACCCTGCTGATCACCAACCACCCGGAGGAGTACGAGCACCTTCATCTGCGCATGTTTGCGGATGTCATCCCCGACAAAGGCGCGCTGGGCGGCATCTACACCGCCTTGTATTTCAGCCTCAGCGATTATGTCCTCGTCGTGGCCTGTGACATGCCCTTTCTGAATCCCGATCTGCTCCGTTATATGATCGGGTTGATCGACGAAGAGGGCGGGCCGTATGACGTCATCATCCCGCGTGTGGACGGCCATCCCCAGGGGCTGCACGCCATCTACCGCAAAACCTGCTTGCGCCCGATCGATCATCAGCTCGCGGCGGACCGTCTGAAAGTCGTCGGTTTTCACGACCGCGTCCACGTGCGTTATCTCGATCCGGACGAATACGCCGCGCTCGATCCCCAGGGTTTCTCCTTTCAGAACATCAACACGCCGGACGAACTGCGCGCCGCCGGCAGTCTGCCCTCAGCGTAGCAGGTCGATCAGTTCGGGATCGGGACTCAAGACGACCAGCGGCGGGAGCAGCGTGCCCGGCACGCGCAGCCGCAAGAACTGGTAGTAGGCGACGTCGCTGCCGTAGGGCAGCAGTGATCCGGTGTCGTCCGGCCAGATTTCCTGCTGGGCCGACTTCCGGTAAGCGTCCGCCTGTGCCTGATCGCCTTGCGCCGCCGCCAGATCGGACTTCACCACGTCGATCCACGCCCGATCCATGCGATTTTGCGCTAACACCTGCGCCGCGTCGAGATATTCCTGCGCGCGTTCGAAGTTCCCGCCCTGGATGAACAGCCGCGCCAGCCGGGCATACGGTCCCGGCTCCGTCGGATCGCGGTCGATAGTCGCTTCGAGCACGCGGATCGCTTCCTCCGGCTGTTTCGCCTGCCACAGCGCCACCGCCTGCATGTAGGGCGTCGGGGCCGCCGGATGATCCGCCAGCATGTCCCGGCGCAGCTCGGAGGCGATCCAGGTGTGGGTGTTCGCCCAGACCGGGGCGAGCGCCAGCGTGTGCTGGTAGGCCGCGCGCGCCCGGTCCGGCTGTCCCGCCATTTCGTGATAGAACCCCAGGTTGAACCACAGATCCGGCGAGTCCGGAGCATAATGAACCGCCTGGATCAGCGAAGCCAGCGCCGCTTCCCGGTCGCCAGCCTGCCAGTACAGCACCGCCAGGTTGGCCCACCAGTCGGCGTGCGGCGGCTCGGCGTCCAGCGCCCGCCGGTACGCGGCGATCCCGTCCGGCAGGCAGTCGCCTTCTCCTTGCGCCACCAGCAGCCCGCAGGCGTAGCCGTACTCGGCCTGGTAGAGCGGCAGCGGTTGGGCCTCGGCGGCCTGCCGCAGTGCGTCCACGCCGCGCTGGGTGCTGCCGTCGATCAGCCAGCGTTCCCCGTCGAGATACCGGGTGTAGTGGTGCGCTGACCATCCCCCGGTGATCAGGAGCAGGCCCCACAGCAGCGTGACTCCAGGCCGGTAAAGTCGTCGGAGGCGCGTCGGCGGGGCAGGCGGCTGGTGATCGGGCGCGATCCCGGCGGCGAGGAGGCCCAGCATCAGCAGGAATACCGCCGGAAACAGCGACGGCATATCGACCAACTGCTGCGCGCCAAAGGCGACCACCCCCGCTCCACACGCCGCCACGTAGGCTCGCGCCTCCGGGTCCGCGGTTTGCCTCAACCGTCGCCCGCTCCGCCGGACGATGACGGCCACCGTCACGCCCAGCGCGATCAGGCCCGGTAAGCCCAGTTCCGCCGCGACGTTCAGGATCAGGTTATGGGCATGGGCGTGCGGCTGATCGGGGGGGATCGAGCGATGTTCCGCCAGGGTCAGACCGTAGGTGAATGGCCCGGTGCCGGTCAGCGGATGATCGCGGAACGAGCGCCAGGCGATCTCGTAGAAAGCCAGGCGTGAGCCGGTTTCGCGCCGGGGCGTGCGAAAGGCGCTGAACGCGATCACACCCAGCAGCGCGATCCCGACAGCGGCCAGGATTAACGCTGCACGTGCCCGGCGTGATCGCCCGGTCTCGCGCAGGATAGCGAGCAGCCGCCCGGTCTGGTTTCCCGTCAGCATTCCGTAGGCGGCCATTCCAGCCAGCGCCGCCAGCCACGCGCCGCGCGAATAGGTCAGGAAAAGCACGGCCAGCGCCGCCAGGGTCCAGATCGCCCACAGGACGCGATCCGGACGGCGCGCGGCCCACCGCCGCCGCTGCCAACCGAGAGGGATCAGTATCGCCAATACAGCGCCCAGGGCGTTGGGGTTGCCGAGCGCACTCGGCGGGCGGGGTGGGGCGAACGCTACTCTCACCTTGAGAGCCGCCCACGCCGGAAACCAGTCCGCCACCTGGAGGAGCGCCAGCAACATCAGCGGCACCGCCGTCAGCAGCGCCGCGTCCGTGATCCACCGGCCCGGCAGCCCGCGCTGCCGCAGATCCACCAGGATCAGCCACAGTCCCGCATACAATCCCGCGTACCACAGGCCGGTGTACGCTCGCTCCGAGGGATGCGCCAGGATCGCGACCGCATACGCCGCGCCCCAGCAGAGCAGGGGGTAGCCGAGCAGAAGACTGGACGCTCCTGGGGGATACCGCCAGATGACCAGCAGCCATATCGCTACGGCGAGGGTCAGGAGCATCAGGGAAAACTGTTGGAGCGAGCCGATCAGGAGACCGTTGAAGGTGCCGCCCAGCGTCAGGACGTACGCCGCCACCAGCAGCACCGCCGCGCGTCCTGGCAAGGCCCGGCGCTCTACCATGTAGGGCCGCTAGTCGCGAGGCGTGTCGGAGATCTGGAGGCTGCTGTCGAGCAGGGTCCGCAGCGGCTCCAACAGCTTCTGCGAATGTTCCACGACCTGATCTCCCGTCAGCGTGGGTCTGACTTTGGAGACGAGCACCTGCGCCAGCCGGATCTGTTCTTCACGCACCGGTTTGCTGGGGCTGTCTCCCGGTTCGGTCGGGGGAGGCGTCTCGTGGGGGCGCGTCTTGCCTGGCTGTTCGCGCTTTTGGGGATCGATGTGTTCTTTCGTCAGGTTCACGGCATCCAGCGTGCCATCCAGTTTCACCTGGACGATATTCTTGGGTTCCGAGGTGATGCTGCGAATGATGATGTCCGACGGGTTGCGCTCCAAAATCGCATCGATCACGTGCTGGACTTCCGCCAGCGCCTTGAGATACGGGCTGACGCACTGCTCCAGGTACTGGGGGGTCAGCAAGGGGGTCGTCGAGGCTGGCTGCCTGTGATCCTCCAGGTAAAGGGAAGTCACTACCGAGAAATACACGAACATGATCAGGTTGCCGAGCCGGACCTGATCCCCGCCTTGCAGCGGATAGGGCTGGTTAGGCCGCAGCTTGTTCTCGTTGACCCACGTGCCGTTCGTGCTGTTGAGATCCTCAAGGGTATAGCCTTCATCCTTGAAGCTGATGATTGCGTGGCGGCGCGATACGCCCAGCAGGTGCCCGTTGAATTTCGTCATGTCTACGGTGGGCGCCGATTCGTTGGGCATACGCCGTCCCAGCACGATGTCCCCGTGTTTGCGGATCACCATCGGCTCGGCGTAGCCGGCCACGATAAAGGTGACGACTCCGGGCGAGGGCTTTTGGACGGTGCTTTTGTCGACCGGGCGGGTCGTGGGCGATCCAGGCTCGATGAGCTGCGTGGCAACCGGAATGGTTCTGAGCAAAGGGGAACCACAGCGCCCGCAGTACTCAGTGGTTTTTTCGTTGGGATACTGGCAGTTTGGGCAGATCAATATGTCACTGGATTGGCTGGCCATCTTCCCCACCTGGCACCATTAAAATGGACTGAATATTCCCCGCGAAACTCAAGTTCCATTTAAGAGGATTTTACTGCTTAACCTTGCACGAACCTATACTCCTAAATATTTTTCACGAAAAATTCATAATTTGACCTTGCGCTGATTGTGATATAATGGATTGAGAATAATCAAATATCCAGTAATAGGTGTATCATGCGGCGAATTCTTGCGATTACCTTAATTCTTGGTCTGAGCGTCTTCTTTGTGGCTTCGGGCCAACCCTCGAGGGCGATGCCGCCGGAGCGGGAGGATGAATGCTCGACTCTCGTAAGCAAGGCGCTGGCCGTGATGGATGATCTGTGCCAGACCCTGGGCCGGAACCAGGCGTGCTACGGTCACACCAACCTTCAGGCCC
This sequence comes from uncultured Anaerolineaceae bacterium, assembly GCA_964427955.1. Lineage (GTDB taxonomy): Bacteria > Chloroflexota > Anaerolineae > Aggregatilineales > Aggregatilineaceae > JACRBK01. The sequence goes on from CAYRWY010000015.1 coordinate 12,605, forward strand.
AACCCCAACCGAATGCACCGCATTTCGAGTTTACTCACGAAGGTGATATTGCCGATGTCGCCCTGATGCAGTCCCTGCGTCTTGGGGCGATGGACACCGCCTCCAACGCCTGGGGCGTGGCTCTGATGAGGCTTCAGACCAGCATCCCGGACAGCCAGCCGGACCGGAATGTCACCTTGCTGATGTTTGGCGACGTGGAGGTTCAGAACCGGATGACTGAGGTTACCAATCCTCAGGTCGTTACGGTCACGGCAGAGCGCAACCTCAACGTGCGGCAGTTGCCTGCCTCCGACGCCTGGATCGTCGGCTCCATTCCGCCGGGTGAGAGTCTCACGGCCACCGGGCGCGTGGAAGATGGGTCGTGGGTGCGGGTGAGCCTGCCCGACAACAAGGGCACCGGGTGGGTGGCAAGCTGGCTGGTGGACAGCCCGGATGGTCTCGACAATCTGACAGTCGTCGATCCTGCTTCGAAGGTGTACGGCCCCATGCAGGCGTTCTATCTCAAGAGCGGCCAGAACGACTCCATGTGCGCCAAGGCGCCCGACAGCGGTCTGCTGATCCAGACGCCCGAAGGGGTGGCCGAAGTGTCCCTGCTGATCAATGAAGTGGACATCCAGATCGGTTCGACCGTGTATTTCCAGGCCCAGCCGGGTGGCGACATGACCATTCGGGTAGTGGAGGGGGCCGCTCAGGCTACTGCCGCGGGGATTACGTACCGCGTGATTGCGGGCACCGAAACGACCATCCCGATGGACGAGAACCTCAATCCCGCGGGACCGCCTTCCGCGCCGCGCCCCTATGATATGTCCGAGGTCCAGGCGCTGCCCATGAACAGCCTGGAGCGCAAGGTCCAGATCCATCCTCCGGCCACTCCGGCGGAGCTGGCGACTATTCCGCCGCCCACCCAGGCGCTGGTCGTCGAGGGGGGCGCGCCCGCCGCGGGGGCAGAAGGGACGCCTGCCGCGCCCGGTGTTGAGCCTGCTGCCGCGCCGACCAGCGACCCTGCGACGGTCATGGTTACCATCTGCCATAACGGCAATACCATGACCGTGAGCGAGGATGCCCTGGCGGCCCACCTGGCGCACGGGGATGCCATCGGTCCCTGCCCGTAAGTAGCACCGGATCTTTGAGGCCAACGCACCTGTGTCAACTCCAGGTGCGTTTTTTATTTTCAAGGTAAAGTGCTACAGTTCTAGAAAATCGTTGTGGGCGAGGGGAAAATGGCCGATCTCAACGGACAAGAGATCAGAGGATATGTCATCCAGGAATTGATCGCCACCGGGGGCTTCGCCGCGGTGTATCGGGCGCTTCAAACAGCGGTCGGTCGCGAAGTGGCGATCAAGGTAGTGCTCCCGAAATATGCGAATAACCCGGACTTCGTGCGCCGCTTCGAGGTCGAGGCGCAGTTGGTGGCCCGTCTGGATCACCTCCATATCGTGCCGCTGTATGACTACTGGCGCGAGCCGAATAACGCCTATCTGGTGATGCGCTGGCTGCGCGGCGGCAATCTCCTCCGCTCGATTCAGCGCCACGGACCCTGGGAATTGTTGGCCACCGCGCGGCTGCTGGATCAGGTGACCGCGGCGCTGACGGCGGCCCACCGGCACGGGGTCATTCACCAGGACTTGACTCCGGCCAATATTCTACTGGACGAAGAAAATAATGCTTACCTGGCCGATTTTGGCATCGCGCACGATCTGATCCGGAACCTGGCAAAAATCGAGCTGGAAGACCAGCGCCTCTACGGCTCGCCGTCATACATCGCGCCCGAGCGGGTGCGTCGCGAACCGGTCAGCCCTCAAACGGATATCTACAGCCTGGGCATCATTCTGTACCAGATCCTGACCGGTGATCTGCCCTTCAAAGCCCCCACCGATACGACGCTGATCTCCAAACACCTCACCGAGCCGATCCCGCCCTTGCAGCTCCACCGGGCCGATCTGCCCGACGAACTCAATTCGATCATTCTGCGGGCTGCGGCCAAAGACCCCAAGGATCGCTACACCACGGCGCTGAGTCTCGCGGGCGATTTTCGCCGTCTGCTGGTGGACCTCGAAGGGGGAACTGAATTTCCCTACTATGCCGAAGGCCCTTTGGCGGAGAGTGTCCCCGTGCGGCGCGAACGCACCCTGGTGATTGACGGCACGTCCACGCTGGCCGTGAATGCCTTGCAGCCCGCCAACCCCTACAAAGGGCTGCGTCCCTTTGATGAGGCCGATGCCAAAGACTTTTTCGGTCGGGATCGTTTTGTCCAGCGGCTGGTTGGCCGCCTGGCCGAAGATGTCGAAGGCTCCCGCTTCCTGGCCGTCGTGGGACCGAGCGGCAGCGGCAAGTCGAGCGTGGTCAAAGCCGGGCTGGTGCCTGCGCTGCGCCGCGGTCCGCTGCCCGGCTCCAACCGCTGGTTCGTCGCCAAAATGGTTCCGGGTGATCGTCCCTTCCAGGAATTGGAATGGGCCTTGTTGAGTGTGGCCTTTGGGGATACGACCTCGTTCTTTGACCAGCTTCGCGAGGGTCCGCAGGGATTGGGAACGGTCGTCAAAGGCATCTTGCCGGAGACCGAGTCCCAGGTCCTGCTGGTGATCGATCAGTTCGAGGAACTCTTTACCCTGGTGCAGGATGAGGCCGAACGGACCCTGTTTCTGCAAAGCCTGCACGCCGCGGTCGCCGATCCGGCCAGCCAACTGCGTGTAGTCATTACCCTGCGCGCCGATTTTTATGATCGTCCCCTGTTATATCCGGGCTTCGGAGAACTCGTCCGCAACCGGACCGAGGTGGTGCTGCCTCTCACGCCGGGCGAGATTCAGGAAGTGATCCTCAGCCCCGCCGAGCAGGCGCATCTGGTCCTGGAACCCGACCTGGTGGCCGAAGTGGTCTCCGATGTGACCACTCAGCCAGGGGCACTGCCCCTGCTGCAATACACGCTGACCGAACTGTTCGAGCAGCGTACCGAGTATGTGTTGACGCTGCTCAGCTACCGGTCCAGCGGTGGTGTCTTAGGGACGTTGGCGCGTCGTGCTGAAGAAATCTACACCGGCCTGGACCCGGCCCAACAGGCGGTCGCGCGCCAGTTGTTCCTCCGTCTCGTCAACCTGGGGGAAGAGGGGGAGGAAACGCGGCGGCGCGTCCGGTGGGCCGAATTGACGTCGATTGCGAAGGTCGATCGGGCGGTCATGCAGACCGTGCTGGACACTTTTGGCCGCTTCCGCCTGCTGACGTTCGACCGCGATGCGGCGACGCGTGAACCTACCGTCGAAGTCGCCCACGAAGCGTTGCTGCGCCAATGGGCCAGGCTGCGCGAGTGGCTGGCTGAAGATCGCGAGAGTCTGTTAGCCCAACGGCGGCTGGCGCTGTCCGCGGAAGAGTGGATCAAGTCGGATCGCCACAACAGTTTCCTGACCGGGGGCGCGCGTCTGGTCCAGTTCGAGCAGCTCCTTTCGTCCGAGACCCTGAGCCTGACGGACCATGAGTTGGAATACTTGCAGACCAGCATCGCCGCGCGGCAGCGGGCCGTGCGCTGGCGCCGGTTGGCAGTGGCCGGACTGGCCGTGGCGGCGTTGGTCTTCCTGGTGCTGGCGATCTTTGCGCTGGATCGACAGCGTCAGGCGGACAAGGCGCGCCATGAGGCCCTGGTCGAACGCGACCGCGCCGACGAGCAGTCCCAGGTCTCCCGCTCGCGGGAGCTGGCCATGACCGCGCTCACCCAGCAGGATCAGCTTGATCTGAGTCTGCTGCTCGGCGTCGAAGCCTTCAAGGTGCGGGACACCCTGGAGGCGCGCGACAGTCTGCTGACGGCCCTGGGGTCGGCACCGTATCTGGTGACGTTCTTGCACGACAATACCTCGCCGGTGCGCGCCGTGGCCTTCAGCCCGGATGGGACGCGGCTGGCCTCGTCCAGCCGGGACGGGATGGTGGTTCTGTGGGATGCGGCCTCCCATCGTTCGCTCCTCCAATTTGTGGCCTCGCAGGGCGACCGGATCAACGCGCTGGCTTTCAGCCCGGATGGGGCACGGCTGGCCACCGGGGGCGATGCGGGGCTGATCCAGCTTTGGGATGCCAATACTGGCTCGGCAATCGGGTCCTCCTGGACCGGGCACGAGGGCGCCATCTGGAGCCTGACCTTTAGCCCGGACGGGGCGCGGCTGGTGTCAGGCGGCGCCGACGGCACGATCCGGCAGTGGGATGCCGGGACCGGGGAGCCGGTCGGCGATCCGCTCACCGGCCATACCGACGCGGTTTACAGCGTGACTTACCGCCCGGATGGCACGCAGTTAGCTTCGGGCAGTGCCGACAATACCATCCGCCTGTGGGACGCCGCGACGGGGAAGCCAGTGGGCCAACCCTGGGAAGGACACACTAACTGGGTGTGGAGCGTGGCGTTCAGCCCGGACGGGAATCAACTGGCGTCAGGCAGCGCGGATAACACGATCCGTGTATGGGACGTGACGACCGGAGAGACCGTCCTCGGTCCGCTGGCCGGACATACGGATTGGGTGCGCAGTGTGGCCTACAGCCCGGACGGAAGCTGGATCGTCTCCGGCAGCGCGGATGCCACGGTGCGGGTCTGGGAGGCGTCCAGCGGCGAACCGGTACTCGCGCCGCTGTCCCAGCACCACGATGCCGTGTGGGGCGTGGCGTTCAGCCCCGACGGTCACACCCTGGCGTCGGGCAGCGCCGACACCCGCGTAATTCTCTGGGATTTGCGAACCCCTGATCCGCTGTGGCAGTTGATCGGCAGCCATCAAGAGCCGGTGTTCGGCGTGGCGTTCAGCCCGGATGGCCGGCGGTTGGCCTCCGCGGGCGGCAGCCTCTCCGGCGGCGGACAGGATAACGCGATCCGGCTTTGGGATACGGCGACGGATCGCGCCGTCGGGACACTGGCCGGGCACACGGATACGGTGAGCGGGATCGCGTTCACCCCGGACAGCCAGACTCTGGTATCGGCCAGCTACGATCGCACTCTGATCGTGTGGGATGTGGCGTCGGACAGTCCGCGCTTCGATCCTTTGACGGGGCACCTCCAGCCGATCACCGCCCTGGCGGTCAGCGCCCAGGCGGCGGCTTCCGGCAGCGACGACGGCCAGATTCTGCTCTGGGATATGACCGTCACGCCGCCGACCTCGGTCACGTTGACCGGTCCGGCCCAGGGAGTCACGAGTCTGGCGTTCAGCCCGGACGGGAAGACCCTGGTATCCGGCTACATGGACGGGACGCTGGTCTTGTGGGACGCGGCGCAGCAGCGGCCTCTCCAGGAACCGCTCCAGCAGCACACCGACGCCGTGACGAGTCTGGCGTTTAGTCCCGATGGGACGCTGCTGGCGTCGGGCAGCCGCGATAAGACCATCATTTTGTGGAAAACCGCCTCCTGGGAGCCTGCTCGTTTGCCGTTGGTGGCACACACCAACTGGGTGTTGAGCGTCGCCTTCAGCCCGGACGGGACGCTGTTGGCGTCGGGCAGCCGCGATGGTTCGATCATCCTGTGGGACGTGGCGTCGGGGCGTGCGCTGGGTCTGCCGCTCCGGGGGCATACGGGATGGGTGCTGAGCGTGGCTTGTAGCCCCGATGGGCGGACGCTGGCGTCGGGCAGCACTGATAACACCGTCGCGCGCTGGCAGGTGAACGTCCCGGCCTGGGAAGAAAAAGCCTGTGACCTGGCGCATCGCAACCTGGACGCTGCCGAGCAGGAGCGGTATTTCGGCGCGTGGCCCTACACGCCGACCTGCCCGCTGACGCCTTGACCGTCTGCCGGAAGTGGGCTATCTTGGAAAGCAGTCGATGGCCGGACCCGCTCCGGTTGTCGTCCTGTCTGAGTATCCAAGGAGAAAACAATGAGAACTTACTGGCGGTTGCTAATGGTATTCATGGTGTCCGTTGGTTTGTTGGGGGCAGTGGGCGGCGCGTCCGCTCAGGATGAAGCGGCTTTCAAAGAATACGTTGTGACCCTGGATAACGGGATCGTCGGCACGGTCGTGGAGCCTCAGGCCGAGGGGCCGGTCCCGGCGGTGCTCATGCTGCACGGTTTCGCCAGCTCGCGCGACGAAGTCGGCACCATGTATAAGAATCTGGCGGCGGCGCTGGGCAACGAGGGCATCGCGTCCCTTCGCATCGATTTTCGCGGCTGGGGCGAAAGCGCCGGGAACATGGTGGACAGCACCGTGCAGGGGCAGGTGGAAGATGCCGGGACGGCGTACAATTATCTGATCGCCCAGCCGTTTGTCGATGCCACCCGGATCGGCGTGATCGGCTTCAGCCTGGGCGCCAGCATCGCCGTTTTTTCGGCGGGCGAGCATTCGGAGTGGTACCAGTCGATGGTGCTGTGGTCGGGCGGAACTGATCTGCCGGGCATTTTCCTCGACGAACTGGGCCAGGAGAATTTCGACAAGGCCGCGGCGGATGGACAGGTCGAGATCGACCTCGGCTGGCGTAAGGTCACTCTGGGCGCGGGCTTCTTCACCAGCCTGGCACAGTACGACGCCGAGGCCGAATTCGTCAAGTATCAGGGCAGCTTCCTGGTCGTCGCCGGTACCGAAGATTTCTCGGCGGATTACATCGACTGGTACCGCGAGAACGCCCAGGGCGCGCTGCGGGCCTCGTTCCTGGTGCCGGGGGCGGATCACATCTACCTGGTGCTGACCGAGGATCAGACCCTGGCGAATCTGGTCATCCGGCGCACCGCGGAGTGGTTCAAGCTGTCTTTCTAGCGACTCTGATCCGGTGATTATGGGGCCGCCTGCCAGTTGAGGCGGCCCTTTTGCTTTTCTCCGGCGGGCATCTGCGCTAGGATAGAGCGGTGGTTGAGGCGAAACAACTTTCTTAGGCAGGGGCAGATGCTTGCGACGGTTCATTCATGCGCACTGGTCGGTCTGGATGGCGAAATCATCAAGGTCGAGGTCGATTTTTATCCTCATTCACTGCCTGCTTTCACCGTGGTCGGCCTGCCCGACGCCGCCGTGCAGGAAAGCCGCGAGCGCGTCCGGTCCTCGATCCGCAACAGCGGGCTGCAATTCCCGAACAAACGCTATACCGTGAATCTTGCGCCCGCCGATCTGCGCAAAGAAGGCCCCGCCTACGATCTGCCGATTGCAATTGGCGTCCTGGCGTCTACGGATCAGGTGCCGCTCGGGCGGCTGGTGAATGCGCTGTTCATCGGCGAGTTGTCGCTGGATGGCAGTATTCGCCACGTCAAAGGCATTTTGCCGATTGCCCACCGTGCCTGGCAGGATGGGTACGAGTGCATCTACGTCCCCGAAGAGGACGCCCCCCAGGCAGCGCTGGTGCCCGAGATTGACATCATCCCGGTGCGCTCGCTGGGTCAGTTGGTCGAGCATCTCTACGAACTCCAAATCATTCCGCCCGTGCTGCGCAGCGAGCTGGATCTGCACGTCCCGCCCGACCTGGACGGCCTGACCGATTTTGCCGACGTCAAAGGGCAGGAGCACGTCAAGCGGGCGCTGGAAGTCGCCGCCGCCGGGTCGCACAACGTCTTGATGGTCGGGCCGCCCGGCGTGGGCAAGACCCTGCTCGCCCGCGCGCTGCCTGGCATTCTGCCGACCATGACCCTGGACGAGGCGCTGGAAGTCACGCGCATCTATTCTGTGGCCGATCTGCTCCCTGCCGACAAGCCGCTCATGCGCGTGCGGCCTTTTCGCGCGCCGCACCACACCGTCAGCGAGGCCGGGCTGGTGGGCGGCGGATCGTGGCCGCGTCCCGGCGAAGCGTCGCTGGCTCATCGCGGCGTCTTGTTTGCCGACGAGATCTTGGAATTTGGCAGCCATACCCTGGAAGTGCTGCGCCAGCCGCTCGAAGACAAGGTCGTGACCATCAGCCGCGCCCGCGTCTCCTTGTCGTTTCCGTCGAATTTCATGCTGGTCGCCGCGATGAATCCCTGTCCGTGCGGCTACTACGGCGATGCGCTGCGCGAATGCACCTGTTCTCCGGCGGAGATTCGCCGCTACCAGCAGCGGCTTTCCGGCCCTCTGCTGGACCGGATCGACATCCACATCGAGGTGCCGCGCGTGGACTATGATAAGCTGACGGATGATCGCCGCGGGGAGCCGTCGGCGGCGATCCGTGACCGGGTAGAGGCGGCGCGTGAGCTTCAGCGCCACCGTTTTCGCGACAATCCCCGCTTGCAGTCCAATGCCGACATGGGGGCCAGCGACATCCGGACCTACTGCCAGCCCGATCCGGCAGCCCAGCAGCTCCTCAATACGACCTTGCGGCAGATGCAACTCAGCGCGCGCGCCTATCACCGCATCCTCAAGCTGAGCCGGACCATTGCCGATCTGGCCGGGAGCGACATCATCGCGATCACGCATCTGGCGGAGGCGATCCAGTACCGTCCCCGTAAAGCCAGTTATTGAGGCCCATTTGTCCGTTTTCGAGTGCTCTGCTAGCACCACTCTAGCTCGATTTCTTCCGTCTGCGGGTAGGGGGAACGACGGAAGATCTAGGTGGTCGAGTAGTGTGCGGCTGCGAACTGCGCGAATTCATCGGTCGGGGGGGCGGCGCAGTCTATCGCGCTGTCCAGCGCACGCCTCAACGCGAAGTCGCCGTCAAGATCATCAGTTTGCCCAAACCGGCTGCGCGGCTGACCGGTTGATCGCGTGACCAACCGGTCAGCCCGTGTCCTATTCCATGACCTTGAACACCTTCTTGATCGTGAAGCGAATCGCCTGGTGGGGTCCCCAGGTGATGATGTCGCGATCCGCCTGTTCATGATCGTCGCGGTAGCGATAGGCGATCCGGGTGACCAGCTCGAAGTCCGGGACGCTCTCTAGCGTGTAGTCCCCCTGGAACAGGTAGCAGGTCTGGTATTCCCGGTGCAGCTTATCGACCGGGTCGCCGCCGATCACCAGCGCGCCTTTCGGGTTAGCTCGAATGTTCTTGAACTTGTGAGACTGGTAGCCGGAGGCGATCAGGATGTCGTCGCCGTCCAGCATGTACCACACCGGCACGGTATGGGGATAGCCGTCCGGCCCGATGGTGGTCATACGGGCGACCAGGCGTTGTTGGAGAAACGCGCGAACCGTGTCGTCCAGGTGCATGTCATCCTCCCTTTAGTCCTTTTGCACGAAAAAGTGTTCGTGAACTCCTGCGCGGTGCGCTACACTCCAGGCGTTCACGCTATGCCATCATAGAAAGCTGTTCCCATCGTATGCGTACCAGTCTGTCCGAAACCGTCCTCGCTCGTGATGCAGATCGCGAGCTGCTGTGGGCGCGCCTGCGGGTGCTCTTCACGGTCATCGTGTGGGGTGCCTCGTTCGTCACCACCAAGATTATTGTAGAACAGATCGATCCGCTGGTGCTCGTGCCCATGCGCACCCTGGGCGGGGCCGTGGTGCTGGCCGCGCTGCTCCGGCGCCGCGGGCAGTGGACCGGCGTGATCCGCGAGCGGCGGCTGTTGGCCGACCTGGCCGTGCTGGCCTTTGTCGGCGTGGCGCTCCATCTCACGATCCAGGCGGTGGGGTTGAAGTTCACGACTGCCAGCAACACCGGCTGGATGGTGTCTCTGACCCCGATCTTCATCGCGCTGTTGGCCTGGCGCTTCCTGGGCGAGACCTTTGGCCGCTGGCAGATCGCGGGTTTCGTGCTGGCGATCATCGGCGCGCTGCTGATCGTGATCGCGCGGACGGGCAGCCTGAAGATTTTCGGGTTGCCCAGCACGCGCGGCGATCTGCTGGCTTTTTCCAGCGCCATCACCTGGGCGGTCTTTTCGGTGCTCAGCAAGCGCACGATGGGCAAACGTCCCCCGGCGGTGCTGATGGTCCACGTCATGGCGTTGGGCTGCCTGATGACGCTGCCGCTGTTCGTCGTCCGCGAGGGGTGGCAGGCGTTCACCCAGCTCAACCTCAAGGGGTGGCTGGCGCTGGCCTTCACCGTCTTCTTCATTGCGTCGCTGGCCTACCTGTTCTGGTACGACGCGCTGTCCAGGCTCAAGGCGTCGCAGGTCGGCGTGTTTCTCTACATCGAGCCGTTGGTGACGGTGGGGCTGGCGGCGCTCGTGTTGGGCGAACCGCTGCGCCCGCTGATGCTCCTGGGCGGGGCGGCGATCCTGGGCGGCGTGTGGCTGGTGTCGTTCCACCGCGGTGCGTGATCAGCCGGTGCGCTGCGCGACGAGCAGGGTGATGTCGTCGAACTGCGGAGCGGCTCCCATGAACTGCCGCAGCGTCTGAACCAGGGCGTCCAGCAGATCGGGCGCCGTGCCGTGCTGGTGGGCTTGAATGGTTTCCAACAGCCGCGCGGTCCCGAACTCGCCGCGCCGGATGTCGCGCGCTTCGTTGACGCCGTCGGTGTAGAGCACCAGGGTATCTCCCGGCTGCAACTGGACCGTGCCGCGCCGCCAGCTCACTTCTTCGAAGATGCCGATCGGAATCCCCGTCTTGCCCAACTCCTGGTAGCTCTCGGTCTGCGCCCGCAGCACATAGGCCGGGTTGTGCCCGCCGTTGGCATAGGTCAGCGTCCCCGCCGCGTCCAGCACGCCGTAGAAGATTGTGACGAACTGGTCGGACCCGGCGTCCTCCAGCGCGCGCAGATTGGTCATGCGCAGGGCTTCTTCGGGTGCGTCGGGGAACTGCCGCGCGAAGGTGCGGATCAGCGTCCGGCTGACGGCCATGTACAGGGCCGCCCCGGTACCCTTATCGACCACGTCCGCGATCAGGATGCCCAGCCGCCCTTCGCCTAGCGGGATGAAGTCGTAGTAATCGCCCGACGTTTTACGTGCCGGGATCAGCGTTGCTGCCAGGTCCCACCCGGCGAGGTCCGGAATCGAGCGGGGCAGCAGGCGCGCCTGGATCTGCGCCGCAAATTCCAATTCCGCGTTCAGTTGCTCCTCCACGCGGGTGACGCTGTCCAGATCGTTGTCGGACGAGCGCAGCCGCGCGCTGAGCGTGGACATCAGGCTCATCGCCAGTTCAGGATGCTCGCCCAGCAGCTTGCGCAGGGCGGGGCGCTCGACCGAGAGTGTCTGCACGGTGTCCAGCGCGACGACCGTGGCCGAGCGAGGCTGGTCTTCCAGCAGCGCCATCTCGCCGATGATCTCGCCGCTGAGCCGGTGCGTTAGCACCATCGGCGCGTCCAGATCGCCCTTGAGAATAGCGACGTGGCCGGATTGGATCAGCACCATGTTGCTGCCGCCGTCGCCTTCCTGAAAGAGGATCTCGCCCGGTTGGAACGTGTACTCGTCCAACGCGCCGGTCCGGCACAACAGCGCGAACAACTCGGCCAGCACCGGATCAGGTCCAGTGACTGGTGTCTTGGGCTGGTTTTTCTGAAGGGCGAGCAGGTGTTCCAGTTGTCGAGGGGTGAGCGCAGGCATCGGCGTTCCTGTGGATAGGGGCGCTGCTTGTCGCGCCCGTGTTGGATGGTAATTGAATTGTCGCTGGTTTGGCGGCGAATCGGCAAGCTAATCCACGGTGATCACGAGCATCGTCATATCGTCGTACTGGTCGGCTTCGCCCTGGAAGGTGTGCAGCGCCGCGAACAGGTCCTCGCACACCTGGGCGGGCGTCCGGTCGGTGCGGGCCTGGAACAGGGTCTTGAGCCGCTCCTGCCCGAAAAAATCCCCGGCTGTAGTCTGCATGTCGGTCAGCCCATCCGTATACAGCAGCAGCCGGTCGCCGGGAGCCAGGGCGATCTGTTCTTCCGTCAGGCGGAAGCGATCCCGGTCGAAGATGCCCAGCGCCACGCCCCGACCGCCCAGGTTCTGAGTCGTCCCCGCGCGCGCCAGGATCGGGCGATCATGTCCGGCGCGGCAGTAGGTCAGCTCGCGGGTGGCGCGGTCCACCACGCCATAAAACACCGAGACGAACATATTCGGCTCGCCCAGTTCGAGCAGCAGTTGGTTGACGGTTTCCAACACGGTGCGCGGCGAGCGTTCGCGGCGGGCCTCGGTGCGCAGCAGGCTGCGCGTCAGGGCCATGTACAGCGCGGCGGGCATCCCTTTGTCCGACACGTCAGCGATAGCCACGCCGAAGTGGTGATCGTCGAGCAGGATCACGTCGTAAAAATCGCCGCCGACCTGCCGGGCGGGTTCGTTCCCGGCGGCGAACCGGTAGCCGCCGATCTCCGGAAAGGTGCGGGGCAGCACGCTCTGCTGCACCTGCCGGGCCAGTTCCAGTTCGCGCTCGATGCGTTCTTTTTTCGCCAGTTCCACCTGGGCCGCTTCCAGTTGGACGATTTTGGCGCGCAGTTGGTCGATCAGTCCCGCCCGTTGGATGGCGACTGCCGCCTGGTGGGCGAAGGTCTGGAGCAGAGCCGTCTGGCCCGGCTCGAAGCGCGTTTTGCGCGTGGAATGGACGATCATGAAGCCGACGCGGTCGCCCTGGGCCAGCAGCGGGACGTACAGCCCAGCGCGCAGTTGGGTGAACTGCACTTCCGGGGCGCTGGGCGGGATGCCGGGCGGGCGCTGGTGGAAGGGACTGAGACCGGCCAGTTTGACGGCGGCCAGGTCGATCTCCAACTGCTGGTGGATCAACGCGGTGTCCCAGCCGGAGACCGCCAGCACTTCGGCCTGATCGGCGCGGTGCAGGTAGTACAGGATCGCGTGATCCGCGCCGCACAGCTCGCAGGCATAATGGCACACGCGCGCTGCCAGGTCGTCCAGGTCGGCGGACGAGATAAGCGCCTGCCCGATGTCGCCCAGCGAGTTGAGCGCCTGGGTGCGCTGTTCCAGCACCCGGTTGGCCGCCCCGATTTCGACCAGCTTGCGTTCCAGCCGGGCGTTGGTGTCGGACAGCGCCGTCTCACTGGCGACCAGCATGTGATAGGTGCGGCGAAAGGTATCCGTCTCGAACAGCATTACATCTTCCAGCGACAGGTGACCGCCCAGCGCCAGCCGCAGCACGTATTCTTCCATCGGCAGCGCGCTCAACTGCCCGACGATGCGCGGGGTGTCGGCATCGGCGCGGAAGACGTCGAAGGCCATCACGTCGCCGTGTCGCCCGGTGCCGTCGCAGCGTGTACAGCCGTCCGCCCGGCGCCAGGGCGTTTCATCGCCCGTTTGTGGGAGCAGTGCGGCCAGGTGGGGGTACTTCTGGCGCAGCCGCTCGATCTGGGCCGGGAGCGGCGCACAGGCGGTTTTGCACTGGGGGCACAGGGTGGTCATGCGCTGCACGGACAAAATCCACGCCAGACCGTCGAGTTGTTCCGGCGTCGCCCCCAGCTCGCTCAGGTGATGGATCACGTCCGTGCCGCGGAACACCGTTTCGATCTGCGACAGCACGCGCCGCCCGGATCGTCCGGCTTCCAGGGCGCGCGGCAGGGTGGCGGCGTCCAGCCGGTCGATCACCAGCAGATCGGGCTTCTGCGCGACGGCGCTGGCGATCTGGCCGGCGTAGCTGTAGGGTGGCTCGGCGGCCAGCACCTTGACGCGGTGTTTCATCTGGCGCGGGATGCGGATGCTCGCGCGATCTTCGGTCACCACGATAGCCTGGGCGTCGGGTTCGGCTTCCATGATTTCGCGCATGGCGATGCGAAACAGCGTCGAGCGCCCGCTGGGCAGGAAGCCCCCCGGCGCGCTGCCCGTCACCGGACGGGGGTCCAGCCCGGCGACCACGATCAGGCCCGGACCCGCCGCGACGAGTTGGGCGAACATCGCGTCAATTTCGGGCAGGTGGAAAAAATCGGCCAGCTTGAGCATCGTTACGGGCGCATCACGCCGGGATTCGGCTCGACGTAGATCGGGTTGCTGAGAATCCACATCCGTTCGAGTCCGCGATAGCCGCGCCAGACCTCGACGCGATACGCGCCCGGCTCGCGCACGACGTGGGTGAGATTCTCGGTGTTGCTCTCTTCGGCTACCACTTCGCCATACCGGATAATCCTGATCCGCGCGCGGCCCGGTACCAGGGTTTGCAGCGTGACGCCGTGCCCCAGCCGGATCGATTCGCCCATGACCACCGAGTTGTTTTGCCCCTGGGCGCTGTAGCGAAAGCCGCGCGTCGGGCCGGGAATATCGTAGCCGATGAACGCGCGTCCCTGGCGCAGTGCCTGGTAAAGCTGCGCCTTGTCGTACATCGCGTCGCCTGTGAAGGTCGCTTTGGTCAGAATGTGGGTGTTGACGCCGCTGAACAGGAAATCGTAGGCGAAGATGGTATGCGACAGCGGACCTACTTTGAAGACCGTGCCGTGCGCGTCCGCCCCGCCGATCCCGATCACCTGGCGTCCCATTTCGAGCAGTTGGTCCCACAGCGCCAGCGTGAGCGGCGAGGGGCCGGTCATGGTATCGTCCGGGCGAAAGACGTGGCGGATCGCCTCGCGGCGCGACTGCATGTAGTCTTTCGAGCGCGACATGAAGTTCCAGATCTCCAGCCCGGTGAAGCCTTCGACGTAGCGATCCTGCCAGGGGATCGACGGTTCCTTGATCCAGTCCAGGGCATGATCGTCAGGGTGGGCGAGGAAGGTCATGCCGCCCGCCTGCTGCACCGCGTCCACCAGCCCGCTCAGGTCGTGCCCGTAGAGGGTCATCTCCCGTTCGGCGCCGACGACCAGGGTGTGATTGCACTGCGGGTTCCGGGTGCGGTCGTGGACCTCTTCGCCCGACAGCAGCAGCACGTAGCCGCGCTCCTCGTCGCCGTAGTAGCCCTCGATCCCGTTCAGCCGGACATTGTGATCGGTGAAGACGAGAAAGTCCAGCCCCACCAGCCGCGCCGCCTCGGCCACGCGGGCGTGGTAGGCTTCGCCGTCCGAGTAGGGGGTATGAACATGCAGATTGCCAACATATTCGTAGGAAGACATAAGCTCTGACCTGCGCTGTCATTTGATCGTCAAGGCGCGGTGGCGCGCCCATCAGGCCAAGCGTACAGCAAGCGCGCCGTGCCGTCAAGAATAGGGTATACTTGGCGCGAGTCAATGACACGAAGGGTGAATCAGGTTATGAGTGATGTCCCATCCCCCGAACCGCCTGCCGAGGAGACCGAGCACGCGTCCTCGACACGCCCTGTGCTTCAGCCGTCCCCGGACCGGCGTGCCGCGACTCCGCCTCCTCCCGGGCGTTCGTCCCGTCCCAGGCCGGAGGCCGTCCCGCCCCGGCGCGCGCCATCCCGCGGTTATCCACAGGGCACGGTCGCGCCTCCTCCTCCGCCGGCTTATGCTCCGCAGGAGGTCTATCCCACGCGCCGCGCTCCCAAACGCCGGTCGGCGGCCCCCAGCGAGAGCGGGTTGTATCTGCCCTGGTGGTCGCTGATCCTGCTGGTTGGGATCGTCGGCGTGCTGGCGTTCGGCCTGCTGCTGGTCTTTTCTGAACTGAGCCAGCCGCAGACGCCAGGCAACCAGCCGCCGCGCGTGCAGGTGATCACGTCCCAGCCGACCCTGAGCGAGAATTTCGCCGAGAATACCGGGCAGTATTGGCCGACGGCGATCCCGATGGCGCTGCCGACGGCGACGCTGCCACTGCCGACCCCGGCGCCCAGCCCGACGCTGCCCCCCGGCCAGTTTGCCATCGGCGTGACGGTCCAGGTGGTGGGTGTGGACCTGAATGGTCTCAAGGTCCGCGAAACGCCGGGCTACGATGGCACGCTGCGTTTTCTGGCGGGTGAGGGGGATTCCTTCGTGCTGGTCGATGGCCCCCAGACCGTAGACGATCTGGAATGGTGGCGGCTGGAAGATCCCAACGACGCCTCGCGCTACGGCTGGGCCGCGCGCAATTACTTGATGGTCGCTTCACAATAACCTTGAGGTGCACCTGTGACTGATCCAAACCTCGCGGCTCGCGCCGCCGAACTGCGCCGGTTGGTGCATGAACACAATCATCGCTACTTCGTGCTCAACGCCCCCGTGGTCACCGATGGGGAATTCGACGCGCTGCTGGCCGAGTTGAAGGCCCTCGAGGCGGCGCATCCCGACCTGATCACCGCGGATTCGCCCACCCAACGCGCCGGGAGCGATCTGCAATCCGATATGCCGAAGGTGGAGCACCTGCGCCCGATCCTCAGCCTGGGGAACACCTACAACCCGGACGAACTGCGCGCCTGGCGCGAGCGGATCGGCAGGCTGCTGCCGGAAAATTACGCGCTCGATTACGTGGTCGAGCCGAAATTCGACGGCCTGACCATCGTCCTGACCTATCTCGACGGCGTGCTGGCCATCGGTGCCACGCGCGGCGATGGTGAGGTGGGCGACGACGTGACGCCCAACGTGCGCACCGTGCGATCCATCCCGCTGCGCATCCCTGTGGCGGCGGACGGCCCGGCGGTGCCGCATCGCCTGGTTGTGCGCGGCGAGGTGCTGTTCCATAAAAAAGACTTCGAGGCGCTCAACCAGCGCATGAAGGACGAAGGGCTGGCGACCTACGTCAACGCGCGCAACACGGCCTCCGGCGCGCTCAAGCAAAAGGACGTGCGCGTGACGGCTTCGCGTCCCCTGACGGCTTACTGCTACGCCATCATGGACGCCGACGGCCCGGTCCCGGCGACCCAGTGGGAGACCCTGGACTACCTGCGCGCGCTGGGCTTCCGCACGGCGGGCGATGACGTGCTGTGCCGCTTCGACGATCTCGATCAACTGATCGCCTTCGTCGTGGGCTTCGAGACGCACCGCCACGATCTGCCCTTCGAGATCGACGGCCTGGTGATCAAGGTCAACGATCTGGCGACGGCGCGCGATCTCGGCGTGGTCGGCAAGGATCCGCGCGGCGCGATTGCCTACAAGTTTCCGGCGGAAGAAGCGACCACGATACTGCGCGAGGTGATCGCCAACGTGGGCCGTACCGGCGTGCTGACGCCGACCGCCGTCCTCGATCCGGTCTTTGTCAGCGGCGTGACGGTCAAGCAGGCCAGCCTGCACAATTACGACCTGATCCAGGAGAAAGACATCCGGATCGGCGATACGGTGCTCGTCAAACGCTCCGGCGAAGTGATTCCCTACGTCGTGGGACCTGTCGTCGCGGCCCGGACCGGCGCCGAGGTGCCCATCCAGCCGCCCACGATCTGCCCGGCCTGCCAGTCGCCCGTGGCGCGTGTGGAAGGCGAGGTCGCCTTTTACTGCACCAATCCCGCCTGCCCGGAGCGCGTGGCGCGCAATATCGAGTATTTCGTGTCGCGCGGCGCGCTGGACATCGAGGGCTTGGGCGAGCGCGGCGTGCGCCAACTGCTGGCCGAAGGGCTGATCCACGACGAAGCCGATCTGTTCTCCCTGACCGCCGAGAATTTGCTCAAGCTGGAGGGCTTCGCCGACAAAAAAGCGCAGAATTTGCTGGTCAGCATCCAGGCAGCGAAGAGCCGTCCGCTGGCGCGGCTGGTGGCGGCGCTGGGCATTCGTGGGGTAGGGACCACCGTTGCCGAGGCGCTGGTCAGGCACTATCCCAACCTTGACGACCTGGCGGCGGCGGGCGTGGAGGATTTGCAGAGTATCGAGGGCTTTGGCCCGCAGACGGCCAGCGCCATCGTCGAATGGTTCAGCCGCGCCCCCAACCGCCAGTTGATCGAGAAATTCCGGGCGGTGGGCGTGCGGTTGGTCGAAGAGCCGCAGGTGGACGAAACCGCCTCGGATAAGCTGGCGGGCCGGACCTTCGTGCTCACCGGGACGCTGCCGGTCCTCAAGCGCAACGAAGCCGCCGCCCTGATCGAAAAACACGGCGGCAAGGTGATCGGCAGTGTCAGCAAAAAAACGTCGTATGTAGTGGTTGGAGCGGAGCCGGGCAGCAAGCTGTCCAAAGCGCAGGAATTGGGCGTGCCGCTCCTGGATGAAGAGGGTCTGTTGGCCCTGATAGGCGAACATCGATGAGTGAAGCAGTCGTAATGGTGAGCGCGGATCGCAAGAAGGCGATCCTGCGCCGACATCCCTGGGTCTTTTCTGGCGCGATTGCCCGCACCGAGGGCAGTCCGCAAGACGGCGATCTGGTCGCCGTCCGCGCCGAGTCGGGCGAATTTTTGGCGCGCGGCTATTGGAACAGCCGCTCGGCCATTCGTGTGCGCCTGCTGTCGTGGAACGAATCCGAAAGCCTGGACGAGTCCTTCTGGCGGCGCAGGCTGCAACGGGCGATCCTGGCGCGGCAGGTGGAAAATCGCATCTACGAGCACGCCACGCCCAACGCCTACCGGCTGGTCAACGCCGAAAACGATGGCCTGCCGGGGTTGGTGGTGGATCGTTATGGGGATTGGCTGGTGATCCAGGCGTTGACGATGGGCATCGACGCGCGCAAAGACCTGCTGGTCAAGCTGCTGAATGACCTGCTGCACCCGGCGGGCATCTACGAGCGCAGCGACGTGGACGTGCGCCAGAAAGAGGGCCTGCCGCCGGTGACCGGGCTGCTCAAAGGTAAAGAGCCGCCGGAGCTGATCGAGATCGACGAAAACGGGCGGCGTTTTTTGATCGACGTGCGGCACGGTCACAAGACCGGTTTCTACCTCGACCAACGCGCCAACCGGGCCATCATTGGCGACTGGTTCCGCTGGGACGAGGGCGCGTCCGAGCGGGTGGTGCTCAATGCCTTCGCCTATACCGGCGGCTTCGCCGTCTATGCGCTCGAAAGCCTGGCGAAGCGCGTGATCAATATCGACAGCTCGGCGGATATGCTGAAACTGGCCCGGCAGAACATCGCCCTGAACGGCTTCGCCACGCCGGACGAGGATTTCGTCGAAGGGGACGTGTTCGAGGTGCTGCGCTACTACCGCGACACCGGCCAGCAGTTCGACATGATCATCCTCGATCCGCCCAAGTTCGCGCAGTCGCCCAACCAGGTCGAGAGCGCCGCGCGCGGCTACAAAGACATCAACCTGCTGGCTTTTCGCCTGCTCAAGCCGGGCGGGATGCTGGCGACGTTTTCCTGCTCCGGCGCGATCACGGCGGATCTCTTCCAGAAAATCGTCTTCGGGGCGTTGGTGGACGCGGGGCGCGAGGCGCAGATCGTGCGCTACCTGGCGCAGTCCACCGATCACCCGGTCGCGCTCACCTTCCCGGAGGGGGCCTATTTGAAGGGTCTGCTCTGCCGCGTGTGGTAAGCGGCTTATTCCCGGCTGGCTTGCAAGATGGCCAGCCGGATGATTTTATCGCTGGTTTCGCGCCAGCTAATCCGGCTCAAGCCCATCTTTTCGCGCAGTTCTTCCAGGTCCGTCCCCCGCCGGTAAGCGCGCACCGCGCACGTCCAGCGCAGGATCTCGAACGACACTTTGCCCTCGATTCCTGCGGCAGTGGCGGCGTCGTGCAGGATGTATTCCAGGTTGCGCGCCGTGCAGTCGAAAATCGCGCCCGCAGGGCGGTACTGGTCGAGATACTCCTCTAACACCCCCAACCAGTCAGGATCGAGGGCGATCCGGCGTTCCTGGTAGACGTTGCTGGGCTTTTTGTGGCGGATGACCACCACCGGGTGGGCCGGATCGCCGCGCTCGACGTCCGCCGGGGTGATCTGCATACACTCGCTCTTTTTCAACCCCGTGTCGAGCAGCAGCCGCAGCAGCAGGTCGGGCCGCGCATCGGGTTTATCCGCCAACCGCAGCGTGAGCGTGTGCGCCAGGAGTTGGTTGATCTCCTGGTCCGACAGGATCGGCTGGAGGGGAGCCGCGCCGGAGCGTTGGAGCAGGGCGCTGGCCGGATCGTCGGGCAGCACGTGCTCGCTCTTGAGGAACTTGAAGAAGACTTTGAGCGTCGTCACCCGCCGCGCATACGATTTGCGGCTGCACGGGATGCCGCGCCCGGTCTCGATCCAGTCCATGAAGCGGTTGAGCCGCGTCGTCGTGAAGTCGTTGAGGACCATATCCTCTCCGAAGAACTCCTCCATCAGCCGCAGGTCCGACGCAAATGCCGCCAGCGTGTGCGGGCTGCGTCCCTCCAGGCGCAGATGCTCCAGAAACGGCGGGATGGCGGCGCTCAGCAGGCTGTGGCGGGTGAGCGCGTGTTCGGCCCCGGACGGAAAAAGTGGAAGCTGCCTGGAAGACATCGTGACCTCAATTGAACGTAAGCTGTCGCACCCTGGTTAATTCCGATGGGTTAATCATAATATATCCAGTGGGCATAACTGCCACAAGAAACCGGGTGTACCGGCGCCGCGTCGGTAAAAAACTGTTTTTGAGGGAGGATCATCGATGGTCACGTATCAAGACAAGCCCTGGGTGAAGCGTTACGATCCGGGTGTTCTGCCCAGTCTGGCCCCGTATCCCCAGCATCCTCTGCACCAGTTTCTGATCGAGGCCGGGCAGAACTATGGCGATCTGACGGCGGTGCTCAGCTCTGCCGAACTGCCGGTCGTGGGGCGGGTGAAGAGCACGCTGAGCTACCGCGCGCTCGACGCGCAGACCGACGCGTTGGCCGCGGCCCTGGTCGATCTGGGACTGAAAAAGGGCGAGCGCGTGGCGATTATCATGCCCAACTGCGCCCAGTTCGTGATCGCTTTCTACGCGACGCTGAAGGCGGGCGGGGTGGTGGTCGCCGTGAACCCGACCTTTCCGCCGCCCAAGATGGCGGAACAGTTGCAGGACGCCGGGGCGACCGTGGCCCTGACGCTGAGTCTGTTCTATAACGGGCTGAAGCAGATTCAGGCGCAAACCGCCGTGAAACAGGTGATCGTGACCAACATCAAGGAATATCTGCCCCCGGTCGCCAGCTTCCTCTTCACGGTCGCGAAAGAGAAAAAAGAGGGGCATCGCATCGAGAAGCGCGCCGAGGATCACTGGTTCCAGGACGTCCTGGCCCGCTACGCCGGAAAGAAGCCGGGGGTGGACGTTCGCGCGGACGATCTCGCCATCTTCCAGTATACCGGCGGCACGACCGGCATCCCGAAAGCCGCCATGTCCACCCATGCCGCGCTGGTCGCTAACACCTTACAGTGTGATGCCTGGCTGCACCGGCCCGGCGTTCAGGAGAGCTTTCTGGCGGCGATCCCCTTGTTTCACGTCTTCGGGATGGTCGCGGTGATGAGCTTCGCCGTTGCGCTGCACGCCCCCATGTTCATGGTGCCCAATCCCCGCCATATCGACGACGTGGTAGACAGCATCCACCGCTACCGTCCGACCCTGTTCATGGGCGTGCCCGCCATGTTCAATGCCATCAACCGCCACGCCGGGGTGATCGCCGGGAAATACGACCTGTCGTCGATCTACGCCTGCATCAGCGGGTCCGCGCCGCTCCCTCCGGCCACCAAGCGCCGCTTCGAGGAACTCTCCGGCGGGATGCTCTTGGAAGGCTTCGGTATGAGCGAAGCGCCGACTGCCAGCCACGTCAACCCCGTGCGCGGCGAAAATCGCACCGGCTCGATTGGTCTGCCGTTCCCGGACATGGAAATGCGCATCGTGGACCTGGACGACGGCGTGACGGATGTGCCGGTCGGCGGCGTGGGCGAGCTGCTCATGCACGGTCCCCAGTTGATGCGCGGCTACTACGGGATGCCCACCGAGACCGCCAACGCCCTGCGCGAAGGGCCGGACGGTAAGAAGTGGCTCTACACCGGCGACATCGCGCGTATGGACGACGACGGCTATTTTTACATCGTGGACCGCAAGAAAGACATGGCGCTGATTGGCGGTTTCAACGTCTACCCGCGCAACGTCGAGGACGTGCTGATGGAGCACCCGGCGGTCCCGGAAGTGGGCGTGG
>CAYRWY010000016.1:0-33237 GCA_964427955.1 uncultured Anaerolineaceae bacterium
CTGAACGCGCAGCGTGTTCACAAACCCGGTGACGGTCTCGCGCTCCAGGCGGCGGCGGATGAAGCGGAAGCGGCGCAGTTGGTGCAGGATCGCGATGGATGCATTCTCCAGCACACTGCGAATCAGGATCAGCCCTTCGCGCTTGCGGTCTTCCGGCGCAAAGCCGATCCCTTTGGCAATCGCCTCCAGCGGCTGCCGGATGTTGACTTCCTGACCCTCCAGCAGGACCTGTCCGCTCGTTTTGCGGTCGGCCCCGAAGATCACCTTGGCCAGTTCCGTGCGTCCGGCACCGACCAGCCCGGAAAATCCGACGATCTCGCCCGCGTTGATGTAGAAATTGATGTCGTGATGCCAGTTGCTGTTCAGCCCTTTGACTTCCAACACCCGGTGTTCTTTTTTGACGACACGGCGGCGGAACACGTCGGACAGCTCGCGCCCGACCATGAGGCTGACGATCTCGTTTTCGCTAAGCTCGTCCACGTCGCGCACAGTGACCAGTTTGCCATCGCGCAGGATCGCCACGCGGTCACACAGCCGCTTGATTTCGTTCAGGCGGTGCGAGACGTAGATCAAGGCCACGCCTTCATCCCGCAGGCGGCGTACCAGCCGGAATAATCGTTCGACTTCGTCGTCGGTCAAGGACGAGGTTGGCTCGTCCAGTGCCAGGACCCGCACCCCCGATTTGAGCGCGCGCATGATCTCGACCACCTGCCGCTGGGCGGAGGAAAGTTCGTAGCCCAGCAAATCGATCGGCAGCACCGCTTCAAAGCCGTAGTCCGTCAGGCTTTGCGTCACCAGGGTATTCAGCCGCTTGCGGTTGAGGAGGCCAAACGTCTTCGGGAGTTCACCCACCCAGATATTTTCCGGTACACTCACCCAGGGGATGATTTCGGGTTCCTGGTAAATAACACGCACCCCGGCTCGATGCGCGCTGTCAGGGTTGGGAAAGGATACTTCCTGTCCATCCAGGATGATCTTACCGGCATCCGGGCGATAGTCTCCGCTGAGGATTTTGAGTAGGGTGGATTTGCCCGCGCCATTTTCCCCAATAAACGCCAGAATCTCGCCGGAGTGAATCTCCAGGGAGACGTCGTCAAGGGCGCGCACATTAGGAAACGCCTTGCTAATGTGCAGCATTTGCAGCGTGCTGGTCTTCTCGACGCCCTCTCGATCATTCAATGCTGCGCTTGCCTGCACCATATCGAGCACTCTTTTCTGAAATTCATAACGCATCCAAGCTGTAAGGGGCAAGTGAGCGAACCTTGCCCCTTAGACATCAGAACAAAACTGAGGCTACTTCGAGCAGTTCCCGAGCGAAACCGCGTCCATGATATCCTGGTAGTTGTCCGGACTCACGATCGAGGTCGGGGCGAAGGTCATGGGAGGCGGTTCAACGCCATTGACCACCGCGTCGTACAGCACGCCCGCCGCCGTGCGACCGACGTCCAGGCCGGAGATGAACAGCGCGGCCTTGAAGCCGGAAGGCTGGCCCGCTGTCCAGGGCTTGCAGGCTTCGTACGCGCCCAGGCCGACACCGATCACGTCGTCAGGATTGACACCCGCCGTCGCCAGCGCGTTCAACGTGCCCAGCACACCTTCGTCGTTGCAGCCGAACACGACCCAGTTGGTCACATCGGGGTTGGCCGTGATGATCGGGCCTGCCGCATCCTGCGCCGACAGCGATTCACCCGTGTACGGCACCGGGAAGATGTTGCTTTCCGGCACGCCCGCCGCCAGGATCGCGGCCTTCTCGGCGTCGGTCCGGTCATTGCACACCGACAGCGTCTGGACTTCCACCGACAGCACGCCGACTTTCTTGCCGCTGTCCGCCAACCAGCCGCTCTCGGTCACCAACTGAGCGGCTGCTTCGCCGACCTTCGCGCCCATGTCCGAGCCATTGAAGCCGACGAACGGCACCGGGTTGCCGTCCATGTCCATGATGCTGTCATCCGTCGCGACCAGCACCACGCCCGCATCCTTCGCCAACTGCGAGATCGCCGGCCCAATCGTCTGATCCGGCACCGTGATGGCGATCCCCTGCGCACCCGCCGAAATTGCGTCTTCGACCAGGCTGATCCCCAGGTTCGGGTCGAGCTTGGCATCGAACTTACGCGCTTCCGCGCCATTTTCCTCGGACGCCGCGACAAACGACGTCTGAAGGTCGATGAAGTACTGCTGATCGGCGCTCTTGTTGATCACCACGAACAGCAGATCTTCCGGCGCGCTCGACATGGCCGACACGTCCACGCCGCAGTTCGCCAGCGAGACATCGTCCATCGTCTCAAGGTAGTTATCCGCAGTCACGATCGAGGTCGGGGCGAAAGTCTGCGCGGGCGGCACCACGCCGTTGACCACCGCGTCGTACAGCACGTTCGCCGCCGTGCGACCGACGTCCAGGCCGGAGATGAACAGCGCGGCCTTGAAGCCGGAAGGCTGGCCCGCTGTCCAGGGCTTGCAGGCTTCGTACGCGCCCAGGCCGACACCGATCACGTCGTCAGGATTGACACCCGCCGTCGCCAGCGCGTTCAACGTGCCCAGCACACCTTCGTCGTTGCAGCCGAACACGACCCAGTTGGTCACATCGGGGTTGGCCGTGATGATCGGGCCTGCCGCATCCTGCGCCGACAGCGATTCACCCGTGTACGGCACCGGGAAGATGTTGCTTTCCGGCACGCCCGCCGCCAGGATCGCGGCCTTCTCGGCGTCGGTCCGGTCATTGCACACCGACAGCGTCTGGACTTCCACCGACAGCACGCCGACTTTCTTGCCGCTGTCCGCCAACCAGCCGCTCTCGGTCACCAACTGAGCGGCTGCTTCGCCGACCTTCGCGCCCATGTCCGAGCCATTGAAGCCGACGAACGGCACCGGGTTGCCGTCCATGTCCATGATGCTGTCATCCGTCGCGACCAGCACCACGCCCGCATCCTTCGCCAACTGCGAGATCGCCGGCCCAATCGTCTGATCCGGCACCGTGATGGCGATCCCCTGCGCACCCGCCGAAATTGCGTCTTCGACCAGGCTGATCCCCAGGTTCGGGTCGAGCTTGGCATCGAACTTACGCGCTTCCGCGCCCTTCTCTTCCGCCGTCGTCACAAACGACGTCTGAAGGTCGATGAAGTACTGCTGATCGGCACTCTTGTTGATCACCACAAACAACAGGTCATCCTGTGCTCCGACCTTGTGTTGCACCGTCGCGGTGCTGCCCAGGCTGGCCGAGATCACCAGCGCCAGCAGAATCAGGGTGGAAAACAGTTTTTTCGTCATATCTCTAAATGCGCTCCTTGTTACCAAATGGCTTGATCTAGTAGGGTGCGTTCTCGACGGATTCAATGTCACTTCATGCACACCTCCCGAAAAATTGTCTGTGATAGGGGCTAATCGCTGGAAGGATCTGTCTCAGACATCCGGTGAGACGATGGGCCTCACCCCGCACTATCCGCTCTACACCGGGTGAGACCATGCTCATCGGCGGCAGCAGTGGACGGGTTGGGGTGATAGCAGGATGGAGGCAGAGATTAACTGGGGATGCGGCGGCAACGCAAACAACGCTGGTCATAAGAAGCCGTTTATCAGCAACATGTTTCATATAAAAATCTTTAGCTGTGACGCGCTAAATAAATACATCATCCATGTTCACAGGTTATCATTGGGACGCAATAGCTCACAATGGATGAAATTCTGTTGTGATAGACAATATTATGATCTTGTGGCCCGTTGCGATATTTCCGCCTCGCCTTGTACCTACAGGGACAGATCTTTGCGCAGTTGGAGCGCTCCCTGCTGGCGCAGCACGCTGCGCCTGGCCCGGATGCGATCCACGTCAATCGGATAGGTTCCGTATTTATGAACCGTGCCGTACATCATCGCCGCGTTTTCTACCGGCACGGCATCGTGCACTTCGCTCGACGATCCGATGAAAAGGCCGCCCTGCGGACCGATCTTCTCGATCAGTTCCAGGGTTTCGTCTTCCACGTCGCCCAGGGTGCCATGCGGCAGGGTGTGAACGCAGCAGACATTGCCAAACAACAGCTTGTTGGGATACTGCGCGCGAATCTCGAAAATGTCGTTGCAGCCGTTGCGCTCGATGGGATTCAATCCATCGGCCCCCAGATCGTCAAAGATCAGCGGCAGAAAATCGCCGTAGCGACCGTCAGTGTGGTAGAGGAACTTGTAGCCTTTGGCCTTGACCGGCTCGGCAATCCATTTCCAACGCGGCAGGCCGTGCTCGCGCACGAAGCGCGGGGCGAAAATAGGCCCCGTGGTCCCGGCAATATCCTCGCCCATGAACAGCAGGGGAACATTCGTGATCTCGGCGAAGGCGCGCGCGATGTGGGCTGAAAACATCCCCGTACAATCCATGATGTGTGAAACCAGTTCGGGTGCTTCGTAGATCGCCAGCGCGAACAAGCCCATATCCATGAAGGAATAAGCATCGGTGATCGGCCCTTCCACCGCGCCGATCATGACGATGTCGTACTCGCGCAGTGTCGCCTGGATGTGCTGCATGGTCGGCTGGTACCACTCGCGCACTTCTTCGTATTTGGGCAGTCGGGGCATACATTTTTCGAGTTCTTGCAGGGTCGAAAAAGGCCGCTTGGAAATCCACGCCGTACCGCCCGCCTGGCTGACCTCCCACCGGTCGGGATTGACGCCAAAGAAGCGGACCCAGTTCACGATCTTCGATCCCATCCAGTGCTCTACCGGGTCGTAGACAAAGCGGGTGACATCCACGCCGATGTTACGCCAGGCCGTGCCATTCAAATGAATCAAGTCCTCAAAGCTGTAAGGACGGGTCTCCTCGTACGCGCCATAGCGCGTCAGGATGTGGCGGTTGTCGAGAAAATCGTACGTCAGAATCCGATCCGTCGCTTCCCAATTGATCGCTTTCGTAAAGCATTCCAGGTTATCCATGCAGCCTCTTCCTCAATGGTTGACCGTCACCCCAACAACTCTAGCGGCTTGGCTTCAGGCGTCTCGCGATATTTACTGGGAGAAACCCCGGTCGTCTTCTTAAAAATGCGGGAGAAATAATACTGATCGTCATAGCCCACCGCCTGGCTGATCTCGTGGACGGTCTGCTGCGTGACCGACAGCAGCATACAGGCGTGCTGAACCTTGAGATGGATGAAATAATCGAGGGGAGAATATCCCGTCTGTTCTTTGAACAGCCGCGAAAAATGCGACTTGGACAGGTTGGCATGTTCCGCCATATCCCCCAACGAGATCTGCTGGTGTACGTTCTGGCGCAAATAGTCCAGCGTCGCCCGCACACTGTGAAACTGGCTGGTCCGCAGCCAGGGTGAAAAAGCACGATTGTCAAAAAACACACAACCCAACAGATGGTGCAAAGTCTGTGCCACGTAGATCATCTGCTGGAGTACAAAACTGCCGAGAAAGCTTTCGTAACACTCACAAAACAGGGCCTTGGCGGTCTCGGCGGTTTCGGGCGCCACAGCCAACGTATAGCTGTCGGGCGGCAGCAATTGGGCGAAATAATTCGAGCTTGTCCCCGTGAAATGCACCCAGTGGATCGACCAGGGATCATGATCGGAGGCGCCGTAACAGTGCGGCACATGACGCGGGATCAGCAGCACTTCGTTTTTGTGCAGGACCTGGCGCTCGTCGTCGATCTCGAACCAGCCTTCACCATCCGCGCAGAAGATCAGAATGTGCTCTTCTGCCCCCGCCTGGCGCTCGCAGTAGTGGTACTGGGCGTGGGGATACCAGCCAATATCGGTTGGGATCAGGGGTTCCAGCAGGGGATAGGTCTTCAGACTGTCGAGAATAGGCCGGGGAATGACATACCGAATCTGGTTTTTGAACCCCTCACGCAGGCGAATGGGTGACATAGATTTAACATCCCGCTGGTCGAACCATAATGATATTGTCCATCATACCATATTTTGGTCTATTGATTGCGGGTCTTGTCCCCCGGTACAGTAGAAGAATAAAGTAAAGGAGTTTTCTATGTCTACCGCCTCTCCTGACCGGGTGATCGCCTGGGAAACCGTCGTCACCATCCCTACCTACCGAATCGGGCCGCCAGATAAAAATCCGATGTTTCTCGAAAAGCGGGTCTACCAGGGTAGCAGCGGCGTGGTTTATCCGCACCCGATTATCGAACGGGTTTTCGACGAGAAAACGAACCAGGATTATACCGCTGTCTACCTCGAAAACCGTTATCTCAAAATCATGCTGCTGCCCGAACTGGGCGGCAGAGTCCAGATGGCGCTCGACAAGACCAACGGCTATCACTTCGTTTACTACAACTCCGTCATCAAACCGGCCCTGGTCGGCCTGACCGGTCCTTGGATCTCCGGCGGAATCGAGTTCAACTGGCCGCAGCACCACCGGCCCAGCACCTTCGAGCCGGTCGATTACACCCTCGCAGAAAACCCGGACGGCAGTTGGACCGCCTGGTTCAGCGAGATCGAGCGCATGTTCCGCACGAAAGGCATGGTCGGCTTCACGCTCTACCCCGACCGGGCTTACCTCGAACTCAGCGTGCAGTTGTCCAACCGGACGAGCGTGCCGCAGACCTTCCTCTGGTGGGCGAATCCTGCCGTGCACGTCAACGACGACTACCAGTCCGTTTTTCCGCCCGACGTGCACGCCGTGATGGATCATGGCAAGCGCGACGTGTCGTCGTTTCCCATCGCGACCGGCACCTACTACAAAATGAACTATGCGCCGGGGACCGATATCTCACGCTACAAGAATATCCCGGTTCCGACCTCGTACATGGCCTACCACTCGGATTTCGACTTTCTCGGCTGCTACGATCACAGCCAAAACGCGGGCATGATGCACGTGGCGAATCATCACGTCGTGCCGGGCAAAAAGCAGTGGACCTGGGGCAACGGCGATTTTGGGCGCGCCTGGGATCGCCACCTGACCGACAACGACGGCCCGTACATCGAATTGATGTGCGGCGCCTATACCGACAACCAGCCGGATTTTTCCTGGCTGATGCCGGGAGAAGAAAAGCGCTTCACGCAGGTTTTCATGCCTTACAAGCAGATCGGCCCGGCTCACAACGCATCCCAAGACGCCGTCATTCACCTGGAAGTAAACGACGACGACGCCCGGCTGGGAGTGTACGTCAGCCGCCCGCGCGAAGTCACGGTCCAACTGCTGCACGCGGGCCAGATCGTCTTTGAACAGCGCCGCACACTTGACCCGGAAACTACCCTGATCGAAACCGTGCCGATCCAGGCCGGGGCACGCCCGCCGCAGTTCACCCTGCGCGTGCTGGACGGCGATCACGAGTTGATCACGTATACACCCCTGCCGGACGAAAAACCCGCGATCCCGGCCCCGGCGCTGGCCGCCCAACCCCCGCACGCCATCGCGTCCAATGAGGAGCTGTTCCTGAACGGGCTGCACCTGGAGCAGTACCGTCACGCCACGTATGCGCCGGAACCGTATTACGAAGAAATACTCCGGCGCGATCCTCTGGACAGCCGGGCGAATAACGCGCTGGGTAGGCTGCGATTGCAGCGTGGAAAATTCGCGGAGGCCGAAGCGTATTTCCGTGCCGCGATCACCCGCCTGACGCAGCGCAACCCGAACCCGTATGACGGCGAGCCGTTCTACAACCTGGGATTGGCGCTCACCTGGCAGGGGCGCTATGCCGAGGCGGTCGAGGCGTTCTACAAAGCTGTGTGGAATGCGGCCTGGCGGAGTCCGGCCTACTTCGAACTGGCGCGGCTGGCGTGCCGCCGGGAGCAGTTCGCGGAGGCGCTCGATCTCGTCGATCAGGCGTTGGTCAGCAACGCCCATCACCAGCAGGCCCATCACCTGAAGATCGCGGTGCTGCGCCGTTTGGGACGTCCCGCCGCCGCGCTGGACGAGATCGAGCAGAGCCTGATCCTGGACCGGCTGAACATGGGCGCGTGGTACGAACGCTGCCTGCTCACCGAAGACACGACCTATCGCGCCTTGATGCGCGGTGCCGTGCACCACTACCTTGAGCTTTCGCTGGACTATGCTCACGCCGGGCTGTTCGACGAAGCCATCCGCCTGCTGGACGAGGCGCCGCCGGGCGACCCGCTGGTGCGCTACGTGCAGGGCTGGTACTACGCGCAGATGGGGAACAATCAGGCCGCGCGCCAGTGTTTCGACGCCGCCCGCGCCCTCCCTCCTGATTATTGTTTTCCCCACGGCCTGGAATCCGTGCCGGTGCTGCACATGGCGAACGCGTATAACCCCCAGGACGCGCGCGCGCTGTACTACCTCGGCAATTTCTGGTACGCGCACCGCGAGTACGACGACGCGATAGACGCCTGGGAAGCCTCGCAAGCCCTCGACCCGGATTTTCCCACCGTGCAGCGCAACCTGGGACTGGCGACCATGAACAAACGCCACCAGCCCGCCCTGGCCCTGGCGCACTACGAACGGGCCTTCGCGCTCGATCCCACGGATGCGCGCGTATTTTTTGAGCTGGACCAGCTCCACAAGAAGATGGGCCGTCCACCTGCCGAGCGGCTGGCGCAGTTGGAACAGCACCTCGCGTTGGTCGAGCAACGCGACGATCTGACGCTGGAACGGGTCGCCCTGCTGAACCTGTTGGGACGGCCCGTGGAAGCGCTGGACCTGCTCACCGCGCACACGTTCCACCCCTGGGAAGGCGGAGAAGGGAAAACCACCGGGCAGTACGTCGTCAGTCTGGTCGAGATCGCGAAACGACAGTTGGCGGAAGGGCAGTTCGAGGCCGCGATCCGGTCTTTGCAGCGGGCACAGTCCTATCCGCCCAACCTGGGCGAAGGCAAGCTGGCCGGGGCGCAGGAAAACCACATCTTCTACTACCTCGGTCTGGCCTACGAAGGAGCAGGACAGGTCGAGGCCGCGCGCACCAGTTTCCAGCGGGCCACGGTGGGACCAGCCGAGCCAACCTCCGCCCGCTACTACAACGACCAGCCGCCCGACATGATCTTCTACCAGGGACTGGCCCGGCTCAAACTGGGCGAGACCGGCGCTGCGCAGACCATCTTCCAGACTTTGATTGACTATGGACACGCGCACCTGGCGGATGATATTCAGATGGACTACTTCGCCGTGTCGCTGCCCGATTTCCTGGTCTTTGACGAAGACCTCAACCAGCGCCACCGGCTCCACTGTCACTACATGATGGCACTGGGCACCCTGGGGCAGCGGGCGTTCGACCGTGCCGACCAGGAATTTTCCGCCGTGCTGGCGATAGACCCGGCTCATCTCGGGGCCGCGCTGGGGCGCGACCTGGAAGCGTCTGGCAGAAAACGCGGTTGAGGACCAACCGCCCCCTGGGGTCTACAAGAAAAAAGTGAGGCTCAAGAAGCCTCATTTTGGCTGGCCCGACCGGGCAGCCAGATGCGGACGGTGGTGCCCTCGCCCGGCACGCTCTCCATCTTGATCGTACCGTGATGCAGTTCCACACAAGCCTGGGCAATGGTCAGGCCCAGGCCCAGGCCGCTGGTCACTCCGATGTTGCTGCCCCGGAAAAACGCCTCGAAAATACGGCCCTGCTCTTGCGGCAAAATGCCGATCCCGCTGTCATGCACCGTCACTTCCGCGCCCTGTTCGTGGGTGGTCACGCTGACCGTGATCAGGGCACTCGCTGCCGAAAAACGGGCCGCATTATGCAGCACGTGGAATAAAGCGTTCTTCAATACCGCCGGATCAGCCTGGATGAGCGTTGTTTCAGGTAAGTGAAGATCGTACTTGCCGGGCTGGACCAACTGCGCCTCAAGTTCGCGCGCTGTTTGGCGACACAAATGGCTGAGGTCGATGGTCATGATCTGAAGATCGTCAGGGACCAGGTTGCCTTGCATGGCCAGCCCGATTTGATCCAACAATACGGTAAAGTGTTGGATCTGGGTCTGGATCTTCTTGACTTTGGCGGCGCGCTGCTCAGGGGTCAAACGGTCCAGGTACACATTCAACGACTCGGCGCTGGCCCCGATGATGGCGAGTGGAGTGCGGAACTCATGGGCGATCCGTTCCATCATCCGCGATTTGATCTGACTGAGTTCAGTCTCCTTCTCCAGCGCCATGCGCAGTCGCTCCTGCTCGATGAGCGCCTCCTGGTAGCGATGGCGGACCGAGAGATCCCGGACAATCAGACTCCGCAGTTGCTCATGGTCGCCATGCCGGTGGAAAACGGTCATGGTCATCTCAACGGGCACCAGCGTGTCATCCGCATGAAAGACCAACAATTCGCCGCGCGCCCGGCCTGTCTCTTGAAGCTCGGCCACAAAACGGGCAAAACGAGAGTCGGACTCATCGATGATCTGAGATTGTTTCAGGGCGCACAGTTCGTCCTCGCTGCGCCCCAGCATCTGGCACAGGGCGGGATTCGCCATCAGGATCTGTCCCTGGCTGCTGGCCAGCGCGACGCCGTCCAGGCTGTTTTCCATAATCAGGCGGAAGCGTTCTTCGCTTTCGCGCAGCGCCTCTTCGGCTTGCAGACGCTCCGTGATGTCGGTGATCACGCCCACCAGGCCCCAGGGCGAGCCGTCGGCGTTGGTGATAATCCCTTTGTTGAAGATGACCGGGCGAATCACCCCACTGGCATTGCTGACTTGACCCTCATAGACCTGGATACCGTCAGGGTTCTGGTACACTTGCTGGTCTTTGGCATGATAAACATCGGCCAGTTCCTTCGGGCTGAGGTCGTAGACGCTCTTGCCCAGGGCGTCTTCGCGTGCTACCCCCACGTATTTCAGCAACGCCGCATTGAACCCTTGATAATAGCCTTGCACATCCTTGTAGAAGATCGGGTTGGGAATAGCATCGATCAGGCTTTGCAAAAAACTCGCCCGATCTTCCAGGGAACGCTCTACCGCCTGAACCTGTTGGTAGGTATAGGCGTTCTGAATGATAATGGAAACCTGGTCGGCCAGGGTCGCCATGACGCGCAAGTCTGCTTCTGAAAATTGGCCCAGCTTGTCAGATTGCACGTCCAGCACCCCGATCAGCTTGTCACCGGCCACCATCGGGACGGCCATCTGCGAGCGCGTCTTGGGCAGCAGCGGATTGGGCATGAAATCGGGAACTAAGGCCACGTTGTTAACAATGATATCCTGCCGGGTACGTCCTGCCCGCGCCACCAACGAGCGGTCCCAGTTCAGCGGAATGTAATGGCCAAACTGCCTCAGCAGCCGTCCAACATCGCCCGTGCCCGCCGCCAGCACCAGCTTTTCGCCTGATTTGTCGAGCAGGTAGATATGCGCGTGGCCCAGCGCAAAGCGGTTTTGAGCCAGGTCGGCCACCATCTGAAGGAGTTCGTCTACCTCTGAGCTGTAGGCAGCCGCGGCCCCCGCCTTGGCTACCGTTTGCAGCACGTCTGTATGCCGGCGTTCCGCCTCAAGGATCTGCATCGTATCGACCCTGAGGCCGATCTGTCGAGCGAACACGGTATAGATGCGCTGGTCCTGTTCCTGAAAGGCATAGGGCTTATCCCAGCCAAAAGCCAGCACCCCAACCCAGCGCGATCGAATACGGAGCGGCAAGAATGCCACCCCAAACAACTGCGCGTGGCGGTATGCGTCGCGGCTTGTGGTTGTCAAAAGATCACTCTGCGTCGCGTCGTAGATCAAAAAGGGAGCATCGGACGCGGAGGACAGAAGCTCGGAGGCGGGCGCTTCTGAGATGGGTACGCGACTCCCAACAGCACCATAGGGATACTC
Organism: uncultured Anaerolineaceae bacterium; assembly: GCA_964427955.1. Classification (GTDB taxonomy): domain Bacteria; phylum Chloroflexota; class Anaerolineae; order Aggregatilineales; family Aggregatilineaceae; genus JACRBK01. Next base: position 11,667 of record CAYRWY010000016.1, read on the forward strand.
GGACTGTGCCCACCTGGCGACCACTTCCAGCCATTCGGGCACCGACTCGGCATTACTGTCGATATAGATCAGGGTGCCCACCACCGCCCCACAGCGGATCGGGTAATCGCTGACAGCATCCAGCAGTTCCGCACTAGTTTGGGCGAAGGCCAGTTTGTCGATAGCAGAGTAGACGATATTCAGTTCAGAAATATCCGCCATGGACCCTAATTGGCCTGTAGGTGGAGCTTGTTCAATGTTATCGCCCATCATACTCCCTTGCGGTATCAGAGCATCTTATCGAATGGAAAAGGTGATTCAGAGCAAGGAAAGATTATAGGTGAGAGGACTATCTATGCAATTATTTCTGGATCAAACTCAGTATAGCATAGAAGGTCAGAATTGGTGCCGTGGAGTTCACCAGAAGGGCATTGATGCGCGGCTGTTCATGCAGCAACCGAGCGGCGGAATACTGCGTGAACAGCCTGGAGGGTGCGCGAAAACTGCCTGTTTTGAGCGGGGATCATGCCCCCGTTCCGAACCGGTATGCAAACTCGTAACTCCCGGCGCAGAGCGTCACTTCGACGCCGTCGCCGACCTGCTCGGCGTAGCGCAAGGGGTGCCCGTTAATCGTAACCTCGTCCAGAGAGGCCGCCGGAAGGACGACCCGCGCGCAGGCATTGAAGGGAATCGTGAGGTTGATCGTGAGCTGATTCGCCCCGTGGAAATGCCAGCCAACTTCGTATATGCCCATCGCCGAGCGGTAGCGGGCACTGGCCCATTCCAGCGAGCGATCCGGTTTCGGCGCAATGCGGGCATGGCGGAAACCCGTGGCACCATCGTCGCCCACCGAGGGATTCAGTCCGCACATGTCGCGGTACATCCACTCGACGATTGAGCCGTAGGCATAGTGGTTCAAAGAGTTCATGCCGGTCGAACTGATCGATCCATCCGGGTTAAGGGAGTTCCACCGCTCCCAGATGGTCGTCGCGCCCAGGTTGACTGCATACAGCCACGACGGGAAATCTTCGTTGAGCAGAAGCCGGTAAGCCAGATCGTTGGCCCCGTTATTCGATAGCACCCGGCAGAGGTAGGGAGTCCCCACAAAGCCTGTCCGCAGGTGGGTCTTATCCTTGTTGAGGCGGGCGATGAGATCGCGCTCTAGCCGGGCGCCCTGTCCATCGGGTGCCAGGTCCATGAACAGCGCCAGCACATAGCCTGTCTGGGTAGGAACCGCCAGACGCCCGGAGGGAGTGAAATATTCCTTTTGAATCGCCGCCTTCACCTCTGCTGACAACTGCCCATAGGTCTTAACGCACTCCGTCTTGCCGAGCACGGCTGCGGCCTGCGCCACCAACCGGGCCGAATAACAGTAGAAAGCCGAGGCAATAAAGTCTTCGGGCGTGCCGCCCAGGCGCGAGGTCGGATCGTCGCCGTCCAGAGCCAGCCAATCGCCAAAGTGATAGCCTTCTGTCCACAGCCGCCTGCCGCCCGAGGCGTCGTCGACGCCCTTGATATAGTCCACCCAGCCGCGCATACTCTCGAACTGCTGCGCCAGAATGGCGCTGTCACCGTAGAACTCGAACACGTTCCACGGCATGATCGTCGCGACATCCCCCCACGCGCTGGAGCCGCCGCGATCCAGATTGGCCATCGGAACGATGTACGGCACCATCCCGCCGAGCTTGGCTTGCTCTTTGCCCAGGTCGTAAGCATATTTGGAGAAGAACGCGCTGACGTCCATATTGAAACAGGCTGTGCCCGAAAAAATCTGCGCATCGCCCGTCCAGCCCAACCGCTCGTCACGCTGCGGGCAGTCGGTGGGAATGTCGAGGAAATTGCCCTTCTGTCCCCACAGCGTGTTCCTGAAAAGCTGGTTGACCTTCTCGTTCGAAGTCTCGATGCTGCCAATGATGTCCAGCCGCGAATAGACCACGCAGCCGGTGAAATCGTCGAGGTCGATCTCGCCCACCCAGCCCGACACTTTGACGTAGCGGAAGCCGTAGAAGGTGAAATACGGCTGCACCAGCGCGGTCGTGCCGTCGGCGATGTAGGTATACTCGGCCTTCGCGGTGCGCAGGTTATCGCGGAAGAAATTGCCTTCTTGCAGAACCTCGCCGAATTGGAGATAAATGCGCGTGCCTGCCGGGGCGCTCGTCCTGAAGCGCACCCAGCCGGTCATGTTCTGCCCCATGTCCAGCACGGTTTCACCGGCAGGCGTGTGGAGGATCGCCACCGGTTTGATCTCTTCGTTGATGCAGACGGGCAGGGACCGCCGGGCCTCCAGCCGGGCGGTATCGATCTCGATGGGTTTCACCCCGAACGTCCGGTCAGGCGACGGGACCACGCTCGCAAGACGGGCATCGTAGGTCTCGCCGTCGAAAATGTCGCTCTCGACCACCGGGGAAGGCTGCGCCTGCCAGCCCGGATCGGTGACCACGATCACTTCGCTCCCATCTTCCAGGGTGATGTGCAGCTCACCGATCAGCGCGAACCGGTCGCCATAAAACCCCACGCTGCCCCCATTGGCGCCGTAACGGCCCTTGTACCAGCCGTTGCCCAGCATGACGGAAATCAGGTTCGAGCCGACGACGAGCTGATCCGTGATGTCAAACGTCTGGTACTGGATCCACTGGTCATAGGCATTGCAGTAGGGAGTGAGATATTCGTCGCCGACCTTCGTCCCATTCAGCTCGAAGTGGTACAGGCCCAACCCGCACAGGTAAGCGCGCGCCGCGACCGCCCGTCCCGGAAGGTCGAATTGTTGAAACAGAATCGGGTGGAGCCGGTTGTCCTCACACGCGGGAGTAATCCACTCCGCGCGCCATCCTTCGTCCATTTTCGCGGTCTCGAACCAGGCCGCCTCACTTTCGGCGCTTTCGGATTCACCCCACACCCGGACCTTCCAAAAATAGCGGGTGCGCGGCTGAAGACGGAGCGGGGGGCAGAAGGCCAGGCTGTCCAGCCCAGGACCATCCACCTTACCGCTGTCGAAGATCACCTGCTTGAAGTTGCCATCCAGGCTGATCCGAACTTGAGCCGCCGCCTGGACCTTGTCGCAGGTGTCCTCGACGATCCACGAGAGGGCCGGTTTTTCCAGGGCAAAGCCTAGAGGATTGGTAATGTGGTTGGTCTTGAGATGGGTTATTTTCATGATTCGGCTCTCAGGAGTGGGAAGTATCCCGCTGCGCTAGGGACAGAATAAAATGCAGAGCACCGACGCTGCTCCACGCTGAAGAATGGCATAGCTGTGAAATAATAGCATGGCGAATAACGCATGTCGAACACTCATTGTCACGTGTCAAGGTATAAGCGCGCCCAACGGGCAAAATCCAGCTATACTTGCGTTAGTCTTCATCCTGCGTGACGATCCTTTTGGAGCGAGATATGCTGCAAAATCACGATATTCACATCCGCGATCCCTTCGTACTGCCGGTCGAGGCGGAACAACGTTACTACCTCTACGGAACCACCGGCCCAGAGTGCTGGACCAACTCCGCCTCGGGTTTCGATTACTACACCGGCTCCGATCTGCAACACTGGGAAGGACCTTTTCCGGCGTTCCGGCCTCCCACGGGCTTCTGGGCCGACCGCAACTTCTGGGCGCCCGAAGTCCACGCGTTTCACGGGCGGTATTACCTGTTCGCCAGCTTCAAGGCCGAAAGCGCCTGCCGGGGAACACAGATCCTGGCTGCCGACGGTCCACAGGGGCCTTTTGTGCCAATCAGCGCGGGACCGGTGACGCCGCGCGACTGGGAGTGCCTGGACGGAACCCTGTACGTGGATGCTCACGACCAGCCCTGGATGGTGTTCTGTCACGAGTGGGTGCAGGTTGGCGACGGCGAGATCTGCGCCCTCCCGCTCAGCGAGGATCTGCGGTCGGCGCTAGACGAGCCGCGTCTCCTGTTCCGGGCGTCCGAGGCCCCCTGGGCTCAGGAAATCCATTCGAAGAACAGGCACGGCTATGTGACCGATGGTCCCTGGATGCACCACCTGGCCAGCGGCGACCTGATCATGCTGTGGTCCAGCTTTGGCACAGGGGGTTATACCGTAGGCATGGCGCGGTCAACTTCGGGGGAAATCACCGGCCCGTGGCAGCAGCTTGCCGAACCGTTGTATGCGGGAGACGGCGGTCACTGCATGGTATTCCGCGCGTTGGATGGGCAGTTGTGGCTGGCGTACCATCGACCCAACCCATCCCCCCAGGAGCGTCCTCAATTCGTCCCGCTGCGGGAGCACGCCTCTGCCCTGGAGATCAGCTCGACGTAGCTGGCGTCCGCCGCCAATCGTACGTTGCCCCCTGGATCGCCTAGGGGGCGGCTGTTTCTCCATTTGATCCTTCTCTGCCCTATTGACATACTTTAAATCCAGCCTTACACTGAATTCACACGTGTCAATTGACACGAGACACTGTATAGAGACTTTTGACTTATGAGACGGCCCACTCAAGAAGATGTTGCACGCAAGGCAGGAGTTTCTCGTTCCACCGTGTCCTACGTGTTGAACGACCAGACCGGCCTGCAAATTCCGATTTCAGCCGAAACCCGGCAGCGGGTCTTGGAAGCCATCGCTGAACTCGGTTACGAACCGGACGCACGGGCACAATCGCTGCGTCGCGGCCACACCAAAACGGTCGGCGTGATCATCCCGGTCATTCAAAATCCGTTCTTCTGGCAAATCCTGTCTGGAATTTCGAGCGAACTGACCCCCGCCGGATACAACGTCTACCTGTCGATACATCCTGAGGAACGCGCGCGGGCCTTGCAGGAACTTGTGCAGCAGCGCGTCGATGGTTTCATCCTCCTGGCGTCGGTAAAACGCCTCTCCTCCGAACTCACGGATTACCTGCGCCAGTCGGACCGCCCCACGGTCGAGATCACCGGCACCGAGGCCGAATTCGATCACGTGGTGCACAGCTACGCGAGCGGAACCCGGGCGCTGATGATGCACCTGTTCGAGATGGGACACCGCGACATCGGATTCATCTACGGGGTCTCCAATGAAGTCCAGGGCTGGGATCGCCTGCTTAGCTATCGCCAGGTGCTTCAAGAAGCCGGAATGTCCGGCCACAACCCCTACGAGGTCCACTGTGGCGTCACGATGGAAGACGCCTACCAGGCGGCTTATCAACTGTTGAGCCGTCCCCAGCGTCCGACCGCGCTGCTCGTCATCAACGACATGCTGGCGATAGCCGTGATGCGCGCCGCCAACGACCTGGGGCTGTCCATCCCGCAAGATCTGTCTGTCGCCGGTTTTGACGACATCCCGTTTGCCAGCTACACCTCGCCGCGGCTGACGACGGTCTCCGGGCAGGCAGAACAAAGCGGGCGAGAGGCGGTCCGACTGCTGCTCAGGCGCTTCGCCGAACCGGATCTGCCTCAACAGGTGGTAATGTCAGGCATCAAGCTTATCGTTCGGGAATCAACCGGCCCGGTCCGATAACCGGGAACAAGTCGCAATTCACCGGCGGCAGGATTATCGCCGTGTTTTGAAAAGTTCAGATGGAAAAGAAACTTTCGCGTCGAGATTTCTTGCGCGGGTCAGCAGCGACAGCCGAGGCGCGGCCTCACTGACAACCTTTGAACGCCTGCACAACCAAAGTAAAGGAAGTTTCTTCATGTCCGGTATCAGCAAATTTCTCAGGCGCAACACCGTCGCCTATTTGTTCCTCACACCGTGGCTCCTGGGATTCTTCGTACTTACACTTTACCCGATGTTATATTCGCTGCGCCTCAGTTTTACCGACTATGACTTCACGGAGCCTGATTCGACGCAGTGGATCGGGTTTGGCAACTACGAGAAGATGTTCGGGTCGGCGTTCGGGATATCGAAGTTTACCGCGTCTACGGGCGAGGTCATGCGCGTGGACCGGTACTACATGAAGTCGCTGTCCGTGACGTTTACCTACGTGTTCGTGTCGGTCCCGATGAAGCTGGTTTTCGCCCTGGGCGTGGCGCTGCTGCTGAACCAGAAACTACGGGGGGTGTCGTTTTACCGCGCCGTGTACTACATCCCCACGCTCCTCGGCGGATCGGTGGCCATCGCGGTGCTGTGGAGAAAGTTGTTCGAGAAAGACGGGCTGGTGAACGATGTGCTGGGGGCCATCGGCTTCACCGACCTCCCCAGTTGGATCACCAATCCCAAGTACGCGCTCGGCACGCTGATTTTGCTGACGGTCTGGCAGTTCGGATCGTCGATGATCATTTTCCTCGCGGGGCTGAAGCAGATTCCACAGGAGTATTACGAGGCGGCCAGCGTGGACGGCGCAGGCAACGTCCGGCGGTTCTTCTCTATCACCATCCCCCTGCTCTCACCCGTGATCATGTTCAACCTGGTCATGCAAATGATCGGCGCATTCCAATCCTTCACCCAGGCTTATATCATCGGCGGCGGCAAGGGAGGCGTGCTTAATTCCACCCTCTTCTACACCCTCCATCTGTATATCCAGGGCTGGACCTACCACGAGATGGGGTATGCCTCGGCGATGGCGTGGGTGCTACTGCTCATCATTGGCGGACTCACAGCGGTTATCTTTATCTCATCGAAGTGGTGGGTGTCCTATGGGACCGGGGAATAACATGAAAACCAAGACGTTCGTACGCCATCTCTTGACCCATGTGTTCATCATCAGCCTGGGGCTGATCATGATCTACCCCATCGCCTGGATGATTGTCAGCTCGTTCAAGCCCAACAACATGATCTTCAGCGACACGAGCCTCATTCCCAAAGCCGTCACCACCGAAAACTACGTCAGTGGGTGGAAAGGCTACGCGGGCACGACCTTTGGACGATTTTTCAGAAACTCGCTGCTGATGTGCTCCGTGGCCATCGTCGGAAACCTGATCTCGTGCTCGATGGCGGCGTATGCCTTCGCGCGGCTCAAATTCACGGGCAGGCGCTTCTGGTTCGCGGCGATGATGGCGACGCTGATGCTCCCAGGCCACGTCACGCTCGTGCCGCGCTATATCCTGTTCAACACGCTCGACTGGGTGGGATCGTACCGCCCCATCCTGGTGCCGAGATTCCTCGCCACGGACGCATTCTTCGTGTTTCTACTCGTGCAGTTTATGCGCAGCCTGCCGAAAGAGCTTGAGGAAGCGGCGATCATCGACGGGTGCGGGCAGATCGGGGTGTACACCCGGATCATCATGCCGCTCTCAGCCCCGGCCCTGGTCACGACCGCACTCTTCACGTTCCTGTGGACGTGGGACGATTTTTTCAACCACCTGCTGTACCTCACCCGACCAGATTCCTTCACGGTATCGCGGGCACTGCGCACGTTCGTGGGCGATGCGGGCGCGGTCACCAACTGGGGCGGCACCCTGGCGATGGCCACACTCTCGGTCATTCCCGCCTTCATCCTGTTCTTCTCCCTGCAAAAATACTTCGTACAGGGTATTTCGACCACGGGCATCAAAGGTTAGGACAACAACAGGAGAACATGCATATGAAATGATGACCAATGACGCGTTTCAGATTTGCATCAGAACCTCTTACATAAAAACAGGAGAATACAAATGAAGAAAACTTACGCATTCACGCTCGTGGCACTGCTCGTCGTGATGCTCGTTGGCTATATCCCGCAGACCCAGGCCCAGACGGGCAGCGGCCTTCCCGCTTATACCGGCGGTCCGGCTGAACTCCGTTTCGGGTGGTGGGGCAATGACGACCGCGCCGCGAGAACCCAACAGGTGATCGATCTGTTCCAGGCGGCATATCCCGACATCAAGGTCGTCGGCGAGCCTAATGGTGGCACGGCGGATCACTTCCAGATCCTTGACACGCAGTTGGCGGCCAACGACGCCCCCGACCTGATCCAATTCGGCGGCAACTGGCCCGACTACAAGCAGTACCTTGAGCCGCTCAATGCCTATCTCGGCAAGCAGCTCATGATCGCCACCCCCGAAGAATTCGACCAGACGGCGCTGATCCCCCCGACGGATGCAGACGGCAACCTGTATGGCATCAGCCTGGGCACGAACACGCTCGTCCTCGTCTACAACAAGACGGTGATCGAGGCGGCGGGCGTCGCTCTCCCGGCGGACAACATGACCTGGGACGAACTGATCGCCTACGGCACGGAACTCAAGGCGAAACTCCCCGAGGGTGTCTGGCCGTTCGTGGACAACAGCACCAACCAGGCGAACTACCTCAGCTACTTCTACACCCAGCAGGGGACCGATCTCTGGACCCTGGACGATGGCGGCAAGTCGTATGCCACGGTCGAGTCGGCCCAGAAATGGCTCCAGATGTGGGCGGATATGCGGGCCGAGGGTTTGATCCCCGATGCGGACACCACCTACACCTACACCGAAGACGGGCCGGACAGCTCGATCTTCGTCGCGGGCAAGGCTGTGATGGGCTTGATCTGGAGCAACCAGAGCGCGGCCTACCAGGCAGCCATGACCGACGAAGTCGGCCTGACGACGCTCCCCGTGGGCGGCGAAGATTCGTACGTCATCCAGATGAGCCAGTACATGGCCATCAACAAGGACAGCAAGAACAAGGAAGCCGCTGCCCTGTTCATCAACTTCTTCGTGACCAGCCCTGATGCCGGCGCGATCCTCCAGACCAACCGCGGTGTGCCTTGCTCGCCCGTCGTACGTCAAGCCATCGCCGACAAGGCGTCCCCGACCGACGCCGCGGTCTATCGCATCTACGACGCGATTGCCGACCGTATGATCCCGCAAGGCCCGAATCTCCCGAACGATCAGGAATTCGTGAACGAGCTTGAACTGGTCGGTCAGCAGGTCGCGTACGGGGAATCCTCGGTTGACCAGGGTGCCGAAGATTTGCAAGCCTTGATCGAGCGTCTGGCGGTCAAGTAACTTCCGGCCAAACACGGCTAACAAAAGCGCGGGGTCGTCTGATCCCGCGTTTTTATTCCCCGGTCACGCGAGCGAGCCAGCGGCTGGTCGCACGCGGCGACCGAAGACGCACGACGGCGAGGTGCTGATTCTCCGGTTGGGCAAACAGGATCGGGTATTCGCGGCGCTGGCCCATATGGGACCGGAGCGCGCGGAGGACGCCCCGGGCACCCGCGAGGAACTGCTTGGGGACGGCGGTCTTTTCGCCCGTCTCGGCAGCCTGGGTGCGGATCACCGAGGTACGCCATAAAGCCCGCTTTCCCAGCCGCCACAGGCTCACGGTCAAGGGATAGTCAAGCCAGACCAGCGTATCGGCCCGCGGCCACACCAGGTCGCGCACGGCTTTTTTGTTCCCGTCCGTAACCCACCGGTCACCCGTCAGGGCGGCGGTAGTGCGTTCGCGCAGCACCGGCAGAGAGACAGTGCTGAAATTGGGGCCAAAATACAGTGCGTCAAGCTCGACATGCGGCACATCCAGGGCCGCGGACAGGGCGCGCGCCAACGTGGTCTTGCCCGACCCGGTGCGCCCTACGATAACGATCCGGCTACACCCGGCCAGCGTGACGGCAGGATCACGCCGAACAGCGTCGGCGGTGGACGGTGGTAACGCCCCTGATGCTAAGTTTTCCTGGGTCTTCACGAGCACTTCACCTTTGTCGACAACCATCCACCGTACTCCTTCAGCCATGTCCCTGTATCTTCTTACGCGATATGTTAGCAAATCCCCGGTAGGACCAGCAAACGACGCCCCACGAGCCAGCCTCAGGGGAAATGTTGCCAATTCCGAGGAGGAGTTCCAGAATTATCCGCAACCTACAGAGAGGAACGAGCACTTCATGGACAGCCGCCAACGGTTTGAACTGACAATGCAGCACCAGACCCCGGATCGAGTTCCGATCGACATCGGGGCCACATCTTTGACGGGGATGAGACCGCTGGTCCAACAGCGGCTCCGGGAAATCCTGGGGTTTGGAGGTGATCCCGTCCTGGCCAATAACGGAGTCGACGAACGCGTGCTCCAATGGGCCGGTACCGATTTCCGCTCGGTCGGCGCCATCGTGAATCTGCCCAATCCGGGCTTCAACGATCCCTCGGTAGACTGCTGGGGCATACGCCGGGAACTGATCGGCGGAGACTGGCAGATCACCAACTATCCCCTGCGCGGGTGTACGCGCGAGGAAATGCTGGCCTATCCCTGGCCCGAACCGACCCTCGACGAGCGGCTGCTGACCGACTGGGAGGCGCAGGCTCAGGCGCTCAAAAAGGCCAACCAGTATGTGGTCATTGCGGAACATCCGGTATATGGCATTCTGGAATTGGGCTGCTGGATGTGCGGGTACGACGATTTTTTGATGCGCCTGGCCATCGATGCGGATTTCGTGCGAACCTTCTTCGACAAGGTTTTGGACATCCAGATGCGCGTGGTCGAGCAATATTACGCGGTCCTGGGACCCTACATCGACCTGACGACGAGCGGCGACGATTTTGGCATCCAGCGGGGTCCCATGATCTCGCCGCGTACCTTCCGAGAGCTGGTCGCGCCCTACTTCAAGACCCGCATTCAGCGCACCAAAGAATTGGGACAGTGCTACTACTGGCATCACTCCTGCGGGTCGGTTTTCGCGCTCATCGACCAGTTCCTTGAGTGCGGGGTCGATATCCTCAACCCTATTCAGACTTCGGCAGCCCGGATGGAACCCCAGGGGTTGAAAGACCAGTTCGGAGATCGCCTGACGTTTTGGGGCGGCGTGGACGTGCAGCAGTTCTTGCCGCGCGCCACGCCGGAGGAAGTCCGCCAGCGGGTGGGCGAACTGGCGGGCATCCTGGGCCGCGAGGGCGGCTACGTGATGGCTCCGGCGCACGAGATGCAGAATGACATTCCCCCCGAAAATATCGTCGCCTGGGTGGAAGCAATCCGGGGCTGAAGTTACGACGAGGTACGGAACAGGTGACCGGCGTCCAGGAGCACGGGCAGGCCGCGCACGAGGCATAGCGCGGTCGCCAGCCAGGCCATGACCAGGCCCGCGGTCCAGACGCCGACCCAGGGCATGGCCCCCGTCCGCAGTCCTACGGCGAGCGCCAACGTCATGAAGGCCAGGGCTTTGACCGCCCCATAGCTGCTGCGCATGGCCCGTGAGGCCACCAGCCAGCGCATGAGGGGCGTGCGCATCATGCTGTGCGGCGATTCCCCGGCCTGGACGGCCACCTGCCGGATCGAGTCGGTCAGCGCCCCGCGCACGATGAAGATCAGCGGGATGATCAAGGGGATCAGTCCCAGGTGCGCGAAGACCACCCACAGCACGATCTCAACCGCCCGGTCCGCCGCCACGTCCAGCATACTCCCCGCCAGCGTGGTCTCCTGCCGCCGCCGGGCGATCATGCCATCCAGAGAATCCATCAGGATCAGGAGCGCGATCAGCCCTACGTCGAGCAACTGCCCGACCGGGCCGCCAAGATACAGGAGCGCGACGACGATCAACAGCACCGGAAAGCGTAAGGTCGTGATCAGGTTGGCGAGGTTCATGTCGAGTCTTCCTTTTTCGCTGCCGTCCGTGAGTGATAACGCCATCGAACTTTTACTTACGTTCGCAAATATTTGCGAACACTATCATCATAGTAGCACGGAACACCGCACGCGTCAACCGCGGGCCAGTGCGGATTAAGCGAATATTGACCAGGATTTCAGACGGAGTCTATACTCCCTGAATGACCACCGCCAGACGATCATCAACAGGGAGTGGAATCCGTGGGAGTAAAAATGCGAAACTATACGTATCATGCGAGGATGCACCGGTCCCTGATCCTTTTGTCGATAAGCCTGCTGGGAATTCTGACCGCCGTTCAACCCACCTACAGCGACGCAGCTTCCCCTAGTGTGAAAGATGGAGACTTGATGGCCATGTTTTCGGGCACAGACCAAATTAGCAATCCCGTGGTGCCGCAGCGCGCCGATCCCTGGGTGTATCGACACACCGATGGTTACTACTACTTCACCGCCTCGGTCCCGGAATACGACCGGATCGAGATTCGGCGGTCGGCAACCATTGCGGGTCTCGGCGCCGCATCCCCAGTCACCGTGTGGACCAGGCACGACACGGGGATCATGAGCAAGCACATCTGGGCTCCCGAAATCCATTATCGGGACGGTAAGTGGTACATCTACTTCGCGGCGGCGCGGGTGGATCGTCCCTTTGATCACCGGGTCTACGTGCTTGAGACCGAAGCAGCCAACCCGCTCGAAGGGACGTGGGTCGAAAAAGGCCAGATCAAAACGAGGTGGGAGTCGTTCTCGCTCGACGCGACCACGTTCGAACACCAGGGCACCTGGTATCTGGTATGGGCGCAGAAAGATCCGGCGGTGCAGGGTAACAGCAATCTCTACATTGCCGCCATGAGCGATCCCTGGACGCTTGCCAGCACGCCGGTCGAGATCTCTCGCCCGGAGTATGACTGGGAGAAGATCGGATTCTGGGTGAATGAAGGTCCGGCGGTGATCGAGCGCAACGGGCGCGTATTCCTCACCTATTCGGCCAGCGCCACCGATTTCCATTACGCGATGGGCCTGTTGACCGCCCAGGCGACCAGCGATCTGCTGGACCCGGCAGTGTGGGTGAAATCGCCCGATCCGGTCTTCGCGACCAGCGATGCCACCGGCCAGTATGGACCGGGGCATAACTCGTTCACGGTAACCCCGGAGGGCGACGATATTTTGATCTACCATGCCCGGAACTACAAAGACATCCAGGGCGATCCGTTGTACGATCCCAACCGCCATACCCGTGCCCAAAAGTTGTACTGGAACGCCGACGGCACGCCGAACTTCGGTATTCCGGTGCCCGATGGGCCGCTTCCTTACCGGTTTGGAACCCTTCAGGCTGGCTATATCTTCCACGATGGGAAGCGCGTCGTCGTGGCCGACGATCTCAGCCGCGTGGCATCTTCCCAGTTCCGGGTCGTGCCCGGACTGGCGGATGCCAGCGCGATCTCGCTGGAAGCCGCGGATCAACCGGGAAGCTATCTGCATCACCGGAACGGGGAAATCTGGCTGGACGCTAACGACGGTTCCGCAGCGTTCGCCGCGGAGGCCACCTGGCAACTAAGACCGGGCCTGGCCGACCGCAGCCAGATCTCTTTCGAGTCCTACAGCGCGCCGGGCGAATATCTCCGGCAGCGCGAGGGGCGGTTGTATCTCACGCCCGCCACGACCGATCAGGACAGGGCGGAGGCCACGTTCCACCAGGGCTATTGAGAGGCTGTCGATTTTGTTTTTCCGTGCTATACTCCTGGCTGCTCACCTCTGCAACAGTCTATACCTCCTGACCAACATGAGGCATTTTTGCCTTGCCCTGACTCGACTCTCGTATTCGACCTAACCACCAAAGGGAATAGTTGCGATGATAGACCTCAAGAACTTTGAAATCTGGTTTCTAACGGGCAGCCAGCACCTCTACGGCCCGGAAACCCTGAAACAGGTGAACCAGCACTCGCAGGAAATCGTGCAGGCACTCAACGCGGCCCCTGCGATCCCGACCAAGATCGTGTTCAAGCCGGTGCTGACGACCGCCGAAGAGATCCGCGCAGCCTGCCTGGAAGCCAACGCGGCGCCGAAGTGCGTGGGCGTGATCACCTGGATGCACACTTTCTCGCCCGCCAAGAACTGGATCGCCGGGCTGACCGCCCTCCAGAAGCCGCTGGCGCATCTCCATACCCAGTACAACCAGGATATTCCCTGGGCCGACATCGACATGGACTTCATGAACCTGAACCAGGCCGCGCATGGTGACCGGGAATTCGGGTTCATGGTCAGCCGCCTGCGCATGAATCGCAAGGTCGTCGTCGGCCACTGGCAGGACCCCGAAGTCCAGGCCCGGTTGGGTGCCTGGGCGCGCGCGGCCTGCGCCTGGGCCGATTCCCAGTCGGCCAAAATTGCCCGCTTTGGCGACAACATGCGCTCGGTGGCGGTCACCGAAGGCGACAAGGTCGAAGCGCAGGTCCGCCTGGGCTACATGGTGCACGGGTACGGCGTGGGCGATCTGGTCGATCGGGTCAAGCAGGTCACCGACGCCGAGATCAACGTCCAGTTGCAGCAGTACGAAGCCGAGTACACCCTCGCCCCTGAGGTGCGTACCAAAGGCGAATGGCATCCGCTGGTCAAGGAAGCCGCGCGGATCGAAGTCGGGATGCGGCGCTTCCTCACGGAAGGCAACTTCCAGGGCTTCACCACCACCTTCGAGGATTTGCACGAACTGGCGCTGCTGCCGGGGTTGGCCGCCCAGCGGCTGATGGCCGACGGTTACGGGTTTGGTGCCGAAGGTGACTGGAAGACTGCCGCGCTGCTGCGCGCCATGACGGTCATGAGCGCCGGACTGGAGGGCGGCACGTCCTTCATGGAGGACTACACCTATCACCTGAATCCGGCGGGGATGAAGGTCCTGGGCGCGCACATGCTGGAAGTCTGCCCGACCATCGCGGACGGAAAACCCAGCCTGCAAGTCCACCCACTCTCGATTGGCGGCAAGGCCGATCCGGCGCGGCTGGTGTTCAACACCAAGACCGGCCCGGCGCTGAATGCGTCGCTGATCGACCTGGGCAATCGCTTCCGCCTGATCGTGAACCTGGTGGACGTCGTGCCGCCGGACGCGCCGCTGCCCAAGCTGCCCGTGGCGCGCGCGCTGTGGGTGCCGCGCCCCAACCTCAAGGTGGCCGCGGCGGCGTGGATCTATGCGGGCGGCGCTCACCATACCGGCTTCAGCCAGTCCCTCACCGCCGAGCACCTGGCCGATTTCGCCGACATGGCCGGGATGGAATACCTGTTGATCGACGAGGATACGAACCTGCGGCAGTTCAAGAACGAGCTGCGCTGGAACGAAGCGTCCTACCTGCTGGCGCGCGGCGTCTAACACCTCGATTGATGATCCTGCTCTCCACGGGTTGGAGAGCAGGATTTCCCCGCTAACGCGCGGCTTCGGCGCGGCGGAACTGGCTCATGTAGAGATCGTGGTAAAACCCCTTCTGTGCCAGCAGTTCCTCGTGAGTACCCCGCTCGATGATGCGGTGATCGTTGATGACCAGTACCAGATCGGCTTTGCGGATGGTGCTCAGCCGGTGTGCGATCACGAACGCGGTGCGTCCTTCCAACAGGCGCAGCAGCGCCTCCTGAATCTGGATTTCGGTGCGGGTATCGACGCTGCTGGTCGCTTCGTCCAGGATCAAGATGCGCGGATCGGCCAGCACGGCGCGCGCAATTGCCAGCAGTTGGCGCTGCCCCTCGCTGAAATTATGCCCCTGTTCAGAGACCGGTGTCTGGTAGCCCTTTGGCAGATGGCGAATGAAGCGATCCGCGTTCGCCAGTTTAGCCGCCTCGATCACCTCGTCGTCGGTCGCGTTCAGCCGCCCGTAGCGGATGTTGTCCTGCACCGTGCCGGAGAATAAGAACGTGTCTTGCAGGACGATGCCCAACTGCTCGCGGATCGAGGCTTGCTGTACAGTGCGCAGGTCGAGGCCATCCACCGTGATAGCGCCCTCGGTCACGTCATAAAAACGACTCAGCAGGTTGACGATAGTGGTCTTGCCCGCGCCGGTCGGCCCCACCAGGGCGATGGTCTGGCCGGGCTGCGCGGCCAGGTTGATGTCGATCAGCACCGGGCGAGCCGGATCGTAGGCGAAACTCACGTGATCGAATTTCACCGCGCCCTGCACCCTGGGGAGCGGCAGCGCACCCGGCTGATCCTCGACCGACGGCCTGGAATCCAGGACGATGAACACGCGCTCGGCCCCGGCCAACGCGGACTGAAGCTGGTTGTACAGCATGGCAATGGCGCGCATCGGGTTGAAGAAGTTGCGAATATACACGATGAAGGTGGCGATCACCCCCACCTGCACGTGGCCGTGCAGCGCCAGCCACCCGCCCAGCAGGGCTGTGATGGCGATGGTCAGCATATTCATGGTCGAGAACATGGGGCCTAGCGCCGAGGTAATGATGTCCGCCCGCGTGCCGGACTGGCGATAGGCCGCGTTGGCCGTCACGAACTCGGCGTAGGTCTGCTGCTCGTGGGCAAACGCTTTGATCACGCGCAGGCCGGAGATATTCTCCTCCATCACGCTGTTGAGGTTGCCCAGGTCGCGCTGCACACTGCGAAACGCCTGGCGGCTGATCTGGGTGATCTTGCCCGTCAGGTAGAGCATCAACAGCAGGACGAGCAGCGTCCCGGTGGCCAACTCCCAGCTCAAAAAGAACATGGCCACCATGATCCCGCCCAGCAGGAGAATGTTGCTGGTGAACTCGACCAACCCGTTCGACAGCGCCTGGTTGATCGCGTCCGTATCGTTCGAGACGCGGCTCATCAGGTCGCCCACGCGGTGACGGTCGTGATAGGCCATCGAGAGGGATTGAATGTGGCTGAACAACTGGATGCGCAGGCTGGCGACGAACCGCTGGCCGATCCGCACCATCAGCACGCCCTGGATGGCGCCCGCCAACCCGCTGGTCAGGTAAACCGCCAGCATCAGGATCACGATCCGCAGCAGGCCCGCCCGGTCGTGCGCAGCAATCGTAGTGTCGATGGCTTTGCCCATCAAGATCGGCCCGGCCAGAGAGCCGAGCGTGCCCACGATGGCCAGCACGGCGACGACGGCGAGGGCACGCCGGTAGGGTTTGAGGTAGGTCAACATCCGCCGCACGGTGGAGCGTGTATCGGAGGCGCTTTCGCCGGTCAGGCGCATTCCCCCGCCATGCCCCAGCCGGACGCGAGGAGCTTCAGTGCTTGGAGTAGTCATAGCGGCTCAACGTCGAATTGGGATCGGTAGATTTCTTGATAAATGGGGCTGCGGTGCAGCAGTTCGGTGTGCGTGCCCTGGGCGGCGATGTGGCCCGCTTCCAGGATGATGATCTGGTCGGCATTCAAGACGCTGTTGATCCGCTGGGCGATGATGAAGGTCGTCGCGGCGTCGTGGAGATTATCCAGCGCGTCTTGAATCTTGATTTCAGTTTCGAGGTCCACCGAGCTGGTGCTGTCGTCCAGGATCAGGATGCCGGGGTTCACCAACAGGGCGCGGGCGATGGCCACACGCTGTTTCTGCCCACCGGACAGGTTGGCGCCCCGCGCTTCGACGGGGCTGTCGTAGCCCTGCGGCATGGCTATGATAAAATCGTGCGCCTGCGCTGCCTGTGCTGCCGCGATCACCTCGTCGAGCGAGGCGTCCGGCTTGCCATAGGCGATGTTCTCGCGGATAGTCCCGCTGAACAGGGTGGTCGATTGCGGCACCAGCCCGATCTGCGAGCGCAGCACCTCCGGGTCCCAGTCACGCACGTCCACGCCGTCGATCAGGATGCGCCCGCCCGCCACCTCGTAAAACCGGGACAGCAGGCTGACCAGCGTGCTTTTGCCCGATCCGGTAGCCCCCAGCAGCGCCACCCGCTGGCCGGGCTGCACGTCAAAACTGACGCCGTCCAGCACATGGCCGTTGCGCAGTTTCTCGGCGGTACCGTTCCCGTTCACCCGGTAGCGAAAAGACACGTCCTGAAAGCTGACCTCGCCGCGCAGATGTTCAGGGCGATAGGCCGTCGCGGAGGGCTGAATCTGCGACCGGGTATCCATGACCTCCAGGACCCGCGCTGCCGACGCTTCGGCCCGCGAGGCCATATTCAGCATGTTGCCGAGCAGCAGCAGCGGCGTCATGCCGATCATGAGGTAGTTGTTGAAGGCGATCAGCTCGCCCAGTGAAATCCGCCCGCCGATCACATCCTGCCCGCCGAACCAGATCACCCCCACGATGCCGAGGTTGGTGAGCACGGTCAGCGCCGGCATGACCAGGGCCAGGATGCGCCCGACCCGGATATTCTGCTGCATATAATCGGCGTTGAAGTCTTCGAAGCGGTCGATTTCATCCTGCTCGCGCACGAAGGCTTTGACGACCCGTATCCCGGCCAGGTTTTCCTGGATCACGGTATTCAGGGCGGAGAGCCTTTGCTGTACCACCGTGAACAACGGGCGCGCCGTGGACATAAAAACCCAGATGACGACTCCGGCGACCGACAGGCACGCGAACATGACCAGCGAAAGCTGCACGTCGGTCAAGACAATCATGACCACGCTGCCCAGAATCATCAGCAGGGCGCGCAGCATCAGCGACAGGCCGTTGCTGGAAAACATGCGGATGATGTCCACGTCGCTGGAAATGCGCGTCATCAACCCGCCCGTCTGCATTTCGTCCAGCGTAGTGAAAGACAGCGTCTGGATGTGGTTGAAGAGGTCGTTGCGCATGTCGAAGGCGATGCCCTGCGACAGCCGCGCCCGGAAAACGCCCTGGCCCAGCGTGGCGAGCGCCCCGCCCACCGCCGAGGCGAGCATGATCAGGACGCCATTCCAGACGGCGTGCATGTGGCCTTTGCGAATGCCCTGATCGATCACGATCTGGAGCGCGCGCGGGACGACCAGTTCGGACGCGACCATCAAGAAGACGGTCAGGAAACCCAGCGACGCCGACCAGGGATAACGTTTGATGTACGGGATCATGCGTCTCAACGAACTCATTCAGTGTCACTCACTTCCATCAACTGCATCAGATCGGACATCACCTCGTCAATCTGCTTGAGGCGATCTTCGGGCAGCGCGTCGAGACGGCGGCGCAGCAGCGCGATCCCACCCAGCGGAGTCTGCTGGGCGCGTTCCTTCCCCGCCGGAGTCAACTGGACGTTCACGACCCGGTTGTCGTCTTCCGAGCGGGTGCGCGTGACGTAGCCCGCGTCTTCCAACTGCGAGATGATGGTCGAGGTGCTGCCGGGACTGGTATAGAGGTGCGCCTGGATTTCGCTCACGGTCGCCGACTCTTGATCCAGCAGGAAAAGCAGCACGGCAAACTGCCGGGGACGCATCCCCTGTTCGTCCATCTGCCGGGCAAGCTGGCGCAGATGACGGTGGATCAACAGGAATTTATGGAGGGCGCTGTCGGCCAGCGGATGCTGCGGTAGGCTCATACATTCTTCTCCGAAGAATATTTCTTTGAAGAAATATTATAGCAAACTGATCCTGAACTGACCAGAGGATAAAAAAACGGCTGCCCTGATGTCAGTGGCAGCCGTAGATCACTATCGCGAGAGAGTGAAATTCAGGGGCGAACGTGTCCCGCGCCCACCACGATCCACTTGTAGGTGGTCAGTTCTTGCAGGCCCATCGGCCCGCGCGCGTGGAGCTTCTGGGTGCTGATAGCGATCTCCGCGCCCAGCCCCAACTGGCCGCCGTCGGTGAAGCGCGTCGAAGCGTTAGCATACACCACTGCCGAGTCAATCTCGTTCAGAAAACGCTCGATGGCGGCGGGATCGCGCGACAGAATGCCATCCGAATGCGCGGTGCTGTGCTGCTGAATGTGGGCCATGGCGGCGCTCAAGTCGGGCACGACGCGAATCCCCAGGATCAAATCCAGCCATTCGGTATCCCAGTCGCCCGGCCCGGCGGGTTGGATGTGCTCGGCGCGGCCCAGAATCGCCGCGGCGCGCTCATCGATCTTGAAGCGCACGCCATCCTGCGCCAGCCGCGCGACGACCTGCGGCACAAAGAGGTCGGCCACCGACTCTTTCACCAGCAGCGTATCCAGCGCGTTACACACCGAGGGCCGCTGGGTCTTGGCGTTGTGGACAATCGCCAGCGCGGCGGGCAGATCGGCGGTCTCGTCCACGTACAGGTGGCAGATGCCGATCCCGCCGGTGATGACCGGGATGGTGCTGTGCTCGCGGCAGAAGGCGTGCAGGGTGCTGCCGCCGCGCGGGATGATCATATCGACGTATTCGCTCAGGCGCAGCAGCTCGCCGACGTAGCGCCGGTCCGAATCGCGGATCAACTGGACGGTGTGCGCCGGGAAGCCGACCTGATCCAGCGCGGACTGAATGACGTCCACCAGCGCAACGTTGCTGCGCAGTGTCTCGGACCCGCCGCGCAGAATGACGGCATTGCCGGTCTTGAGCGCCAGGGTCGCGACGTCTACCGTCACGTTGGGGCGCGCTTCGTAGATCACACCGAGGACGCCAATGGGCACCCGGCGCTTGCGCACGTTCAGCCCGTTGGGCAGCACCTGGGCCTCGTATTCCTGGCCGACCGGATCGGGAAGTTCGGCGACGCGTCGCACGTCCGCCGTGATGCCGTCCAGCCGGTTAGCCAGGCTCAGCCGGTCGATCAGCGCAGGGGTTAATCCCGCGGCACGCCCGTCGGCGATGTCGGCGGCGTTCGCCTCCAGGATCGCGGTGGAATGCTGGTCGATAGCGTCTGCGATAGCATTGAGTGCTGCGTTTTTAGCGTCAGTGGTGCACTGCCGCAGGCTGAGGGCTGCCGTCTTGGCCTGCTGCCCGATAGTTTGCATATCCAGCATCGCCGTCTCTCCCGTTACATGAACACCAGGTTATCCCGGTGAATCGCTTCGTCCCCGTACGTGTAGCCCAGAATCTCGACGATATCGGGCGAGCGGTGGCCGTGCAGCCGTTCCAATTCCGCGCTGCCATAATTCACCAAGCCCTGCGCCAGCGACCGCCCCTGATCGTCGATCACGAGCACGACCGCGCCGCGCTCGAACTCCCCCTGCACCGTCCGAATGCCCACCGGCAGCAGGCTCGCGCCCTGCTGGCGTAGGACCTGGACCGCGCCCCGGTCGATCACGATTCTGCCCTGGGGCCGTTCGGCCATCAGCCAGCGTTTGCGGCTCTCGACATGCTCGACCGCCGGGACGAACGTCGTGCCCAGTTTTTCGCCGTTCATCAGCCGCACCAGCACGTCCGGCGTGCGCCCGTTGGTGATGATAGTACGGGTTCCACTGCGCGTTGCCAACTGCGCGGCCTGTATTTTCGTGACCATCCCGCCGACGCCCAGGCCCGATACGCTGGCCCCGGCCAGGGCGAACACCTGCTGGTCAATCGTCTGGACTTCGGGGATCAGCTCAGCCGCCGGATCGGTCCCCGGATCGTGGGTATACAGCCCGTCCTGATCGGTGAGCAGGATGAGCAGCGCGGCGTTGAGCAGCACCGCGATGCGCGCGGAGAGGTTGTCGTTGTCGCCGACTTTGATCTCTTCGACGGCTACGGTGTCGTTTTCGTTGACGATGGGGATGATCCCATAGTCCAACAGCGTGTTGAGCGTATCGCGCGCATTGAGGTAGCGCGTGCGGTGGGACAGATCGTCGTGGGTGAGCAGCACCTGGCCGATCCGCATGTTATAGAGGTCGAACAACGAGCTGTAGACCTGCATCAAATGCCCCTGCCCGACCGCGCTCAACATCTGTTTGGCAGGAAGGTGGTTGGGCACCGACGGATACTCCAGCCGCTCGCGCCCGGCGGCAATGGCCCCTGACGATACCAGCACGATCCGGTAGCCCTGCTGGTGGAGCGTCGTGATCTGCCGCACGAGTTCGATCAGGTGCGGGCGTGACAGCCGGGTGGTGCCGCCGGTCAGAGTGCTGGTCCCGATCTTGACGACCAGGGTTGGCTGCGTGTGGCCGTTCTCCATGACTCCTGCCTTGTTGAAAGTGTGATTGCCGCCCGAAGGATAACTCTACCCCGCCTGGCCCGGCTGTCCATCGTCAAACGGCATAAATCCGCCAGTCAAGACCGCCGGGTCTGGTAAAGGTTCCACCCGGCAAACGTCCAAAACGCCACCGCGTAGACGGCCCGGTAGGGGGCAAAGGCGGGCATCCGCGCCAGGGCGATCACGGTGCCGGTCAGCGCGTCCCAGCCCAGGCCCACC
>CAYRWY010000017.1:0-31628 GCA_964427955.1 uncultured Anaerolineaceae bacterium
CTATAGGTAAAAAATATCTGCTGTTTAAGTAATAAACTTTAAATTTTGGTTTGACACAATGTGTACCACGCCGGGACCATGCACGCCCCGCACCGGAATATTGGCGATGTCCGCCGTCCGGCTGGGACCGCTGATGACGACGATGCTGCTGGACGCCCGAATGCGATCCGCGGGCTGGGCGGCGGCCCAGGTGTCGAAGTTGGGCAGGATTTGATCGGCAGTCACGACGGCAATGTGAACCGGCGGCACCAGCGAGGGCTGGCGCGGCTTACCGGAGCCGCTCACCAGGATCAAGCTGCCGGTTCCGGCCAACGCGGCATCGACGCCGGTCAACCCGATCCGCACGGACGCGTCGCCGGGGGCCTCCGGAATCCCCGCCGCGGCGAGCGCTTCAGCCAGTCCCGGCAGCGGGATATGCGCGCAATCCCAGCGCTGGATGGCGTGATCCGGGGCGATCAACGCCAGGACCCGCTCAAGGGCCTGCTGCGGACCGGTACACGGCGTGACCGTACAGCCCAGGGTCTCGGCCTCGCGCACAAAACGGGCCTGCAACACGGCGGGGGAAGTATCCTCAAAGGGGACCATCTGCTCCCGGTAGTCTGGCGCGGACACGTCGGCAAAGGGCTGGCGTGCGGCGCGGAGTTTGCTCAGAATACGATCACGACTGCTCATGGTCACGACCTTTCCGGTTTTGCTGCCACCACTGGTGGAATGACTGCGGTGCGGCGGGCGGCAGATCGCGGTAGCGCGTCCAGCCTCCGGCGAGACCGGGGAGACGGCGCGGGGCGATGCGCAGGCCCCAGCGGATGAAGCGGCTGCCCAGGTTGAACAGCCTCGGCTGGCTGCTGGCCACGGCCCAGCCGCCCATGCCCACGTTCCACACCAGCGGGGCGTGGCCGTGCTCTACCAGATCCCGGCGCAGCGACAGCAGCAGGTGCGGCAGATCGATGTCCACCGGGCAGACGGCTTTGCATTTTCCGCACAGGCTGCTGGCAAAGGGTAACGGGCTGGCGTTATCCAACCCGGTCAGCAGCGGCGTGATTACGGCCCCGATGGGACCGGAATACACCCAACCGTAGGCATGACCGCCGGTGGTTTTATAGACGGGGCAGGTGTTCAGGCACGCCCCACAGCGCAGGCAGGCCAACACTTCCGCGTACTCGGTCGCATAGATGTCGCTGCGCCCGTTATCGACCAGGATCACGTAGACCGTCTCCGGTCCATCGGTCTCATCCGGGCGGCGCGGCCCCTGGATCATGTGGTTATAGACCGAAAAAACCTGCCCGGTCCCGCTGCGCGCCAAAATTTGGGCCAACAGAGCGTAATCTTCAAAGGTCTCGACCACCTTCTCGATCCCGACCAGCGCGATATGCACCGGCGGCAGCGAGGTGGACATGCGCCCGTTCCCCTCGTTGGTCACCAGGGCGATGGTCCCGGTCTCGGCGATGACGAAGTTGCCGCCGGAGATGCCCAGGTCGGCTTCGAGGAACCCTTTGCGCAGATGGGCGCGGATGAACTGCGTCATTTCTTCGGCGCTGTCGGTGAACGGCATCGCCAACTCGCGCATGAACAGATCGCGAATGGAATCCTTGGACATGTGCAGCGCCGGACCGACGATGTGGCTGGGCGGCTCGTGCGCGATCTGAACGATATATTCTCCCAGGTCGGTCTCAAGCACCTGGAGGCCCTCGCCTTCCAGCGCCGCGTTGAGGCCGATCTCCTCGGTGAGCATACTTTTGCTCTTGACCACGCGCCGGACGCCATGCCGCTGCGCGATCTCGATCACGAGGCGGCGTGCTTCGTCGCCGTCCTGCGCCCATAGCACCTGCATCCCGTTGGCCTGCATCCGGGCTTCGGCCTGTTCCAACAGATCGGGCAGGTGGCGCAGCGCGCGGCGCTTGGCCGCGGCGGCTTGCTGGCGCATCCGCTCGGCGTGTTCCGCGCCAAAGGCGAACATCACCTCCAGGCGCTTGCTGTCGCTGTTGTGGGTCGAAAAAGCCACCGCCGCCTGCAACTGCTCGTCCTGGACGGCCTGTCGAGAAGCGGCAAAATAATCGTTCGATTTAATTTTCATCCTTGACCAGCCCTTCCGCCAGGATGTCGGCAATGTGGCGGGCACGTTTGGGCGAACCGCGCCGCGCCAACCCGCCGTTGATCTGCGCCAGGCAGCTCAGGTCGCCCATGACAATCGTATCGGCGGGGCAGCGTTCGATGTTATCTAGCTTACGCCGCAGCATCGATCCGCTCACGTCCGCCACTTTGACGGCGAACGTCCCGCCGAAACCGCAGCATTCGTCGTGCTCCTCCAGCTCGTACACGTTGGCGTTGGCGACGTGACTGAGCAGCGTACGCGCGGGCTGGCCGAGACCCAACATCCGCAGACCATGACAGGAATCGTGAAAGGCGAAGGAACGCGGCTCAGGCAGCCGCAGCTTGAGATCGGACACGCCCAGGCCGTTCACCAGATATTCGGTGAATTCCCAGGTCTTGCCCGCCACTTCTTCGGCCAGCGACCGCCAGGGATCGCCCTCAAACAGCCGTGGATACTCGTGGCGGATCATGGCGACGCATGAGCCGGAGGGGGCGACGATCACGTCCGCCGCCTGGAACGCCTTGAGAAACTGGCGCGCGACCTTGCGGGCC
Organism: uncultured Anaerolineaceae bacterium; assembly: GCA_964427955.1. Lineage (GTDB taxonomy): Bacteria > Chloroflexota > Anaerolineae > Aggregatilineales > Aggregatilineaceae > JACRBK01. The sequence goes on from CAYRWY010000017.1 coordinate 2,644, forward strand.
TCTGACCAGTAGCCGCTGTTGAAGGCGGGCTGGCCGCAGCAGGTTTGCCCCGCCGGAAAGGCGACTTTGACACCCAGGTGATCCAGGAGTCGGACGACGGACTGCCCGGTGTGAGGGTAAATCGCGTCGGAAATACAGGTGACAAATAACGAAACCGGCTGGCCAACCGGTGACGAACGGGCCGGTAAAGATGAAACTAAAGATACCATAATAATCCTTTACGCCAATCTACTCTTGGACCCACTATACATCACTTTCGCGCCGAGAGGATAATTCATCCAGCCGGATGATTTCACCGGACTCGAGTGACGCACGAGCCGCCAGCGCCGTCTGTACCGCCAGGCGAGCGTCAGCGGGGGTGACCGTGGCAGGCGGCGTGCCATGCTCGACACAGGCGACGAAATAGGCGATTTCCGCCTCAAAAGGATCGACCGGTTCGAATGCGACCGGTTGGTTGGGGCGCTGAGGCTCGTGGATCAGGCAGAAATGAGCAGGCTGCCCCAACTCGAAACTGGCGCCCCCGGCCCGAAACTGGTATTCAATCGTGCCGCGATCACAGACCACCCGCAGCCCGGTTGAAAAAGGAAAATCGGTCGGCAGCAGGGTGCTGGCTTCCACCGAGGCCGACACGGCGTCGAACGTGACCTGGGTGATCACGTGATCCCAACCGCCGGTAGCGCCCTGGACGCCAATTGCCTTGACCTGCCGGGGAGCACCGAACAGCCAGTTCATCAGGTCGAGATCGTGGATATGCAGATCCAGCACCGATCCGCCCGTCTTGGCCGGATCGCGGAACCAGGTGGCCCACTGGGGCGCGTTCGACAACCGGTGCGCGGTCGCGATGCGCGGCTGCCCCAGCCGCCCGCTCTGCAACACCTGGCGGATCGCGACGCACTCCGGCCAAAACCGCAGCACCTGCGCGACCATCAGGTACTTGCCACTCGTGGCCGCTGCTTCGATGATGGCGTCCGCTTCCGGTACGGATAGCGCGAGCGGTTTTTCGATCACGACGTGTTTTTTCGCGGCGAAGGCGCGGATTGCTACCGGGGGATGCCAGGGCGTGGGCAGGGCTATGTCCACGAGGTCGATGGACGGGGCGTGCAGAACGGCGTCGGCCTCTACTTCGGGGCGTGCGCCGACCTCCGCCGCCAATGCGGCGGCTTTCGAGGCGTTGTGGTCGGCAATAATCGCCACCTCGACACCCGGCAGCCTGGCGTAGGCCCGCGCGTGGAGGGTGCCCATAAAGCCCGCCCCAATCACCCCAACCTTGACCATGCCGGTTTCTCCCTGGAGAAGTGTAGACCCGCCTGATCTTACACACCGCCGCACGGCGGATCAAATAAAAAACGGCGTGAGCCTGCAACAGACTCACGCCGCGTCGCCTTACGATCAGCCTTTGAGGAAGGCCGCGACGTCGCGCTTGCTGACCGACGCGACGGCCATGACGTGATCGCCGCCGCCGTAGTAGATCCGGTACTCGTCCGGGGTTTCGAGACCGCCGCAGGTGAAGACCACGTTGGGCACATCGCCCCAGTATTCCCAGGGCGTGCCGGGGCACAAGATCGGCTCGGCCTGGCGCTTGAGCACTTTGACGGGATTATCCAGGTCGAGCAGCGCCACGCCCAGGCAGTAGATGCGCTCGGCGTTGTAACCGTGATAGAACACCAGCCAGCCGGACCCGGTATAGAAGGGCGGGCCGCCCGCGCCGATCCGCATACTTTCCCACGAATCGGGGCGCGGCGACATGACGATCTGGTGGTCGGTCCAGTGCAGCAGATCGTCCGAGTACGCGATCCACATGTCCGGCGGACGGCGGTGGAACATGACGTAGCGCCCCCCAATTTTACGCGGAAACAGCGCCACATCCTTGTTGTCCTCGTCCGGCAGGACGATCCCCAGCCGTTCCCACGTGATCAGATTCGTGCTGCGCGCCAGGGACACACGCGTCCCGTGCGGCGAATAGGCGGTGTAGAACATGTAGTACACCCCGTCCAGCAGGGTGATGCGCGGGTCTTCCACGCCAAAAATCTCGAAGTCGTTCGCCGGTTCCAGCACAGGCTGTTCCAGGCGGTTGAAGTGGTAGCCATCACGGCTGATCGCACAGCCAATGCGCGACACGCGATCCAGGCCCTGCGCGCGGTAGTGCAGATAGACCAGGCCGTCATGCTCCGCGATCGCGGCGTTGAACACGTTGCCGTTTTCCCACGGCTGGTGCAGCGACGGCAGGAGGATCGGATTTCCGGCATAGCGGGTAAGGCTAAGAGGTTGAGTCATAATGGGTCTCCAGAATTGAGCGGTTGGGCAGGGAGCTTGCCGTACACCCTCAGACGTTCGATCACGGCCCGATTGCCCAACAACGATAAGAAACTCGCGGTGAAGACCGCGAAAGGTAAGATCGCCAGCAGGCTGAGCGCCAGCACCAGCCCACTCAGTGCCAGCAGCACCAGGGTATACAGCGGGTTTGCCAGCGCCAGGAACAGCGCGTTGCGCAGGGCCATGCGCAGATTTTGCTGCTCTTGCTCCATCAGAAAAGGCCAGACGTAAAACTGCACGGCCAGCCACAGCACGCCCGCCCCGGCCAATAACAGTTGGATCACCAGGGCGACGGTCCCGTAGAAGACGTAATTTACCGCCCACAACGCGCCGACCACGACGTTGACCAGCGCCCAGCGCAAGCTGAGCCAGCCATAGCAACGGGCGGCATCAACAAAATCCCCGATATGCTGCCCTTTGCCGTGGGCCATACGGTGCGTCGCGCCGTACATGCCCGCCGTCGCCAGCGGCAGCAGCACCACCGTCAGGCTCATGCCCAACCAGAGCAGGTTGAGCACGGCCAGCCCGACCATGCCGTGCCACCAATCAAGGATCGTATCCCAGGTCACATGCAGCGCGTTGTGCACAGGTCGCCCCTTATTCTTCCGCGAGGGTCACCGCCCCCGTCCGCGTATCGTAAGTCAGGGTCAGCCGCACGCCGTCCGGTCCCGCGAAGATCCGTTGGGCCACCACCGGTTGGATCAGAAGGCCGTCGATCACGGTCCGGCGGTCCGGCTCGGTCCCGGCATAGGTCAGGCTGAGGGTATGCGCTCCGGCTTCCAGGTGGACCGGCTCGTCGCCCACGCGATCCAGCCAGAGATAGCGGCGATCCGGCGACGTGTTGGCGGGCACGACGATCTGCGCGCCGCCATCGACCGAAACGCCCAGCGCGACGGCGTCCGTGCCGCCCGACAGGACGACCTCGGCCCCGCCCAGCGCGTCCAGATCACTGAGTTGGTCGATCAGGATCAGGTCGGCCAGGTTCGCGGCAGCGTCGGGATCGGCCCCGGTCAGGTCGAGAAACGAATCCCCGCCCACCCCGCGCCCGATCTCGATCCCCAGTGTTTTGCCGGATTGAGGACTGTCCACGCGCAGGGAGCGGAAAGGCAGCGCCGCCTCGTAGACATAACCGTCCCCGGTCTCGAACGGCTGCCAGGCGAGTTGGGCGTTGGGCAGCCACGTCCCGGCTACCCATTCCCAGACCTGCGGCCCATCCGGGGTTTGAGCGAGAGTGAACTTGGCGCTCAGGTGCTGGCCGCGCCCGGTGCCGTCGAGGTAGCCCCACAGCGCATCATAGCGCCACACGCCGGGGCCGATCTCCGGCTGTTCGTGCACGGGATCGCGCACCGTCACCGCCAGGTAGAGGTTATCCTCATCCCACATGATCTGCACGGCGAAGCTGTCCACGTCCGGCCCGCGCCAGATCGCCGATCCGCGCAAGAACTGGCGGGCGGTATTGGCGGCGAACGACGGGATGCCGGCCCATTCGTCCAGCACACCGTCGATCACGACCGGCGACGGCGCGCGCAGGGCGACCAGTTGCAGGTCTTTGGTCGCAACTGCTTCGCGCTGCTGGGCGGCGTAAATCCAGTAGTCGCCGGAGGTGAGCGTTTCAAAGTCCACATCCAGCGCATCCCCGGCGCCCAGGCTGTAATAGCGCTGGCCGCTGAAGTAGGCTTCGCCGGTCCAGTCGCGCGTGCGAAAGTCCGGCTTTCCCGCGGTTTTGTGGCCGTATTCGGCCTCGGCGAGGACGTAGGGCCGGACTTCGACCTGCTGATAGTTCAGGTAGCGCAGCGCCGCCGGAGTCTGGTGGATCGCCAGCAGGGCCAGCAAGGCCTCGATAGTGGATTCGGCGCCCGCGTTGCGGTTGACGCGCCACTCTACCGGCCCGTTGATGCCGTCGAAACAGCGCCCGGTGTCCGGATCGTACATCGGCACGCCCGCCATGTTGTTGCCCATGAACCAGGACGCGGCCAGCCCGGCATACTGGGCGTAACGCTCGTCGCCGGTCGCGCGGTAGAGCGCCATATAACCCTGGACCAGCATATCGGTATCATAGGCGATCTGCCCGGCCCGCCGGGGCAAGACGCCGATCTCGTGGATCGGCTCGAACGCCAGTTGGCGCATCAAAAACGTGGTGGCATCGCGCGCCGCCGAGTCGATCCAGTCCTGGCGGCCCAGCGCCGCGCCCGCCTCGGCCAGGGCATGGACCTGATGGCTGCCCCAGGCGTGCCAGTAGCCAGGCGCGTCGGTCATGTCGGGATGCATTCCAAACGGATAGGTCTGGCTGTCGCCCACTTGATACGCCGCCAGGCCGTCCGCGACGTACTCGATCAACGCCTGGGTCTGCGGATTGGGATCGGCGCGGTAGTAGGCGGTGAGCGCCAGAAGCATCACTCCGGAAACATCCGCCGCGCCGCCGGGAATCCAGGCCGGGACGCTGATGCCGTGCACCTGGCTGTATTCGCCCTGGTGGCCATGATAGGCGGCGGCCAGCGCGGCCTCGGTCAACTGGTAACTCCGCTGCAATTCGGCAGCATACGCGGCGTCGAGCGGCGCAAAAACGCGGTAGCCTTCGGCCAGCGACCACAGGCTGCGCATGGCCCACCAGCCCAACGATTTATAGCTGGTGCTGCCGTCGGTGTTGATCGTCCCGGCGCGATCCAGCACGAAATTGTAGAACGTGCCGTCCGCGTTCTGCACGTAGCGCACGAAATCGAGACACTGCCGGGCGTAGTCCAGCGCACGCGCATCGCCCGTCTGCTCGTAGTAACCCAGGTAAACCAACGCCGCGCGCGCCACGTCATCGACCGCGGAAATCCCTTCGCCCGCCGCATCGACCCATTCGTAGTCCGGCGTTTCGGAATAGATGTGCACGAGGGCGACCGGCTGATCGCCAAACGTCACCGACTCGGTCAGGTACACGAGATGATCGAGATTGATCAGGTCAGAGCGCATACGACCATCCTGAGCATGGGTAAGGTGAATCACAGGCGATCCGATCCCAATCAGCAGCGTCACCAGGGCGAGCAGCCCCATCCCACAGCGTATCATTCCGATCAACCTTTCACCGCACCAACCGTCAGCCCTTCGATGAAGTAACGCTGCGCCATGAAGAACAAGGCCAGGATCGGCACGGCCATCATGGTGGCCATCGCCATCATGTAGTGCCATTTCGGCGCTTCTTTGGAGAGCGACTGCTGGAAGAACTGGATCGACAGGATCAGCGGGAACATCTGCGTAGTGTTCAGATAGATCAGCGGGGCCTGGAAGTTATTCCAATTGCCCATGAAGGACAGTACGCCAATCGCCAGAAAGGCCGGTTTGACCAGCGGCAGCATAATATAAAAGAAGATTTGAACGGTATTCGCGCCGTCCACCGTCGCCGCGTCTTCCATCTCGCGCGGGATGGTGAGGAAAAACTGGCGCAGCAGAAACACGTAGGACGGCCCCCAGGCAAACCAGGCCGGAACAGTCATCGGATCGTAGCTGTTGATCAGGCCCAGCTTTTTCCAGATCAAGAACGTCGGGATCATCATCAGCGTGCCGGGAATCATCATCGTCGCCAGCATGATGAAGAAGATCACGTCGCGGCCCTTGAACTCGAACCGGGCGAAGCCATAGGCGACGATGGCCGCACTGAACATCTCGGCGAACATGGCCAGCACCGTGATGAACAGCGTATTGCCGATGATGCGCAGAAAGGTCAGGCCCGGCGCGATGCTGGCCAGCTTGTCCCAGGCCTCGACGTAGTTCTTGAACTCCACCGGGCGCGGAATCCACTGCGGCGGCTGGTCGAACAGGTGCTTTTCGAGCTTGAGCGAGGTGGAGATCATCCAGAGGACCGGAACCAGGATGATCGCCGCGCCGATCAGCAGCAGGGTGTAGATGACAATCCGCCGGGCCAGGTGACGCATCCGGCGGCGGCGGGCCAGCGGGTCTTCCATTGGAAGAGATTGAGAGATAGCAGCCATCGGTTAGGCCTGTCCTTCCTTGCGCCGCGCGCCTTCATAAAACACCCAGGCCGACGATGAACGGAAAATGAACAGGGTCAGGATGATGATCAGGACAGTCAGCATCCAGCCCAGCGCCGCCGCGTACCCCATCCGACCGAAATTGAAGGCCTCGTTATAGACGAACCAGTTGACGAACCAGCCGTCCTCGCGTTTGGTCGAGATGAACGCCTGCTGGGTGAAGATCTGGAGCGAGGCAATCGTGCCGGTGATCAGGTTGTAGAACAGGGCCGGGCTGAGCATGGGAATGGTGATGCGCCGGAACTTGGTCCAGTTGCCCGCGCCGTCAATCGCCGCCGCCTCGTAGAGTTCTGCGCTGATATTCTTCAATCCGGCGAGCAGAATGACGGTATTCGCGCCAAAGACCCCCCACAGCCCCATGATCACGAACGACGGCAGCACCAGGTCTTTGTCGGTAAACCAGCCCAGCGGTTTGACATTCAGCAGGGAGTAGAGAGGCTTGAGCAGCGTGTTGATCAGGCCGCTGTCAGGCGCAAAGATCCAGAACCACAGCAGCGCGACCGCCGCGGTAGGGAGCACCGCCGGGACGTAGTACAGCGTGCGCCAGAAGCCCACGCCTTTCACTTTTTGATTGAGCAGGAGCGCCACTCCCAGCGCGCCCAGCAGCCCCAGCGGGATGTTGAGCAAGGCGTAGCGCAGGGTCAGCGAAAGGGCTTTGTAAAAGTAGGGATCGGTCGCGCCCACCAAATAAGTTTTGCCCCGCCAGGTAAAACGGTCCAGCTCGCGCAAGCGCACCGTCTCCGGCGACGGCGAGTCCAGCGTCCCCAGCACTTGCAGGGGGCGTTCGCCCGGCTTCAGCTCGACGATCTTGAGCGTGAGCGCGCGTTTGTAATTGAACAGGGGATCTTCTAGGGACTTGGGTTTGTCCCACAATACATTAAATTCGGTGAAGCTCAAATAAAATGAGAGACCAATCGGGAACAACACGAGACCCAAAAATCCGACGATCCAGGGGATGACCAGCGAAAAGCCGGTGGCCGCTTCGCGCTTCACGCCGAGCGCGATCAACAGCCGGTACACGCCATACATCAACGCCGCCAGCGCCACCGCCACCGCGACGTAGCGCAGCAAGGTGGGATAATAGGTTGCAAAAGCACCAGGATCACCCACGAGGAGCCTCCTCTATGACACCCATTGGCGAGTCCGCAGGGGCGGGGTTACCACCCCTGCGGAGGTTGGGGAAACCTGCTATTTGGGCAGTGTGTCTTCCAGCAGGATGCGGGCATCAGCCGCCAAGTTTTCGACTGTGTCTTCCTGGTGGAAGAGCGGGTCCTGGAAGTCTTCCCAGAAGATGGTTGACCATTCCGTGAAGCGAGGGGTGATGCGGAAGGCGCGCATACCGGGCACCGCCGCCAGGATCGCTTCGGCGTTGGCGGCCTTGCGCGGCTCAGAGGCGACCAGGTGCTCGACCGTTGCCTGCGAGATGCGCGGCGAGACGATCTTCCAGTTCTGAATGCCTTCCGTCAGCGCGACCAGGGCATCATACGCTTCTTGAGGGTGCGCGGTCTTGGCGTTGATCACAGTTGCAGCGGTCCACGCAAAGGTGGTATTCTCACCGGTAGCGCCCTTCGGAACAGGAGAGACACCCACGTTCAAACCTTCGACGCGGTCGAGATCATCCGCCGCGCCACCCATGAACATGGCGACTTTTCCGGCCTTGAACATCTCGGCATTGCCCTGCTCGGCAATGGTCTGTTCTGAGGGGCAGCATTCTATGTTGTAGATCATGTCGGCGTAGAACTGAGCACCGGCCATCGCCTCGGGCGAGTCAATCGGCGAGGACTTGAGATCTTCGCTGATCACTTCGCCACCGAACGACCAGATGAACATGTGGATCGGCGGCCAACTGTTCAGGATGAAGCCGTAGTGGTCTTCGTTGGTGAGCTTGATCGCCGTTTCCTTGAACTGATCCCACGTCCAATCCGCCGTCGGATAGTCCACGCCCATTTCGTCGAAAATCGCTTTGTTGTAGTAGAGCACGACCGGCTGCGCGATCCAGGGCAGGCCGTACACCCCATTGTTCAGCGCCACCGTCTGCCAGACGCCGGGGAAGTAGTCCGCCGCATCCGCCGCGCCACGGGTATCGCCCGCCATGTACTGCGCGATGTCCAGCAGCACGCCTTCATAGGCCCACGACATGTGATCTTGATCGAGCCAGAACAGATCCGGCGCGGCATCCCCGGCCAGGGCGGTCTGGAGCTGGGTGTAGTAATCGGCAGGCTTCGGCTCATAGACCACTTCGAAGGTCGTGGATTCGGCATTCACCTGGTCCACGATCTTCTGAAATTCAGCGGCCTCGTCCACACCGGCCCAGTTCGTGATACGCACGGTCACTTTGTCCTGCGCCTGGGCGGCTTGATGACTCGCCAGCGGCAGCAGCGCTGCCACCATCAAAAACAACAGGGTAATACGCACAAACTTAGACATCGAATGCTCCTTCTAATCTAATTTTTCTCTCGCTGGACTGCTCACGACATTGGAACGTATCGAGCGATGGTGATCTCCTTTCTGTTGCATGGAATTAACTGCCATGATCTTCATAGAGGGAGTCTTCTGAGGGAGCACACCCGCACGACGCGCGCACGACGAGTTCGGTGCCCAGCCGCAGTTGGTAGCCGGGCGCACTCTCGCGCTCGATCACGTCGATGAGGCGGCGGGCCGCCTGGACGCCGGTTTCGACTTTGAACATGCCGACCGTCGTCAGCGGCGGATTGTGCAGCGGTCCCCAGGTCACATTGTCAAACCCTACGACGGCCAGGTCCTGCGGAATCTGCCGTCCCTGATCCTTCGAGGCCCGGATTGCGCCCAGCGCCGTCGCGTCGTTGACGGCGACGACGCCTTCCAGGTCGGGATAACGCTCGAAGGCTTCCAGCATGGCCGCGTGGCCGGTATTGACGGTGGTGTCCGGCATAATCACGATGTGCGGCTCCTGGCCGATTTCGCGCAGCGCCTGCTCGTAGCCCTGACGGCGCTCACGGCTGCTGAACCAGTCCGCCGGGCCGGACAGAAAAACAAGATTACGAAGCTGGTGGGTCGTGAGCAGGTGGCGCGTCACCCGATAGGTGCCGCCGACGTTGTCGCACACGACAGCGTCGATGGGCGTCTCGTTCAGCAGGTTATCCACCAATACAATCGGGATATGACTGTTGTACAACTGGATGATGAAGGAGGCCTTGAGCGCCGGGCCGACCAGGATCAACCCATCGACGCGCTGCTCGGCGATCAAGGGAAGCTGCAAGGGATCGGACATCATCTCGGCATCGACGAAGGTCGTGATGACGTGATAGCCGTGCTCGCGCGCTTCCTGGTCGATGCCCTGGACGATCTGGACGTGGTAGCTCGAAATGGGCTGCGGCTTACGCTCGTAGTTAATGCACCCCAGGGTGAAGGTGCGCGACGTGGCCAAGCCCTTCGCGGCGATGTTGGGGGTGTAACCGATCTCGCGCGCGATGCGCAGAATCTCGTCGCGCGTCTCAGGATTGACTCCCGGACGGTCGTTGAGCGCCCGTGAAACCGTGGCAGTGGAGACACCTGCCAGTTCCGCAATTTGTTGCAAACTCGGTTTCATCATGCGCTCTCCCCAAAAAGCACGCCGCCCAACGCTCGCTGGCGTAACAGGCAAATTTAGTGAAAAAAGATTGCAAAGTCATCGTAAGCGCTTACGTAAAGCGTACATCAGATCGTAAAAAGTGTCAACAGGTCGAGGAGAAACACAAAATCCTGATACGGATGGGCCAACGTATCAGGGGCGTATGGAAAGGGGTTGAGACGAACTACTGACCGACCGTGCTGCGCCGGATCACCAGTTCCGGCTCGAAAACCACCTGGCGGCAGGGCAGCGGCTCCTGGCTGATTTCGCCGAGCAGAATGTCGAACAAGGTCCGGGCGATCTCATCAATCGGCTGGCGGACCGAGGTGATCCCCAGGAACTCGGCGGTCGGATCGTCGTCGTAGCCGGTCAGCGCGACGTCATCCGGGATGCGCAGGCCCACCTGATCCAGGTACGACTTCGCGCCGAGGGCCATCTGGTCGTTCGAGCAGATCAGCACGGTGGGCCGGTATTTCGCGCTCATGATCTGGTGGGCGGCGGCAGCAGCCGAATGCAGGATGTTGGGCGTGTGGGCAATCCAGTCGTCCTGGACGTCGATCCCGGCGGCGCGCATCGTCTGAAGATAGCTGGTCTGGCGGGCATCACCGAAGGGCAGCCCGGGCCGGTAGGTGAGCAAGCCGATCCGCTCGTGACCCAGTTCGAGCAGGTGCCGGACCACCCGTTCAATCCCCAGTTTGCTATCCACGTCTACGTAGGCGAAATCAGGCTGTTCCAGGTACATCCCCCCGAAAGCCGCAAAGGGCGCGTTGATACCGTTCAGCCGGGCGATCCGGGGGTCCTGGTAGGTCACGTCCGACAGGATGAAGCCGTCCACGCGGCTGGTCGAGATCAGCGTCTCGTACACGCGATCCGCGTTCGTCTGCGGCTGGATGAACGTCAGGAGATGGTAGTAATGTTCCTCCGCCGCCGTCGTCACCCGGTAGATGAAACGATCCAGCAGGTTGTTCATCCGGCTGGGGTCGTCGGCGATGTGCCAGGAATAGCCCACCACCCCCGCCCGGTTCGTTTTGAGGTTGCGCGCCGTAATGTTCAGGTGATAGCCCAACGCCTGGGCGGCGTCCAGCACTTTCTGCCGCGTCGCGGGTTTGATCAGATCGCTGTCGTTGAGAGCATACGACACGGTGCCTTTGGCGACCCCGGCCAGATCGGCAATGTCGATTTGCGTGATCTTGAGCGTGTAGCCCAGCTTCTTGGCCGCGCGCAGCACTTGTTGGCGCGTGGGTTCGTCCATGTCGCCGTTCTGGCTCAGGGAATGAAAAGCAACGAGCATCGGCACGCCCGCCAGATCGGCGACTTCTTTTAAGGTGGCCATTCTTTTTCCCCTCCCAATTCCCGGTAAGTAGCGGGTACAGAGACCCAAAGTGAAGTTCTTGACAAACTCCAAAACTCATTATACCATAAAAATTGAGACGTCTCAAAAATGCTTTACCAGGTTTTCAAACAGCGTAGTCCGACAAAAATCAAGTAAAAGCCTAATCAAGTCTGGGAGAAAAATCAAAATGAAGAAGAACTTCTATCTTCTCTTAGTGGTAGCCCTGCTGATCGCCAGCCTGCCTGCCGCGACGTCCTTCGGCCAGGGCACGACGGTGCCTCAGGTGGTGACGATGCCCGACCAGATCGCCGGGGGCCGTGACGTGACCATCACCGTGAGCGACAAGCCGACCTCGGACCAGACGGCGGACCTCGCCATCTGGGAGGGGCAGGTGGCCAAATTCGAGGCCATGTATCCGAACGTGAAAATCGAAGGTCTGGAACTGAAGTACGATCCGACCGCTTTTATCGCCATGATCGCGGGCGACCAGCTCCCAACCATCTTCAAGACCTACTTCACCGAACCCGAAAAATTCATCGGCCAGGACGCCGTGTCGGACTTGACCCCGCTGTTCCAGGCTTCTGGCATCGACAAAGTCTTCAACTCGAACGTGCTCGCGATTGCCAGCCAGGACGGCAAGATCTACGGTATCCCCGATTTCGCCTACTCGCTCGGCCTGGTCTACAACATCCCCATGCTGCAAGCGGCGGGTTATGATGCTCCCCCGGCGACCTGGGACGAGCTGGCCGAAATGGCCGTCAAGCTGACCAACAAAGACACCGGCGTGGCGGGCTTCGCCTTCATCAACGACGGTTCCGGCGCGACGGGCTGGCACTTCACCAACATCGCCTACGGTTTCGGCGCGACCCCCGAAGACATCATCCTGCCCAATGGCGACGGCACCTACACCGCGAAGTTCGGCGAAGGCGCGACGGTCGATGCGCTGCAATACGTCAAGGACCTGCGCTGGAAATACGACGTGCTGCCCGGCGCGACCCTCGACTGGGCCAACATCACCGAAGCGCTGGCGTCCGAGCGCGTGGCGATGGCAATCTATGCTGGCGACCAGTTCAGCTTCATGATGAACCAGTTCCCGGATGCCGACCTGACGAAGTTCGGTTACGCTCCGGCCCCGGCTGGCCCCAGTGGCCGCGCGGCGCTCACCGGTGGCAGCCTGTGGATGATCGACTCGGCGGCCTCGGATGACGAAAAAGAAGCTGCCTTCTACTATCAGATCTGGCGCCAGTTCGACGCGGCGGAATACGAAAGCTCGATCATCTCGCAGTCTGAGCAGGGTCGTGCCGTCGGCCAGCCCGTGCTGCCCCTGTACGTGGGTGACTACCAGGCCGCCATCGAAGCCTTCCGCGCCCAGTACGACGTCCTGCCCGTCGCGAACTACGTTCTGTTCAACGACGCGATCAAGAACGGCGAGGTCAAGCTGTTGGCCGAACCGCCCGCCGCGGCCCAGGATTACTACGCCGAAGTGGGCACGCTGGTCGGCCAGGTGCTCGCGGACGAGTCGGTAGACCCCGCCTCCAGCCTCGCGAGTGTCGCCGAAGACTTCCAATCCTTCGTCCTCGAACAATAAAGTCGACTGCTGGTCGGGTGGGGTTAAGAAAATCCCACCCGACAGTTTTTTAGAGGAGGGATTGTCGTGTCTGTGAGAGCAGCTTCCCCTATGAAAACCACTCACCTCACTACCAATAATTGGATCGAACGCCTGATGTTCCGCCTGTCAAACCAGGCCATCGCCTACCTGTTCTTGATCCCGGCCCTGGTGATCTTTGCCCTGGTCGCCTGGTACCCGATGGGACGCGCCTTTCAGATGAGCTTCGAGGACGTCAAACTGAGAGGGGACTCGACGTGGGTAGGGTTGGACAACTTCCGGCTGATGGAGCGCGATCCCGCCCTGCGCGACGTGTGGTGGAACAGTCTCGGCTTCGCGTTCTGGAGCATCCTGATCGGGTATGCCCTGCCGGTCTTCCTCGCCATCCTGATCCGCGAGATGCGCATTGCCAAAGGTTTTTTCCGTATTGTCTATTTTTTGCCAACCGTCGTCCCGGTGTCGATTGGCGTGATCATCTGGCGTTTCATCTATGATCCCGACGCCGGTTTTTTGAACGAAATGATCAAGTTTTTGGGCATCCATCCCCAGCTCTGGCTGCAAGATCCGGATCTCGTCAAACCGGCCATCGTGCTCGTGATGACCTGGGGCGCGTTTGGCACGACGACCTTGATCTACCTGTCCAACTTGCAGGAAATCGCGGTCGAGCTGTACGAGGCCGCCGAACTGGACGGCGCTTCGCCGCTGCGCCGTATCCGCCACATCACGCTCCCGCACCTGGCCCCCATGATGTCGCTGATGTTCATTTTGCAGGTGCTGGCGGTCGTCCAGGTGTTTACCGAACCCTTCCTGCTGACCAAAGGCGGACCGGGCCGGGCCTCGCTGACGCCCGTGCTGCACATCTACAACCGCGCTTTCATGCGGATGGATATCGGCTACGCGTCGGCGTGGAGCGTCGTGCTGGTCATCTTCCTGATGATCTTTTCCAGCGTCTACCAAACAGTCAACCGTCACTTTGCCACTGACTAGTTGGGAGAGAGCGAAAAATGGAACGCGGATTTTTATCAGACATTGAACTGCGGACTCCCACCGGACGACTTTATTATTACGTTTCGATGGTGATCTTACTGGCGCTGGCGGCGGTGGTCTTGTTTCCCTTCGTATACGCGTTCACCTGCGGGTTGAAGGGCAGCACCGAGATTTTCACGTCCGGGCTGCGGCTGTTGCCCGAAGACCCCCAGTGGAAAAACTACCAGGAAGCCTGGAAGAACTTTGAAATTCCGCACCTGTTCTATAACTCCTTCGTGATCGTCTCGGTCGGCGTCGCCCTGCGGATCGTCGTCTCCGCGATGGCCGCCTATTCCCTGTCGCGGCTGAAACCGTTCGGCAGGCGACTGATCATGATGGCGTTTTTCATCACCTTGATGATTCCGGGCATCGCCTACCTGATCCCGCTGTTCGTCACGCTCAAGAACATCCCGATCCTGCACATCAGCCTGCTGGAATCCTACTGGGGCTTGTGGCTGCCTTATGCCTCCAGCGCGTTCGCGATCTTCGTGCTCAAGACCTTTTTTGACCGCATCCCGACGGAAATCATCGACAGCGCGCGCATCGACGGGGCCTCGCCGTTCCAGGTGCTGCTCTACATCGTGCTGCCGCTGTCGCGCTCGATCCTGCTGATCCTCGCGATCCTGACGTTCATGGACCTGTGGAAAGACTATCTGCTGCCGTTCCTGATCATCACCGATCCGCAGCGCCAACCGATCACCGTGCGCCTGTACTACCTGGCGAGCAAATATTACGGCGTCAACCTGCAAATGGCCGCGGCGTTCATCGCGCTGCTGCCGCCGCTGCTGGTCGCCGTGCTGCTCCAGCGGTACATGAAAGCCGGGTTGACCCTGGGGAGCGTCAAGGGCTAGCAGCACGGTCCCGTTTTCCTACATCACGAGAGAAACTAACATGGCCAAGATCGCGGATCAATATCTGCTGGTAGATCCCTGGCAAATTGTCGAAGAAGGCTTTCATCCTGACCGCAGCCAGGTGTCGGAATCGCTGTTTTCGCTGGCGAACGAACACCAGGGCGTGCGCGGCTTTTTCGACGAGGGCTATTCCGGCGCCAGCCTGATCGGGGTGTACCTGAACGGCATCTACGAAGAACGCTTCGTCGAAGGGATGGCCTACAAAGGCATCTCGAACCGGCTGGCGTTCATGGTCAACACCGTCAACTGGCTCTACACCCGCCTCGACATAGACGGCGAGATACTCGACTTGGCCCGCAGCGCGTTCACCGACTTCCGCCGCACGCTGGATTTTCGCACCGGGGAGCTGCGGCGCGAGTTCACCTGGGAGACGGCCTCCGGTAAGAAACTTCGGGTCGTCTTCGCACGCGCGCTGAGCATGGAAACCAAAGAACTGGCCTGCCAGCAGATTCGCCTGACCCCGTGCAATTTTTCGGGCCAGATCACGCTGACGCTGGGGCTGGACTTTGCGATCCGCCACGAGATATACGGCCAGAATTTCTGGACCTGCCCGCGCCAGGATCAAGGCGCGCTGCTCGGCGTCAGCCAATCCATCGGGCACCGCCTGTTCGCCGGGATGAAGGTGCGCGCCGACGCGCCGCAGACGCCCCTGACCGGCGAAAAATTCACCGGGGTACAGGTGAAACTGGCCGTCACGGAAGGGCAGACCACCACCGTCGAAAAAACGGTGATCCTGCACACCGACCGCGACAGCACGCTGCCGCTGGACACCGCCTGGGAACACGGCCTGGCGCAGTTACAGACCGCGAACCAGTCTTACGCCGAGGTTTTCGCCGCGAATCAAGCGTACTGGGCCGACTTCTGGAATAAGTCCGACATCACCATCGACGGCGACCCGGACACGCAGCAGGGCATCCGCTTCTGCATCTTCCAGATGCAGCAGACCTATCGCGGCGTGATCGAGGGCGCGAACATCGGCGCGAAGGGGCTGACCGGCGAAGCCTACAACGGCAACGCCTTTTGGGATACCGAGACCTACTGCCTGCCGTTTTACCTGTTCAGCCGCCCGACAGCGGCTAAATCGCTGCTCGATTTCCGCTACAAGACGCTGCCGCAGGCCCAGGATCGCGCCCACGCGCTGGACTGCGAGGGGGCGTGCTACCCGGTGGCGACCTCGGACGGGACCGAAAGCTGCACGCTGTGGCAGCACGCCAGCCTGCAATTCCAGCCGACCACGGCGGTCGCCTACGCCATCTGGCATTACGTCAAGGTGACCGGCGATACAGCGTTCTTGCGCGGGGAGGGCGCGGCGATGCTGGTGCAGATCTGCCGCTTCCTGGCCAGCCGGGGACAGTGGTCGCCCCAGGGCAAGTTCGGCTACTACGCCGTGATGGGGCCGGACGAGTTCCAGATGATGGTCAACAACAACGCCTACACCAATTACATGGCTAAGCGGACGTTCGAGTTCGCCCTCGACGTCTTGAACGGGACGGATCTGGTCCCGCCCGCCGAGATGGACACCTGGCGGCGCATGGCGGAGGCGATGATCATCCCCTACGACTCGCAGACCCGGCGTTACGAGCAGCACGAGGGCTTCTTCAACCTGCCCCACCTCGACGTGGACGCCATCCCGGTGGAGGACTTCCCGCTCTATCACCACTGGTCCTACGACCGCATCTACCGCAACGACATGATCAAACAGCCCGACGTGCTGATGTTCATGCTCCTCTATAACCAGTCGTTCACGCGCGAAGAAAAGCAGGCCAACTACGACTATTACGAGCCGCGCTGCATCCACGAATCGTCGCTGTCGCCGTCGGTGCACTCGATCCTGGCGGCGGAACTGGGCCGCCACGCGGAAGCGTTCGACTTCTTCCGCTTTGCGGCGCGCATTGACCTGGACAACTACAACCGCAACACCGGCGAGGGCATCCACACCACGTCCATCGCCGCGGCCTGGATGAACATCGTCTATGGCTTCGGCGGGATGCGCTCGGACGGCGACGTGCTGTCGTTCGCCCCGACCATCCCGGCGCAGTGGCAGGGCTACAGCTTCGAGGTCACCTATCATGGATCGGTGCTGCGCGTGGAAGTGACCCAGGAACGGGCGACGATCCGGGTGAAGGAGGGCGCGCCGGTCACTATCAAAATCGCCGGACAGATCCAGGAAGTGGACCAGACCGGCCTCTCGAGGAGTTCTCGTGAACTGGAAAATTAGCGAAACCCACCAACTGGCTCCCGAAGACGTAGACCGCCGGGGCAATAAGCTGCTGATTGGCAACGGCTATATCGGCTATCGCGGCACGCTGGAAGAATTCAACAAGGAGCAAAAAACGGCGACCATCGTCGCCGGGCTGTACGACAAGGTGGGCGACCGCTGGCGCGAGCCGGTCAACCTGCCGAACGGTGGTTTCGTGCAGGTGCTGTATCGCGGCGCGCCGCTGCACGCGCTGACCAGCCGGGTGCTGGAACACCGGCAGAGCGTAGACCTGCGCCATGCCCTGCACGAGCGCGAAACACATTTCGCAGCCGACGACGGCACGCGCTTCACGATCCAGGCCCGCCGCTTCGCCAGTCTGGCGCGGCTGCATCTGCTGTGCCTCGAATACACCATCAGCGCGGATCGGGACTGCGAGATCGACCTCCTGGCAGGCGTCGATGGCGACGTCTGGGACATCAACGGCCCGCACCTGGAAAACGTGATCGCCAGCGCACAGGACGGGATCGTCTCGGTCGCCGCGATGACGCACGAAAACGCCGTGCCGGTGGCCGTTTCCGAAGCCTTAACCCCCTCGCCCTCTGCTCTCTCCCAGGGGGCGAGGGAACTCCCTTTCGCAGCACGCGACGCCGCCGCGATCCGGCACCTGACCGGCCTGCGCCTGCAAAAAGGCGTCCCGCTCACCCTGTACAAATATGTGGCGCACGCCACCGGGCTGGAGACCGGCGATCCCCTGGCGTCCAGCCGCCAACGCTGCCAGGAAGCGGCGGCGCTGGGCTTCGCGGCCCTGCTGGCCGAACACGCCGCCCGATGGGAGCGGCGCTGGGACGACTGTGACGTACAGATCGAGGGCGACGATCCGGCGCAGCTCGCCCTGCGCTTCAGCATCTATCACCTGCTGGCCATCGTGCCCACGCACACCGAACGCTGCTCGATCCCCGCGCGCGGCATGTCGGGCCAGATGTACAAAGGGGCGATTTTCTGGGATACCGAAATCTTCATGCTGCCGTTCTTCACCTACGCCTTCCCGGATCTGGCGCGCAACCTGCTGCTGTACCGCTATCACACCCTCGACGGCGCGCGGCGCAAGGCCGGGGAGTACGGCTACCGCGGCGCATACTATGCCTGGGAAAGCCAGGAAACCGGCGACGACGCCTGCACCCTGTACGCCGTCACGGACGTGTTCACCAACCGCCCCATGCGCACCTACTTTCGCGACAAGCAGGTCCACATCAGCGGCGACGTCGTGTACGCCTTCTGGCACTACTACGCGGCGACCGGCGACATGACAATCTGGTTGGACGGCGGGGCCGAAGTGGTCTTCGAGTGCGCGCGCTTCTTCCTGTCGTACACCTACTTCAATCCCGACAAGGGGCGTTACGAAATTCTGGACGTGACCGGCCCGGACGAATATCACGAGCGCGTCCACAACAACGCCTTCACCAACCGGATGGTGACCCATACGCTCGAAACGTGCCTGCACGTGGCGGACCTTCTGCACGGCGCGGCTCCGGAATTCCTGGCAGAGTTGGTCGAAAAGCTGGATTTCGGGGGCGACCTGGCCCTGATCCGCGAGATCACATCCCGCCTGTACCAGCCCGACGTCACGCCGCCGGGCGGCCTGATCCCGCAGTTCGACGGCTATTTCCAGCTCGACGATCCCAGCCTGCCGGACCTGCTGGCGCGCAAGCTGCACCCGCACGAATATCTCGGCGGCGGCAACGGCCTGGCCATGACGACCCAGATCATCAAACAGGCGGACGTGGTGCTGATGCTGTTTCTGTTCGGCGAACGCTACCCGCTCGCCACGAAAGCCGCCAACTGGGAATACTACGAACCCCGCACCGAACACGGCTCCAGCCTGAGCGCGTGCTCCTATTCGCTCGTCGCGGCGCAGTTGGGCAAGGTAGACTGGGCGTACAGGTATTTCATGAAAACCGCGACCATCGACCTGAACGGCGAGGGCAAACAGTACGTCGGCACACTGTACATCGGCGGCACGCACCCTGCGGGCAACGGTGGCGCGTGGCTGTCCGCCGTGTTCGGGCTGGGCGGCATCCAGTACACCGGCGAAGTGCTCGCCATCAACCCGCACCTGCCCGCCAACTGGCAGAAAGTCAGCCTGCCGTTCACCCTGCGGGGGCAAAAACTGCGCCTGACCCTCACGCACGAGCGCGTCACCGTCAAGCCGGTCCACGCCCTCAGCGCGCCGTTGACCGTGGCCGTCGGCGCGACAACCTATCCCCTGATCGCCACCGATGAGGTTATAATTCCCCTCAGGAGCGAGGTGTGATGATCACGAAACGCTGGATCGGGATCGTGGCGCTGGCCGGATGGTGCAGCGTGCTACTCTTCTCACGCCCGCAGGCTGCTATGAGCGACGAGCATCGACCGCTGCTGCTGGCGCATTACATGCCCTGGTACCAGACCCCGGACGGGCACGGCACCTGGGGCTGGCACTGGACAATGGATCACTTCAATCCGGCGCAGACCGACGCCAACGGACGCCCGGAGATCGCCTCACATTTTATGCCGCTGACCGGTCCCTACGATTCCAGCGACGAAGCCCTGCTCGACTACCAGGTGCTGCTGATGAAGATCAGCGGGATCGACGGCGTGATCGTCGATTGGTACGGGATGGAGAGCTTCCGTGATTACGGGACCCTCCACGAGAGCACGGAAAAACTGTTCGCCGCCGTGAAAAAGGCGGGGTTGATCTTCGCCATCTGCTACGAAGACCAGTCGATCCTGCACATGGTCGAAGGCAATCATCTGACCGGCGACGAGGCCCTGGCGCACGGGCAGGACGTGCTGCGCTACATGCAGGATCACTGGTTCAGCGATGAGGTATATCTGAAATACGAGGGACAGCCGGTGCTGTTCGTGTTTGGCCCGCAGTATTTCAAGAGTTCGACCCAGTGGGACAGCCTGTTTGAGGGGATCGAGCCGCGCCCGGCGCTGGTGACGTTGGATAAGCACATGGTTTCCGGCGCGCTGTCCAGCTATCCCTGGCCGCCCAACTTCGGGATCACGCTCAACCAGCCCGCGCTGGAAGCCTATCTCACTCAGTTCTACCGTAAGGCGGGCCGCTGGGACTACGTGGTAGGCGGGGCTTTCCCTGGCTTCTACGACATCTACCAGGAAGCAGGCGTCCGCAACAGCTACGGCTATATCGACGCGCAGCAGGGCGAAACCTTCCGCTACACGCTGCAACTGGCGCTCGATCAACACCCGGATGTGGTGCAGTTGATCACCTGGAACGACTACGGCGAAGGGACCAACATCGAGCCGACCGAAGAATACGGCACCCAATACCTGGAAATGGTGCAGGACGCCCGCCGGGCGCTGGACGGATCGGGCTTCATCTATACCGCCGACGATTTGCAGCTTCCGCTCACGCTGTACCACCTGCGCCAGGATCACCCCGACGACGCCCGGCTGGACGACGCTTTCGACGCGATCATCGCCGGAGATACTGCCACCGCGGCCCGCCTGCTCGCCGGGTTCTGACACTTTTCGTTCCCGACATAGGTAACATCCCACGCCCGCAGCGGAATTCCCTGCGGGCGTTACAATGTCTTAACACGATTTGACAAAGCGCCTACCGTGCGGTAGCAATACACGCTACAACCTATGAAAGGGGTCTGGCGCTCAGCGCGCCGAGAGTAACTTATGAAGCGACCGTTGGTGGAATGCATTCCTAATTTTAGCGAAGGGCGGCGGCAGGACGTGATCGAGCTGATCGTCCGGGCGATGCGGCAGGCGGCGCCGGTGCATGTGCTGGATACCAGCAGCGATGCCGATCACAACCGCACCGTCGTCACCTTCGTGGGCACGCCGGAAGCCGTCGAGCGCGCCATGTTCGCTGCCATCCGCACCGCAGCGGAACAGATCGACATGACCACGCACACCGGCGAGCATCCCCGGCTGGGCGCGACGGACGTGGTGCCGTTCGTGCCGATCCGCGACGTCACCATGCAGGACTGCGTGGAGATCGCGCAGCGGCTGGGGCAGCGGGTGGGCGACGAGTTGGGCATCCCGGTCTACCTGTACGAAGCCGCCGCGACCCGCCCGGATCGCGCTAACCTGGCCAAGCTGCGCAGCGTGAAATTTCAGTACGAACAGCTCAAAGAGGTCATCGCCACCGATCCGCACCGGATGCCGGATTTCGGCCCGGCAGAGGTCGGGCGAGCCGGGGCGTCGGTGATCGGAGCGCGCCCGCCGCTGGTGGCGTTCAACGTCTATCTCAACACCGGCGACATCACCATCGCCGAGAAGATCGCCAAAGCCGTCCGCCACTCGAACGGGGGATTGGCCTATCTCAAGGCCAACGGCTTCCTGGTCGAAGGGCAAGCCCAGGTGTCGATGAACCTGACCGATTACCGCAAGACGCCCGTTTACCGCGTGGTGGAGATGATCCGGCGCGAAGCGGCCCGCTACGGCGCAGCAGTCACCACCAGCGAATTGATCGGGCTGGCCCCGCAGGAATTTTTCGTGGACGCCGCCCGCTGGTATTTGCAGCTTGACCGGTTCGAGCCGGACCAGATTTTGGAATATCGCATCCAGCAGGCCGAAGCGCAGTCGCCGCTGGCCGCCGAAGAGCCGCCCATCCCGGACGAAGCGTCGCGCCCGGTCGCCACCATCGAGCCGCAGCCCCGCACGCCGTCGCCGTTCGTGAGCGCCGTCGCCGAGGGGACACCCACACCGGGCGGGGGAGCGGTCGCGGCCCTGGCCGGATCACTCTGCGCCGCCCTGAGCGAGATGGTCGCGCGCCTGACCACCGGCAAAAAGCGTTATGCCGAGGTCGAGGAAACCATGATCGCCATCAGCGCCGCCGCGAGCGATCTGCGGGTGCGGCTGCTCGCCGCTATCGACGACGACATCCAGGCGTTCAATGCCGTGCTGGCCGCCTACCGCCTGACGAAAGACGATCCGGCCCGGCCCGCAGCTATCCAGGCCGCGATCCAGCACGCGGCGGACGTGCCGCTGAACGTCGCGCGGCTGGCCATCGAAGCGATGCAGTTAGCCGAAAAAGTCGCCCGCCAGGGCAATCTCAACGCCGCCAGCGATGCGGGCGTGGCCGCCCTGATGGGACTGGCCGCCGTCGAAGGGGCGTCCCTGAACGTGCGGATCAACGCCGCGACGCTGGACGATCACGATCTCGCCGCGCGCTACCGCCGTGACAGCGCGGCCCTGGCCGCGCGCGCGCGCGCGCTGCGTGACAGCACTATCGCCGCCGCCGAACAGCGGGCCGGGATCGCGGAATAACCCACCACACATCGGATACAAAGAGGCATTACATCGTGCGCAGGTTTGTAACTCGTCATTCATGGGTCCTGGTTGGCCTGCTGATCGCTTCGGGAGCAATCAGCGCCTGTGACAACCAGACCCAGCAGGCCACCACCACCGTCCCGATTTCATCTCCCACCCCGACCGAAGACGATCTGGCGACCCTGATCGCCATGCAGCAGCAGGCGACGCGGGTGCCCTCGGCCACGCCGATCCCGACGGCGACCCCGACCTTCACGCCCTCGCCGACCGCCACCGCAACGCTGACGCCCACGCCGACAGAGACGCCGCTCCCCACCAACACGCTGACGGTGGTCCCGACGACACGCCCACCCTCCTACACGCCGTATCCGACCAATACGCCGCGCGCGCTACCGACGCTGGCCCCCAGCGCCGCCGCCGTCGCGATGTATGAGCAGGTCGGGGAGATTCGCGATCATTACTGGCTGGCCCGACCTTTCCCGCGCGATTCCACCAACACCGTGCAGGATTACCCCTCGCGCAGTTATTCCTACGGCACGATGGGCGACTCGCTGCTCCAGACGCACCACGGGGAAGACTTTCAAAGCCCGAACGGGACGCCGATCCTGGCGGTGGCCGACGGGTGGGTGTTTTACGCCGGGAGCGATGCCGACGTGAAGTTCGGCCCGAAGAACGATTTCTACGGCAACCTGGTAGTGATCGAACACGACCTGAAAGCGCCCGACGGGCGCACGCTGTACACACTGTACGGCCACATGTCTCACGTGGATGTCGAGGCCGGCCAGCGGGTCAAGCTTCAAGAGCGGATCGGCCAGGTTGGCTCCACCGGCGTGGCCCTCGGCCCACACCTGCACCTCGAAGTTCGCCTCGGCGATCCCTACGACTACGGCAGCACCTACAACCCTGACCTGTGGATACGTCCCTGGTCGGGCTATGGGACGTTGATCGGGCGCGTCACGGATTCGGCGGGCAACAAGGTCTACAGCGTCACCATCGGCATCGAGCCGGAAAGCGGGCCGAACCGCACGACCTATACCTACGCGGACGACTACGTCAACCCCGACTCGTACTACGGAGAAAATTTCAGCTATGGCGACCTACCGGCGGGGAACTACCAGGTGACGGTGCGCAAACGGGGCATCCTGCGCTACAAAGGTTCTGTTACCGTCCAGGCGGGGCAGACCAACTGGCTGACCGTTGTGATGAACTAAGCGAAGGGCCTCCGCGATTGGGAGGCCCTTTTTATTCAGCACTCAATCGAACATCCGGTGTTTCCACTCGCCGCCGATCAGCGTCCCCAGGACCTGAACGGCCAGCAGGTCGTCCGGCGGAATCGTGAAAGGATCGCGATCCAGCACCAGCAGGTCGGCCAGGAAACCCGGTGCCAGTGTTCCCAGATCGTGCTCCATCCCGGCAGCATAGGCCGGACCCTGCGTGAAGCCGCGCAGCGCCGTCTCCACGTCCAGCCGCCCCGCGGGGAACCAACCGTCCAGTCCCGGCGAGCCATCCGGGCGGCGGCGCGTCACGGCGGCGAAGATGCCCCGGAAGGGATCGAACGGCTCGACCGGCGCGTCCGATCCGAACGCCAACTGCGCCCCGGCGTCCAGTTGCAGACGCCAGTTGTAACTCCACTGCGCGCGCTGGCCCCAATATTGATCGGCCATCTCGTAGTCGGACGTGGCGTGGATTGGCTGCATCGAGGCGATCACGCCAAGCTGCCCCAGGCGGTGGGCATCGTTGGGGTGGATCAACTGCACGTGCTCGATCCGGTGCCGCCGCGCGGGGCGCGGGATTCCCGCCGCCGCTTCTTCAGCGCGCACTGCCTCGTACACGTCCAGCACGTCATGGACCGCCCGATCCCCAATGGCGTGGATCGACGCCGGAATCCCGGCGGCACTGGCCCGGCTCACCAGATCGTAGATTTCTTCTTTGTCGGTGACGATAATGCCGTAATTCTCCGGCTCGTTCTCGTAGGGTTCGACCATGTAGGCGGTGCGCGGTCCCAGCGCCCCATCGGCGAAAATTTTGACCGCGCCGATCCGCAGCCACGCGTCGCCAAAGCCAAAACGCAGGCCCAGCTCGTGCGCGTGCGCGATCCAGGGCGCATTGATCTGCTTGACCACCCGCAGGCCCAGCCGCCCCTGTTCGCGCAGCAGTTGCAGCGCCGTCAGGCAGCTTGGATTATCGAAATCGTGCAGGCTGGTCAGCCCGGCGGCCCAGGCGCGCGGCTGCGCTTCGGTCATCCAGGCGGCGGTTTGTTCGGGCGTGGGAACGGGCACCCTGGACCAGACCAACTGCATCGCCGGGTCTTCGAGCAAAAGCCCGGTGGGCTGGCCGGAAGCGTCGCGCGGGATGCTCCCCCCTGCCGGATCGGACGTGCTGGCCGTAACTCCGGCCCGGCGCAGCGCCTCGCTGTTCACCCAGGCAGCATGGCCGCTCTTGGCACCGAGGTAGATCGGATTCTCCGGCGCGACGGCGTCCAGATCGGCAGCCGTGGGAAAAGCGCGATCCGGCCAATAAGTCTGCGACCAGCCGCGCCCAACGATCCATTCGCCCGGCGGCGTGCGGCGGACTTTTTCGGCTACCCGGCGCAGCGCCTCGGCTTTGGTGGGCACTTCGAAGACATCGACGCTGTTGAGCGCGTGCGCGACCCCTTCCCAGTGAATGTGCGCATCGGTCAGGCCGGGGATGACCGGACGTCCGCCCGCGTCGTCGATCCGGGTGGTGCGCCCGGCCAGCGCGCGGATGGTGTCGTCGTCGCCGATGGCTACGATGCGATCCCGGTAGATCGCCAGGGCTGAGACCACCGGCTGCGAGGGATTCAGCGTGTAAATGCGGGCGTTGAGCAGAATGCGGTCTAGCATGGCCACCTCACTTCTCTACGATTGGGCGGCAAATTCCCAGGCGCGGGCCACGTCCTCCGGCTTGGGCGCGCTGTCGAACCCGACGCGCGTCACCGAGCCCGCCGCCAGATAGGTCGCCACCTTGATGGCGCGATCCAGGTCGCCCAGGCGATCCAGGGCGATGTGCAGCGCCGTGGCAAACACATCCCCGGCCCCGGTCGGATCGACCAGCGTGACCGGATACGCCGCATAGCTCGAGGGCTGGCCGTGACGATACAGGGTACCGCCGCGTTCGGCGCGCGTCAGGGCCATCAACGGTGCCATCCCGGCAAACACGTGCTCCAGGCTGGGGTCATGCCGGATGTCTTCCTCACTCATCACGGTCAGGCGCGCGTGAGGCAGTACCTGCCCGGCGGTTTCCCAGGGAATAGCCGTCACGCGGCCATCGTCTTCACGACGGCGCATCCATCCCTGCGGCGTCACGCAGATCGGGTGACCGCCAAACGCGGTGGCAAACGACGGATCGACTTCGTAGGCAATCGGACCCAGGTGGATCAGCCGGGCCTCGCGCCAGGCCGGTGGCAGCATCTCCGGCAGTAGGGTCAGCGCGCGGTGATACATATATTGGGTGCGCACATTCCCGTTGTAGCGGTTATCGAAGGTCGTCGTATGTTCGGCGGGGACGCTGACGACCACGGCTTCGGGCGGCAGATCGCGGAGCAGCGGCTCGCCGGGGGCAGTGCTGGTCAGGACCGCCACGCGCAGTCCAAACGCGACCGCCGTGTGCGCGCCGTAAGAGACTGTCCCGCCCAGCCGGGGACCGGTCGGAGTGACGTCGTGGGCCACATGCCCCACCAGAAGATAATCAGGAACAAAGTCGTGCGGTTCGGTCATGAATGCTATTCCAAGAATAAAATGCCGCGAGCAAACTGCGTCGCGGCACCAAAAGTCCGTATGCTAAAAATGCCTAATGGCGGTGCGGGATAATCGTCACTTTACGATACTCGCCCTCGCCCACGCTCTGGGTCGATACCTGGGGATGATCGCGCAGCGCCAGGTGGATGATGCGCCGTTCGTGGGGCGGCATGGGTTCCAGCGGGACCGTCCGGTTCAACTGGATAGCCTGGTCGGCCATGCGCTTGGCCAGCTTGCGCAGCATTTGCTCACGGCGCGACTTATAGCCCTCGACGTCGATCACGATATCGGCGCGGCGCTGCAAATCGCGGCTGGCAATCAAGCGGGTGATGTATTGAAGCGCGGCCAGTGTCTCGCCTTTGCGCCCGATCAAGACGCCCAGGTCGCGACCGCTGATCTGAAGCACCCAGGGCGCCTGTTCGCCCGCCGCCGCCTGGCCCCGGTAGACCATGACTTCGGCGTTGATCTGCATCTTCGCCAGCAGTTCTTCCAGGGTGGCCTTGCCAACGCGCGCATCTTCGTCCAGATCGGCATCGCTGGCCAGGTTCAGATCGCCCAAAATCAGGTCGGATTCTTCTTCGTCGCGTTCCGGTTCCACGACCGGCTTGGGAGCCGGAGGCGCTTTCTTCTCGACGACCGGACGGGCGGGGGGTGGAGGCGGAGGGGGCGGGGTGGCCGGACGGGCCAGCGCCGCCGTCGTCAGGCGAACACGGGCCTGACGGGCGCCAATGCCCAACAGCCCCCGGCTCGGTTCTTCAACAATCTCGACGATCACGCTCTCACGCGAGACGCCCAACTGTTGCAGACCCAATTCAATAGCAGTTTCTATATCGGATGCAGTGGTCTCGACAGACCGCGTTCCACTCATAATTATTTCCTCTATCCCTTGGCCTTGCTCTTGGCCTTAGCGCGTTCGGCGCGGCTGTCATAGACTCCGGCTCGTTTTGGCTTACCCGTCGGGGCAGGGCGTGGTAAACCGCGCTTGGGCTTAAGGACCGGGGCAGGCTCGGCGATCTCTTCACGCTTCACTTTTTCTGACTGAGCTTTTTCTTTTTCAGGTTCGGCGGAGTCTTCGGCCTCGCGGCCCATCACCTGATTGATGTTGATCTTGCCCATCATCGCGTACTGCCCGATGCCGATCAAGTTGGACACAATGAAATAAATAGACAGGCCCGACGCGAAGGAGAGCGAGAAAAAGCCGAACATCAGCGGCATAATCATCATCATCTGGCGGCTCATCTGGGCAGCCTGGTCGGCGGAACGATCCCCACTGCTGCCGGAAGAAGTCGTCGGGGGCATCACCAGTTTTTGGGAAAGCCAGGTGGTCACCACGACCAGGATCGGCAGAAGGTAGAGCGGATCGGGGACGGCCAGATTCAACCACATGAACTGGTTATTCAGGGGGACGACATCCGACAACGAAGGCACCCACAGGCGACCCGACAGATCGAGCAGTTGGTGCGGGGTAGCAGCCAACGTAGCCACAATCGCCCGGTACAGGCCCAGCATGATCGGGAGCTGAATGATCAACGGCAGGCAGCCCGCCAGCGGATTCACCCCAAACTGCCGGTAGAGTTCCCATTGAGCCTGGGCCAACCGCTCGCGGTCGTTCTTGTATTTTTCTTGCAGTTTCTTCAACTCAGGCTGAAGTTCCTGCATCGCTTTGGACGAACGCTGCTGCTTGATCGTCAGTGGATAGGTGGCCACGCGCACCAGAATGGTGAAGACGATGATCGCCAGCACAACGTTCCCGCCCAAAATCTGGTAAAGGAACAGCAGGATGGTACAAAACGGGTTGATAATCAGGTCCAGCATGAGATACCTCTAGACTAGTGGGCGGTCGGGATCAATTCTTGTACGAGAAATGCCACTGTTCGTCACCCGAATCGACCGTATAGGCCACCAGCAGGCGGTCCTTGTCGTCGGTGCCAGCCACGACCATTTCAGGGGTCCCCTCGCCCTCCGTCGAGGCGGCTACCAAGACCAGTTCGGTCAGTGCCGGGCCTTTGGTCTTCTTGGACCACAGACTTAACCCGTCCGCTTTGTTGAGCGCGTACACGTGCTCATCTTTCGAACTGACGATGACGACATCGCCCGCCACCAAGGGGGTCGAACGAATGGCCTTCTTCGCCACGTCTTTTTTCCAGACCTGCTTCAGCCCATCGGCGGTGATCTGAACCGCGTACAGGTTGCCCTTCAGATCGCCAAAATAGAGCGTATCCTCATCCAACACCGGGCTGCTCCACACCCAGTTATCGGTCTTGAACCGGGCCAGAACCTCGTGCGACGTCAGATCGACAGCCACGATCTCGGACGAGAAGGTACCGACGTACAACCGGTTGCGCTCCGGGTCGTAGGCAGGCGTGCCGGGCATCGCGCCGCCCAGGTCTTTATGCCACAGGGCCTTGCCGGTTTCCGCATTGATGGCGTACAGGCGATGGTCGAGCGACACCACGTACAGGGTGGGCACGCTGGCCGCGTCGTCTTCTTTGGCGGGCACGTAGATCGGGGTTGCCCAAACGCCGTGATTGGTATCGAAGGTCCAGACCTTCTCGCCGGTCGCGCGCGAGACGGCCACCACGTTGCGGCTGCCCAACCCGAAGAATACTTTATCCGAGTCTACCGCGACTCCGCCGATGACACGATCATCAGCCGTGAGAGAAAGTGGCCCCACGAGCGTCTCTTTTTGGGGTGTATAGACCCACTCTTTTTCCCCGGTTTCGGCATTGATCGCGTGCAGACGGCCCTTATAGTCACCGATGTACAGGACGCCATCGCTGACGACAGGCGTAGCAAAGAACTTGGTGCTTTTGTCGCCATAATTCCACTGGATTGCGCCGCTGGTGGGGTTGATCGCGACGACATGCCGCTCATAGGAGACATAGACCGTACCCGTTTCCGGGTTCTTGGAAACACCGGCCCAGCT
>CAYRWY010000018.1:0-5799 GCA_964427955.1 uncultured Anaerolineaceae bacterium
CTTCGGCTCGGCGTGGACGGTCACGTCCAGGTCGGGATTGATCTGGCGCGCGGCCTGCTGGATCTGCTCGGTCAGCGCGTGAGCGGCGCTGAGCGGCAGGTTGCCATCCATCCGCACGTGAATATCGGCAAAAACGCGCGGGCCAGAGGTGCGTATCCGCATCTTATGGCAGTCGGTTACGCCGGGCACCGCCTCGACCGCCTGTTTAAGCTGCGCTTCCAGGCCATCGGGCGCCGTGTCCATCAGCCCGGCGACCGCGCGCTTGCCGAGCTGCACGCTGACCACGATCACGATCACGGCCACGAACAACGCCGCGACGGCATCCCCTTTTGCCAGGAAATGCAGGCGGTCCGACGTTTCGCTGAGGCGAATGCCGATCAGGCCCAGGATCACGACCGATGAGCTCCAGATGTCGGTGCTGAAGTGCAGGGCATCCGCTTCGAGCGCCTGGCTGTTGTGCTTGCGCGCGGCGCGCAGCAGCACGCGGGAGCGCGAATAGTCGATGGTGATCGAGACAAACATCACGATAAAGGCCCAGATCGAAGCGTCGACTTCCACCGACTCGAAAAACAGCCGCTTGACGGCTTCGTAGATGATCCAGACGCAGGTGAGCAGGAGCAGCAGCGTTTCGATCAGCGCGGAGAGGTTTTCGAGCTTGCCATGCCCATAGCGGTGCTGCGCGTCGGGCGGCTTGTCCGACAGCCGGACCGCAAAAAAGGTCACCAGGGCCGCGACCAGGTCCAGCCCGGAATGGGCCGCCTCCGACAGAATACCGAGGCTACCGGTCATCAGTCCCACGATGATCTTGAAGGTGGTCAGCCCTACCGCACCGACGACTGAACTCAACGCCGCCATGCGTTTTTCACGCTCTGCCGCTGTTTGCATGTTCCTGTCTCCCCCTCTCACGAACCGTAGGGGCAATGTGCATTGCCCCTACGAAATGCGCTGTATTCCATTGTAACGCGGACCCTGTGCCCGCCAAACTCAGCCCGCGTTGAACTGGGTCTGCTGCGTGGTCAGGATGTTACCATCGGGGGCCACGATCACCAGTTGGAGCATGTAGCTGCCGGGCGTGATCACCCCCCCCATGACCGAAGCCAACACGCCGTCCGAAACACCGCTATTAAAAGGCCAGGACGAAACATCACCCAGGGTCGTCCAGTTCCCGAACGGGCCGCCCATGATCTCGATCTTGAAGAACTGCGCCTGCCCGGGCGACCAGGTGGCCGTGCCCAGGATTTGGAGTTCCGCCCCTGCCGGGACCGTCTGTCCGGGCGTCGGGGAAGAGATGTAGGCGGTGACGCCTGCCGGAACGCTGCCGCCGCTGACCACCGGCTGCGCCGAGAGCATCTGCTCGTTGCAGGTGAACTGCGGCAGGATCGCCACTCCGTTGGCCTGCGCCCACGCCCGCGCATAGAATTCGTCTAAAGGCGCATTATCATCGACGGTCGGCGGCGGAATGAACAACTGCTCGGTCACGCCGGGCACCTGTCCGGCCACTTCCACCGGGACCAGGCAGTATTTCGGCGGGATGGTGTGATTGGACGTATCTCCCGCGGCGATGGCGTTCGCCTGGTCGGGCGGGATGGGATAGACGTAGGTGCGGACCAATCCCGGCTCGACTTCGGTGATCTGCGGGCCGTTAGCCGACGGCACCGGGACCGGGCTGGGCGCGACCGGGATCAGGTTGCCGTTAGTGTCGGGGATGGCCGCCGGGCTGTCCAGGAACCATTCGGTAATACCGGGCGTGCAGCTTGTCGCCGGGTCTTTCAACTGCCCGCGCGAGATGTAGCAGATCTGGCGGGCATACACGCCGCCGGGCGCCTGGAGGTGCGCGTCATCCGGCAGGCGGTTGCCCAGCACACCCAACAAATCCGGGTTGCCGTAGATGCCCGTGATGATGTCGTGCCAGATCGGGGCCGCGCCGTCCAGGCCGGAGATGTGATTCATGGCCGTATTGTCGGTATTGCCCGCCCACACGCCGACCGCGATGTTGCGGGTAAAGCCCACCGTCCAGTTATCCTTGAAATCGTTGGTCGTGCCGGTCTTGACCGACGTCGGCAGGCCGGGCGTGTACAACGGGCTGTTCGCGCCCATCGCCGGGGTGCGCGCGTCGTTGTCGGACAGGATGCTGCTGAGCACGAAGGCGATACGCGGATCGAGCACCTGCTGCCCCGCCGCCGACACGCTGATCGACTTGTCGGTCAGGGTCGCGGTCGCCGGGCAGCGATCTTCGTATTCGTAGATGATCTTCCCGGCGGAGTCGGTCACACACACGATAGAGGTGTTCGGCACGTACACGCCGCCATTCGACAGCACGGCATAGGCGGTCGTCAGTTCCAGGGGCGTCACTTCGCCGCCGCCCAGCGTCAGCGAGTAGCCATACATCGACGGATCGTTGCTCAGACTGGTCACTCCGACGCGATTCAGCATCCACAGCAGGTACGGCACGGTGACCTGGCGCAGCGTCTGCACGGCAGGGATATTGTACGAGTTCGCCAGCGCCTCGCGCATCCGCACCGGGCCGTGAAAACTCCCGTCGTAGTTGACCGGGGAATATTCCTGGCCGGGCGCGCCGATGTGCGTCTCGACGTCCCAGATGATGGTCGCCGCCGTCATGCCTTTTTCCATCGCGGACGCGTAGGTGAACGGCTTGATCGAGCTGCCGGGCTGGCGCGCGGCAATCGTCACGTTGACGTTACCGTCAATCGACTCGTCTTCGTAGTTGACGCTGCCGACCATCGCCAGAATCTCGCCCGTGTCGGGGCGCAGGATGACGACGGCGGCGTTGTTCATGTTGTGATCGGCCTTGAGCGCCGCCACCTGCTGCCGGGCCACGTTTTCGGCCAGGTGTTGGTAGTCCATATCCACGCTGGTGTAGACTTGCAGCCCGCCGCGTGCGATCAGCTTGCGGACGTCTTCTTCGGACTCGCCCAACTGCTGCACCAGCAGCCGTTCAAGTTCCGTCTGCGAATACACCACCAGGTGCGGCGCGGAGTCAAGCTGGATGTCCGGGCTGACGAAGACCAGCGGCTCGGCGTAGGCGGCGTCGGCTTCGGCGCGCGTGATCGAGCCGTGCTTCACCATCAGGTCGAGCACCAGCTTGCGGCGCTCCATGACACTCTGCTGGATCGACGGATCGGGGTTGAGCGGATCGAGATCCGCCGGAGCCTGCGGCAGCCCGGCCAGCAGCGCCGCCTCCCCTAACGTCAGTTCGGAGGCGTGCTTGCCAAAAAACGTCTGTGACGCCGCCTCGATCCCGTAAGCGAGATTCCCGTAGTAAATCTCGTTGAGGTACAGTTCGAGGATCTCGTCCTTGCTCATGCGCTGCGTGAGGATCACGGCCAGCAGCGCCTCGTCCAGCTTGCGGTTGAGCGACTGCTGGTTGCGGTACTCCTGCGTGAATAAGACGTTGCGGATCAACTGCTGGGTGATGGTGCTGCCGCCGGAGACGATGTAGCCATAGCGGACATACTGCCACCCGGCGCGGGCGATGCTGGGCAGGTCGATCCCCCGATTTTCGTAGAAGGTGTCGTCCTCGACCGAGATAGTCGCGTCGATCAAGTTCTGCGGAATCTGATCGATGGGAATCCGGGTGCGACGGCCCTCGCCCAGCACTTCGTACAGCTTGTTGCCATGCCGGTCGTAGATCACGGTCGTCTCGAAGGATTGGTAATTTTCGAGATTCTTCAGGTTGGAGACTTCGTCTTCCAGCTTATTGCTGTAGTAGTTGTAGATGACGAACGCCGTGATCAAAAAGCCGAGCACCATCACGCCGACCATCCCAATACAGCCGAAGATGCAGCCCGGCCCAATCGTGCAGCCCTGCCGCCCGCGCCTGCGCCGCCGGGGAGACGGCGCTTTGGCCGGAGGTGGATAGGGAGAAGTACCGCTGCCGTACTCCAACAGCGGCGGCACACCCGGCTGGGCATATGGCGGAGTCGGAGCGCGGCGCCCGCGCTTGCCCTTGCGAGGCGAGCGCGGCTGCTGCGGATACTGTGGCTGAGAATAGTCAGGCGGATAGCTCATAGGTTGGCCTCTATCATGTGGTAATGCCATTCTAGCACGCCAAAAGAAACGCCCGCTATCCCACCACCCTACGTCCAGCGGACGGCTGCAAGGCGGGAATCGGGCGTCGGTCAGGCGTGTAGACAGTCAGACGGCGTGCTCAGCTCGCTTTGGGCTTGTCCATGTCAGGATGTTGGTTGTCGTCGCCGTAGAATTCGTCGATCTGCTTGAAGACCATCGCGCGAAATTCCTCCGGCTTGTCGATATTTTTCATGAGAATATCGACCCCTTCTGCCGCCGTTTCGATATGGATGTCGCCGTGCCCCAGCAGGTGCCGGATCACGCCATAGTCGATGGTAATGTTCTGCACTTGATTGAGCGGAACAGCGCGCTCTTCCCGGTTGAAAACGCCGGTATGCCGGACAATCGAGCGCCGGGTCAGGGCCAGGTAGTTGGCCTTCCACCAGATGCGCCAGATCCCCAGGGTGAAGATCAGCTTGATCCAATATTCCGGACGGCGTTTACTCAGGCGTTTGATGACGATCGTTTCGCTGCTCATGGTTGTTGGCCTCCTGATGAGATCGTGTGACAAACCTGATTTCTGCGGACGGTTGGTTCGTCCTGAAAAAACCCGCAATAATCACCACGGTAACCGTGAAGACGACGCCGACGACGATGCCCGCGAAGATCGCCTGACCCACCGACGTATCTTCGTAGGTCAGCGCGAACAGGATCACGAAGAGGACACTCAGCACACCGCCTATACCGCCCGTGGTGAGCGTCTCCCCCCAGCCACGCCGAATGGCGATATAGAGTACGAACAGCGTCACGGCAAATAAGCCTAAGAACAGCAATCCCATACCAGCTCCTTTGGTGATTTGCCTATGTAGTGTAGTACATTTTCGCACGTTTGGAAAAACCGTTGACCGTCTCGCCTAACCATGCTATACTTTCGCCAGTCTCGGAGGGATGATCCCGGAGGGATGGCCGAGTGGCTTATGGCGGTGGTCTTGAAAACCACTGAGGCGTTATACGTCTCCGGGGGTTCGAATCCCTCTCCCTCCGCCTCTGCACCTGGGGAGGTGCCAGAGTGGTCGATTGGGGCCGCCTGCTAAGCGGTTACCCGGCCTTTAAATCCGGGTCGCAGGTTCGAATCCTGTCCTCCCCGCCACACGATAAGAAAACCGCGACTGGTTCAGTCGCGGTTTTCTTTTGGCCCGCTCAGGCCGGACGCTCCTCCCCGCCCTCGATGTACTCGTCCTGGGCCTGGGCCAACATCTGGCCGTACAGATACAGCTCCTGCCACAGCGCCGCGCTGGCGGTCACCAGCTCGTAGTAGCCCCGGCTGCGCCGGGCCTCGAACGCGGCGTTTTTGTCGGCGGCACTCTGGTCAGCCGCCGTCACCATCGCGTTGAAAATCCCCACGTTGGTCACGCGAATGAAATACCCCTTGCGCACGTTGTTCATCTTCCACTCCCATTGCCGATGTCCATGCTTTATATGCGCCCCGCCGCGTTTTTGTACCGCGGTTATACCGCAAGGGTGCAAAAAAGTCGCAAATTTTCAGTACATATGTCCTAAAAAATGGGAGCGGGATGGAGACAAAAAACGGGGCACGGCTATGCATTTTTACTTTTGGTGTTCGTGGCAGAATAAACTGAAGGCACCCCCACCCAACCTCCCCCATGCATAGGTTCAGGGGCGGACAGGGAGAGCAAAAGCATTGAGCACGCGGGAATTCGCAGTGTTTTACCTCACCCCCCGGCCCCCTCTCCACCCGGTGGTGAGGGG
>CAYRWY010000018.1:5899-12874 GCA_964427955.1 uncultured Anaerolineaceae bacterium
CGCCTGCCAGGCCTTCCTCAAAATCCGGGATGACTCATGCCTACCGCGCATTTCAGCCGACGTGTACTAATTCCGGCGGAACTGGTACAGCTTGTTGCCCGCAATCACGTAGACGTTGTTCCGCACCACCGCATCGGCATACACCCCTCTAAAATCGCGGAACGCAGTGGGGAGGTTGCGCGGGCGATAGCCGTTCTGGTAGCGCCCGGCCCAACTGGTTTCATAGACGGCCTGGTTCTGCTCGTCCAGGATCAGCAGGCTGGACGCCGCCGGATCGTTGTAGACGAACAACCCTGCCCCACTGGCGAGCGCCCCCGCGGGATTGTTGTTGTAGTTGAACGGCAGTTCCTCGGCGATGCCCTGGACGTTGCGCCGGTATTTGCGCGTTATGCCGTCTTTGAACAGGATGTATATCGCCCCGTCTTCGCCGATCCCAAAATCGACCGCTTCAGACAGATCGGGCAGCACGCCGCTGTTGAAATATTCTTCCGGGGCGGTGCTGTAGGCGCTCTCGCCCGCCGGGGGGACGTAGCGCCAGATCTGGTTAGCGCCGGTGTCCAACACGTAGAGGTTGGAGCGGAAGATCGCGATGGACGTCGGGGTAATCCAGCGATCCGCGATGATCAACTGCTGGGCGCTGGCGAAAAAGGTGGGCGAATACGACACCAACACCCCGTCGGTATCCAGCGCGATCAGGACGTTGTCGTGGGCCGTGCCGCCGCTGCGCAGCCACTCGATGTCGAACAGATCGCCGACGGTGTAAATTCCTACCGCCTGGTTGCGTTGAACGATGGGGTTTTCGTCGCGGGCGGTCAGGCCGTCGCCGGCCTGGTTCAGCGTATCATGATAGACCGCCCCGGTCTGCCGGTCCAGGATATACAGGTCGATCCCATCGTGCACCACCGGGCCGACCAGGTCGGAGTCCTTGGGAAATTCTTGCAGCAGGGTGATATCCCGGCGCTGGACGACGTCGTAGCAGTCGAGGTAGTTCTGCGCGTCCGCCTGGATCACGAGCACGTTAGGATCGTTGGGACGGTAACGCGCTGCCATTTCGGCCAACCGCTGCGTTTCCACCCACAAAGAGCGCAGGTTCAGGTTGCTGCAATTGCCGTTGGCCAGCTTGATCGCTTCGTCGTGGGTCGATTGGGCACGATCCAGGTAGGTCTCGAAGTCGCTGCGGTCGTAGCCGGAGAGCACCAATCCCAGCACCACCACCACGATCAACACCGGGATCAGCACAGCCATGCTGATCGCCAGATTGGTCGAGATACCCTGTTTGCCACCCTCGGCGGGCGCGGGCAGCACGCGATCCAGCAGGCGGGTGAAAAAGTCGATCACGCCCAGAATGCCGGTCAGGACCAGGCGCGCGAGGTCGCGCAGCGTGCGGCGGACGGTCAGCCTGAGCCTGCCGACCCCGCCGGTGAGTTCCGACCACCGGCCCGGCGTGGCGGGCGTCTGAGGGCGTTCCTCCGCGGGCGGTTCTTCGTCCGCGACCGGGATCGCCGCTTCGACGACCTCCGGCTCGAATGGATTCGTCACTGGCGGGACCGGCTCGTCTTCAAACGTCAGGAGCACCGGCGGCAGTTTCTCAGCCGGGGGGACCGGAGCCGGTTCGGGCGGTGCGTGAGGGATGACCGGCGCAGAGGGCAGGGCTGTCACCGGGGCCGTCGTCGGCACCGGAGCCGGGATCACCGGCGGGCGCGACGCGCGTTCCACCGGGCGCGACGTGCGCAGGTTGGGCTGCGGGGTCAGCCGGGTGGGATCAGGCGTGCCGGATACGGCAAACTGGATGATGGTGGCCGAGGTTTCCGATCCGGCCAGGGGCTTGAGCCGGTCGATCACGGTCGGGATGCTGTCGCCGCCCAGCGTGTCGAGCAGCGCCTCATCCGGCACGGCGATCAGGCTTGTGTCGGCCAGCAGCATGATCTGACCGGGTGCTACGGCAAAGTGCGCGAGCTGGATTTCAGGGTTCGACTCGGCGCTCAGCGGGGGCAGCGCCGCCAGGGGATCGGATCGCTGGGTCGGAAATGATGCCAACGCGTCGCCCTGGCGCAGCACGCCGAACATCTGGCCGCTGCGGGCCGCGTACAGCTCTTCGCCGCGCAGCACCATCGCCAGCCCGTTGACGTCGTGGTGATCGTCCGGCGTCTCGGCCAGTTGGCCCTGAATCGCGGACAGAGCCTCGCGCAGCCCGCTGGTGATCGTCCCGCCGCTGCCGAAATAGACGTCCGAGGCCAGTTGGGCGAGTTCCTGGTAGAAAGCCGCCGGGGCGTGGGACGTCCCAGCCGGGGTAATCAGGATGAAGAACGTATCGCCTTCACGGGCGCGTGAGGCGCGTTTCGGCGCGGTTTCGGCCAGTGCGCCAGGGGGCGGAACCCGGACGGCTCGCCCGCCCACCACCAACAGATGTCCCACAAACGCTTGAAGTTCGATCATCGGCTTTCCCTATTGATCCGCGTCACTCCAGTTTCATTTTACCGCAGAGTGGGCCAGCGCATACAGGCGCGGGACCTGGGTCGCGATCACCGCGGGATCGGTGCGCCATGCGAACTTGGGGCCGATCCCGCCGTACTCGAATGCCATCAGGTCGGGGGCGGACCATTCGCCCGCGCGAATGCGATCCAGCACCCAGTCCACGAACGGCCAATCGTCGTCCGTCATCGGCAAATGATCGGAGGGGTGACCGGCCTGGTTCACCCCGATCCCGGTGACGTGCAGCTCGCGCAGCCGCTCGCCGGGCATCTGCGCCAGGTAGGCGCGATCATCCCCGCCGGTATGGCGCGCCGACAGCCGCGCGTGCGAGATGTCGAGCAGGAACCCGCAGCCGGTCTCGTCCACGATCCGGCGGATCACGGCGGGATCGACGGCGGGGCGCAGCACGTCTCCCGCCGGGCCGTGATAGGGCACGTTCTCGACGATGACGCGCTCCGCGCCGAACACCTCGACCGCCCGCCGGACCGCCGCCAGCATCGTCTCCACGATCCGGGCGGTGTCGCGCGGATCGGTCGTATCGACGGCCATGTCGGGAAAGTCGGCAGGCCGCGGCGTGAGGTGCAGATTCACGTAGGTCGTGCCGGTGGACAGGCGGAACTCGTCGATGCGGGCGACGTCCAACTGTTCGGCGAAATCGCGGACGGCGTGCAGGCCAAAATGCACGTACACCGGGCAGCAGGCGCGAGCCGCCGTGATCAGGTCCGGCCAATCCGGGCATTTGAACAGGTCCAGCGCGATCAGGCCGCGTTGCAGCAGATCGGCAGCTTGAGGGGAATAATTGAGCGCAAACTTCATGGCGTGACTGCCCCATAGGTGTAGAAGCCGCGCCCGGTCTTTTTGCCCAGGTGACCGGCAAAGACCATCTGGCGCAGCAGCGGCGCCGGGCGGTAGCGATCTTCCCCCCAGGCGCGCAGCAACGCCTCCAGCGTGCCGACGACGACGTCCAGCCCAATCTCGTCCGCCCAGGCGAACAGCCCGCGCGGGGTGTTCATGCCCAACTGCATGGCCGTATCGAAGTCTTCGACGGTCAGACCGTTTTCCTGCATGGCGGCGACCGCCTCGTTGATCAGGGTGCAGATCATGCGCGGGCGTACCAGCCCGACCGCATCCGGCACGCGCACGACGGTGAAGCCCAGCTCTTCCCAAAATCGCCGGGCCTGCGACGCAATCTCGAAGGCGGTTTGCAGCGCGGGCGCGAACTCGACCTGCTCGGTGATCGAGATCGGCGGCAGCAGCCCGTAGCCCACCACGCGATCCGGGTGCTCGGTCCAACTGGCGATCTCGGTGGCGCTGGCCGCCAGGGCGCTGACCAGCAGCGGCACATCCGCTGGCATGTTGGCCTCGACGCCTTCGACCAGCCACAGCTTGCCCGATTGGGACTCGTTCAGGCTTTCGATGGCGATCTGGCAGCGCGTCGCCGCCCGCACCATCTTGTCGAGCGTGTCTTGGTCCTCTAGATTCCCCGGCAGAAACAGGTCTACCTTATGGTTTTTGGCCCGGCACAGCCCGGCCAGCGTCTCGACAAACGGGACTTCGCCCACGATCAGCACACGCATACCAGAATGCTCCGCTTGTGGGTGGTGAGTGATTAGTTGTTAGTTGTTAGTTATTAGTTGTTAGTTGTTAGTAATGCCTCATCCCTCTTCCCCCCCCCTCTAACTCGGTTGAAGAGGGGCCGGGACGTGATCGCTGGCTCTAAACTAAGAACTAAAAACTAAGAACTAAAAACTAACTGCTAAGAACCGCCCTTCGTATTCGGATAAAACCCACCCCGCGCGCTCTTGCGCCCGACCAGCCCGGCATCGACCAGCCGCTTCTGGCGCGGATGGGGGCGAAAACGCGGCGCGTGGTAGGTCGCCTCGTACAGCGCCTCGCCCACCGCAAAGGTCTTGTCCACGCCCAGATCGTCCATCCAGTGAAAGGGTCCCATCGGAAAACCCGCCGCTTCCAGCAGTTGGTCGATGGTCTTTTCGTCCAGCCCGCCGCCGCTGTCGAGCAAGCGCAGCGCCTCGCCAAAATACATCTGCGCCAGCCGGTTGACGGCCAGGCCGGGGTTATCGGGCAGGACCAGCGGCGTCCGGTCGCTGCGCCGGATCAATGCCGCCGTCTGATCGACGAGGTCCTGGCGCGCCGTCGGGGTGCGCACGATTTCGACCAGCCGGGTCCCCTGCACCGGGCGGCAGAAATGCAGCCCGATCACGCGCTCCGGCAGGCGCGTGCTCGCTGCCAGTTTCGTCACCGGCAGCAGATCGGTGCTGGTCGCCAGGATCGTGGTGGGGCGGACCAGGTGATCCAGGGCCTGAAACAACGACTGCTTGGCGGCCCATGTATCGGGAATAGCCTCGATCACCAGATCGGCGGGGGCGCATTTTTTGAGGTCCGCGGTCAGCACAAACGACCGCTTGGCACGCCGTGCCGCCAGGGGATCGATCTTGGCCAGGGCCGTCCCCTGGTCGATGGCCCGGCTGATCCGTGCCAGGGCCAACCGCAGTTTTTTTTCGTCAGTGTCGTGCAGGATGATCGAATCTCCACCCAGGGCTACGGCCTGGGCGATGTCGGCTCCGATGGTTCCCACGCCTATGATGGCGATCTGCATGATTCGTCCTCGAGAAGGCTGCTCATCCGCGCATAACTCTAGTAAAAAGAGTCACTTCTGGCAAGGATCAACCAGGGCGCGCGCCTCGTCCAGCGTCCTGACGGACCGCACGCCGGTCAGTCCGGCGAGGTTCGGGCCGTAGATCCGGTAGAACAGGCTGAGGATCAGCTCGGCCCATTTGTCCGCTCCCACCAGGATGATCAGCCCCAGATTCGGGTGAATGAGCGGGCTGAATTCGTGCATCCTGCCGGTCAGATTACCGGGCATTCTCAGCACCTGTCGCCCGTCCAGAATGGCGTGGACGGTGTGATCGACGGATTCCAACAGGGCGTCATCCGCCTGCGCCGCGTCGATCAATTCGTCCCAGGTCCACTCCGCCGCAAAAACATAAAGGACAGCGCGGTGCTCCGGGCTGTCCCAATCCACGCTGATAGCCATTGCTAAGGTTCCCCCAGATCACTCCCTCCTTATCACTATACTGTAATGTCCGCCCGTGGTCGAGTCAACCTGGGAGCCGCCCTACTTCTTGGCGGCCTTTTCCAGGACTTCGGTCAGCCCGGCGATGAGATCCAGGGGCATGGGGAAAATGATCGTCGAGTTCTTCTCGACGGCGATCTCCGTCAGGGTTTGCAGGTAACGCAGTTGGAGCGCGGTCGGCTCCTCCGCGATAGTCTTCGCGGCCATCTGTAACTGCTGCGCGGCCAGCATTTCACCTTCGGCATGGATGACCTTCGCCCGCTTTTCGCGCTCGGCCTCGGCCTGGCGGGCCATCGCGCGCTGCATCTGCGGCGGCAGTTCGACGTCCTTGATCTCGACGATGCTGACCTTGATGCCCCACGGCTCGGTCTGCTCGTCGATGATGTGCTGGATGGTCGCGTTCAGCCGCTCGCGCTGGCTGAGCAGTTCGTCCAGTTCGACCTGGCCGATCACGCTGCGCAGGCTGGTTTGCGCGATCTGGTAAGTCGCGTTGAGATAATCGCGCACCGCCACTACCGCCCGGCGGGGATCGAGCACCTGGAAGTAGGCCACGGCGTTCACGCCCACCGTCACGTTATCGCGCGTGATGCATTCCTGGCGCGGGATGTCGAGCGTCACGACGCGCAGATCGACTTTGACTATCCGGTCGATGCCAAAGGGAATCACGGCAAACAGTCCCGGTCCCATCGTGCTCTTGCGCAGCCAGCCGAGGCGGAAGATCACCGCGCGCTCGTACTGCTGGACCATCCGCAGCGACGCGAGCAAAAAGAAAAAAACCACGGCGAGTGCGATCAATACCATATCGAGGAAGGACATTGGATTCTCTCCTGATGAGTGCCTGCGCGTTTTCTGACATTTTCATTGTACTCCAAACCCCGCCGCGGAGGCTGACATGTGCCTGACATCGGGCTGAAATCGCTTTTCAAACAAAATACGCACGCGCCCACTATAAGAAGTGTGAGTGAATAACTGAGGAGGAACGATCATGCATCGAAAGACACATTGGGGCTGGTCCATCGTCGGCATCGCGATCACGGGCGTGATTCTGAGCTTTCTAACGGCGCTGCCATCACACGCCCAGCCGGACTTCTCCGGCGACTTCGCTGCCCGGCGGGCGACCTCGACCCCCTACCCGGCCAGCACCACGCTGAGCTGTACCTTCAAGGTCACCTATCCGACCGTCAACCTGCGCAGCGGACCGGGTCGCACTTTCGACTGGGAGG
This sequence comes from uncultured Anaerolineaceae bacterium, assembly GCA_964427955.1. GTDB lineage: Bacteria > Chloroflexota > Anaerolineae > Aggregatilineales > Aggregatilineaceae > JACRBK01. Next base: position 12,689 of record CAYRWY010000018.1, read on the forward strand.
GGTATGCCGAGTCCGGACAGGAACTCAAAGTCACGGGCGAGGCCACCGGCGATGACGGTTACGTCTGGTGGCAGGCCGGGACAGTCTGGGTGCGCTCCGACCTGGGCACGTCCGACTGCAAAGCGATCTGCGGTAACGACGTGTGCGAGTACGGCGAATCCGCGTCAAGCTGCGCGGCAGACTGCC
>CAYRWY010000018.1:12974-14796 GCA_964427955.1 uncultured Anaerolineaceae bacterium
GGCTGCGTGGTCGCGGACTGCCAGGCGTGTTACGAATCGATCTGGTGTTATCCCCACTGCAATGAATGCACCTGCTCGCACAACGACTATGGCTGCTGCACCTGCTATTGCTCCTACCCGAAATAATGCTACGATGAGGGTGGAGGAACACGTGGAGGAGCAGCAGGCCATCCGGCGGCTGAAACAAGGTGATATGGCGGGTCTGGCGGTGCTGGTCCGGCGCTACCAGGCCCCGGCCATCCAGGCCGCCTACCTGATCACGCACGATAACGCCCTGGCCGAAGACGTGGTCCAGGACGTCTTCTTGCAGGTCTACCGCTCCATCGGGCGCTTCGACGCGGATCGCCCGTTCAAGCCCTGGTTCATGCGCAGTGTGGTCAATGCCGCCGTGTATGCCGCCCGTCGCGATCAGCGCCACGTATCCCTGGATGCGGCCAGCGGCGACGATGACCTGACCTTCGCCGATCTGCTGCCCGACACCGCCCCCGCCCCGGACGATCAGGCCGAGCTGGCGGAGATCGCTGACGCCGTCGAGCAGGCCCTGGAGCGGCTGTCCCCCGACCAACGCGCGGCCATCGTGCTGCGCTACTATCTCGACCTCAGCGATGACGAAATGTCCGAGCAGCTCGACTGCGCGCCCAGCACGGTCCGCTGGCGGCTGCACGCCGCGCGCAAACAGTTAGGGGCGATCCTGCGACGCTGGCACGTGGATCGCCCGACGACAGGCTAGGGGGAATTTATGGACAAAAAATACGCCCGGCGCGTGCTGCAAACTATCGCCGACAAACACACGTCCCCTTCGACGGACCTATGGCCGGAGATCGCGGCCCGTCTCGAACCGCCCCACCCCCGGAGGCTGATCCCCCTGACCCGGCTGGGCCGGATCGCGGCGGTGCTGCTGGCGGTTATCGGCGTATCGCTGTGTGTGGGCGCCGCCAGCTACGCTTACCGGCACTTTTCCGACTTCGTGCCCGATTTCGATCCGGGGATGAAGCACGTCCAGGAGAATGAACTGGGGACCGCTCTGGGCCTCAGCCAAACCGTGGACGGTGTCACCCTCACGCTCGACTGGGCCTATGCCGACGCGCACCGGGTCAACATCGCTTTTCACGCCTCCCAGGACGACGCCGAGTACGTGCCGACCAACATCACGCCGGAATTCGTGCTGCGCGACGACCAGGGCCGCGCCTTCCCGACGATCTACGGCGGCGGCGGGGGCGGCGGTGGTGGAGGGGGCGGCGGGAGCGGTGAAGAAGCGGCGACGCCGGTCGTCCGCTGGTCCTGGACGCTCTCCGGCAGCCAGAATTTCGAGACGCTGATCGGCGACGACCAGCCTGCCACGCTGACGCTGCACCTGGACGTGCTGCTGCACCTGGTGGTCCCGTCCACCCCGGTCGATTTCAAAGCGGCAGACGTCGGGCCGTTTCACTTCGATGTGGTCGTGCCGTTCATCCCGGCGGTCGTTTTCGCGCCGGATCAGACCCGCACGGCGAATGGCGTGGCGGTCACGCTGGCCCGCGTCTCGATCACGCCCTCCTCGACGCTGGCGCAGTTGTGCTTCGATCCGGACCGGGTGCCCATCGCGACGCTGGATACCGGCGAGCAAACTGTCAACGATCTCGGATTTCTGAGGATCGCCCCCCGGCGGTTGGAAATCGACGGCCAGCCGTGCGTGGAACTCGATTTCCTGGCCCCCTACCACCACCAGGCCGCGCGCTGGACACTGGTGATCGACCGGCTGCAAGGAACCGCCGAACAAGATGCGCTGATCGGTCCGTGGACGTTTACGTTGGAGGTACCGGGAGAGCACTAGGACGGGCGT
>CAYRWY010000018.1:14896-30258 GCA_964427955.1 uncultured Anaerolineaceae bacterium
GATCGGTCCGTGGACGTTTACGTTGGAGGTACCGGGAGAGCACTAGGACGGGCGTGCGGACAGGCATTGAGCTTGGGAATTTCTGAGGGATTTTTCAAAGCAGGGCGCAGCAAGCAGCGCCCCTACCTATGACGTTTCCACCGTGCCGCTCCCCCTCGCCGCCGGGGGTGAGGTAAAGACGATCACACCCTTTGGTGGTGCTACCTGTGCTCGTTAAATCGACGGCGGACGGCCACTGATCAGATCGTCGTAGCAAGCGACGAGTTCGTCCATCATGGCGGGCCAGGACTGGGTTTCGGCAAACAGGCGGGCGTTGCGACCCATCACGGCGCGCTTGCTTTTGTCGGACATGATGGCCCGCACGCCGTCCATCATACCGCGCGTGTCGCCGACGTTGAACACGTAGCCATTGACACCGGGCCGCACCATGTCGTCCACCCCGCCGACGCGCGACGTGACGACCGGCAGTCCTGCCGCCATCGCTTCGATCAGCACCAGCCCGAAGGTTTCCAGCGCCGAGGGGAAAACGAACATGTCCGCGCTGGCAAAGGCCGACCATAACTCCTGGCCGCGCAGGTAGCCCATGAACGTGGTGGGGGTCCCCGCGAACTGCTCGCCCAGTTCGGCGCGAGCAGGACCATCGCCCACCACCGCCAGCCGCGTGCCGGGCACGTGTTCCAGCACGTGGCGAATCTGGTGGATCTGCTTCTCGTGGGAAAGCCGCCCGACGAACAGCAGGATCGTGTCTTCGGGATGGCCAGCGCTCAAGCGGGCGCGCATCTCGACCGTGGCATGAGCCGGACTGAACTGCGCCGCGTCTACTCCTCTGCGCCACAAGCCGACGTGGTGGATGCCATGCGCCAGCATATCGGCCTGCACCAGCCGGGACGGGGCCAGCGTGTAATCGGCGGCATTGAAGTTCTGGCGGGTGTACCACCACATGAACGGCTCCAAAAAGCCGATGCCCAGGTAGCGCACGATGTTGGCCAGATCGAGGTGAAACGAGGCCAGGGTCGGCACGTTGAGGTGCTTGGCCATCACCATGCCGCCGGTTCCGACCAGCGTGGGATGGATGAAATGGGCGATGTCGGGCTTGAAGTCGCGCACTTCGCGGTAGGTGCCCAGCGTGGGAGGGCCGATACGCAGTTCCGGGTAGAACGGGAATTTCATGCTGGGGACGCCGACGACCTTGTTACCACGGTAGTCGGTCAGTTCGTCGCCGATGCGGGGGGCCACGACCATAAACTCAACATTCCGCTTGATGAGGTGGTCCATCAGCAGAATCAGAACTGTCACAATCCCATCGACTTTGGGGAGAAAAGTCTCGGTGAAAAGCGCAACACGCATAGACCAGTTTTTCCCCTTTTACCCCGTGCTCATACCCACTGCCAATAATAACACGCCGCCGCCCCCAACGTTACGCTGAGTATAAGTGGGCTTATTTAAGGCAAGTCTAGCAGTTTTCTAAAGAATTTTAAGGGGCAGTAATCAAAAAGGGGCAATTCATGCATTGCCCCTACGAATTTCCAGGTCAGTGGGAAGCTCAGTTCGCCTTCGCCAACCGCTCGACGCGCGTCAGCTTCAGGGAATGGCCGCGAATCTTGCCGTTTTTCATCGCGCGCAGCACGGTGTCGGCGTGAATTTCCTGCACGTCCAGGTACGTCTCGTGCTGGCGGATGTCAATCGCGCCAATCGAGCGGCCCGGAATATTGGCGGCGCTGGCAATGCCGTACACGATGTCGCCCGGACGCATCCCGTTGGAGCGCCCGACGTTCATCAGCAGGCGGACCATGCCCGGCTCGAAGCCGTGCCGGTCACGCTTGCGCGGGTGCGCTTTGTCTTCGGCAGAGGGCGCGCTCCGGCGATCCCGGCGCTCGCGGCGGTCTTCGATAGGCAGGATCTCTTCCAGCGGACGCTGGGCTTCGCGAGCGCGCAGCAGCTTGATCGCGGCGGCGGCCACCAGTTCGGGCGCGTAGCCCTGGTCCAGCAGATCGTCCAGCTCGACGGTGTCCGGGTCCAGCAGCGTTTCTTCCATCTGGTGCACCAGCACGTCCATGAATTCACGGTCGCGGCGGCGCAGCACTTCGTCACGGCTGGGCAGTTCGGCCTTGCTCAGACGGCGGCTGATGAAGTCTTCGATCTGGCGCAGTGCGCCGCGCTGGTGCGGGGTGATCAGCGTGATCGCCTCGCCGCTGCGGCCCGCCCGGCCCGTGCGCCCAATGCGGTGCACGTACTCGATGGGAAGCTGCGGGATGTCGAAATTGATGACGTGCGAGACTTCGGGAATGTCCACCCCGCGTGCGACGACGTCCGTCGCCACCAGGATGTTGAGCTGGCCGTTGCGGAAGCGGCCCAGAATGCGCTCGCGCTCGGTCTGCGGCAGATCGCCGTGAATGGATTCGGCCAGATAGCCGCGCGCCATCAGCGTTTCGGACAGTTCCGCCGCGCCGACCTTGGTGCGGGTGAAGATGAGGGTATTCTTCATCTCCTCGACTTCGAGCAGGCGGCTCAGGGCCGCGATCTTGTCGGATTCGCGCACGACGTAATAACGCTGAGCGATGTTCTCGACGGTGACTTCTTCGGGCGTGATCGCCACGTTCAGCGGATCGCGCATGTAATGGCTCGCCAACTTGCGGATCGGGGCGGGCATGGTCGCGGAAAACAGCGCGGTCTGGCGCGTGCTGGCATCCGTCGCCGCCAAAATGGCCTCGACATCTTCGATGAAGCCCATCTTCAACATTTCGTCGGCTTCGTCCAGGACCAGGAAGCGCACTTCGCTCAGGTCGAGCACGTTCTGCCGGATCAAGTCGAGCGTGCGGCCCGGCGTGCCGACCACGACGTGCACGCCCTTTTCGAGCCGCCGCACCTGGCGATCATAGGGCTGGCCGCCGTACACCGGCAGCACCCGCACCCCCTGCACGCCGCCGTAGCGGTACAGGGCTTCGGACACCTGGATGGCGAGTTCGCGCGTCGGCGTCAGGATCAACGCCTGAAGACCTTCCGGCTCCAGCATTTGCAGCATGGGCAGCGCGTAAGCCGCCGTTTTGCCGGTGCCGGTTTGGGCCTGGCCGATCACGTCCCGCCCATCCAGCAGGTGCGGAATAGCGGCGGTCTGAATGGGGGTGGGAGTAACATACTCCAGGGCGGTGACAGCTTGGAGAAGTTCGGGTATCAGGCCCAGGTCTTGAAAGCTGGAAAACATGAGTGCTCCTACAGCAAAAGACCCTACCGCGTATCGAACGAAGGTAGGGTCGGCTACTTGAATTCGGGGGTCGCAAAGGGCTTTAGTATACGAGGATTCCAGCGAAATACAAGAGCGGGTTCGCGGCCTCGGTCAAAAGCACCAAAAACCTCATTCGTCCAGCCGCTTCTCCATCAGATACCAGCGCCGGAGGCCAAACACCAGTCGGGTGAGCCAACTGGACCGGGTGCGGATCACGGAGAAACCGGCCTTTTCATAGACGTGGACCGCAATGACATTCGACTCGGCGACCCACAGCGTCAGGCGTTTGTAGCCGCGTTCCCACGCCCACTGATCGACGTAGCGCATGATCTCCTGGGCGATCCCGTGCCCCTGGCAGTCGGCAGCCACGCCCACGTCGCTGATATACGCTTCGTCCGGTTCGGCGCTGTGACCGAGCAGCCACAACATGAACGAGGCGCGCAGCATCCGGGGCAGCCCCAACTCGCGCACGGCAATGCTTTCGAAGATGCGGTTTTCCTGCGGGGTATAGGTGGGCTGGATCACGGTCGTGCCGACCACCCGCCCGTCCAGGTCCGCCACCAGCACGCCATCGTAGCCGCGCTGGACAGGACCGGCGTACATGGCTTCCAGCAGCGTCTGGATTTTGTCCGGCTGAGAGCCGAAGATGATGCGCAGCTTGTCGCTGAAGGCTTCGGCCAGCACCACGCCCACGCCGGGCAGATCGACCACACGCGCCGGGCGAATCCGGATCATGGCTCACGCTCCAGGGCGGCCAGCGCCAGCCCCACGGCGGCTACCGTGCCCATATTGCCGATACGTCCTCCCAGCCAGGCCGCGCGCAGCTCGTCCAGGGGCAGCCACCGCTGGGCGATGATCTCCGATGCTTCACGCTGCGGCTCGGCCACCTGGCGCGCGTGCCGGGCCAAAAAGATATGAGTCGAGCCCAGACCCCGGTTGCCATCTACGAAACACTTCCCCAACAAGCGCCACTCTGCCGCCTCAAGGCCGGTTTCTTCCAACAGCTCGCGGCGGGCCGAGACCTCCGGCGCTTCGCCGGGTTCAAGATACCCGGCGGGCAGTTCGAGCGACACCTGCCCCGCGCCGTGCTTGTACTGCTCGATGACCATCACACCGCCATCGTCCGACACGGCGAAGACCTGCGCCCAGTCGGGCGCCTCGATCCGGTAGAAGTCAGGGATTTCGTGGCCGTTGGGCAGCCGGACATGGTCCGCGAAAACCCGCAGCCAGGGCCGTCCGTCGAGCAGCACGCGGGACGAGAGCACTTTCCAGGGTTGCATGATTGACCTTCATTTCCTGAGGTGCATGGGAATGTCGATAATGGCGCGCACTTTGCCCAACCGCCGCCGCCGGTACAACAGCGCCAGCTTGAGCATCCAGGCCGTCTGGTTATGCAGCAGATTTTGCCACCAATGCGCCGGGACAAATTCCGGCAGCAGCACCGTCGCCAACTGGCCGTCGTTGTGCTCGCGATCGGTCTGGTCCAGGAATTCGAGGATCGGGCCGATGATCGAGCGGTAGGGCGAGGGCACGACCACCAGCGGCACGTCCTGGCCCCACAGTTCCCAGTCGCGGCGGACGCGCTCGGCGTCGCCCGGATTCAGCTCGACATACACTGCCGTCACTCGATCCGAGATCGAGCGGGCATAACGCAGCGCCTCGATGATCCCACGGTGCATTCCCGATACCGGCAGGACCACGCGCGGCGCCGGCATAGGCCGCAGTTCGGGCGGCAGGCCGCGCAGCGTGAGTTCTTTGGATACTTCCTGATAATGCCGGTTGACGGTGCGGAAAACCAGGACCAGCATCGGCAGTATCACGATCACGATCCAGGCCCCATCCAAAAACTTGCTGATCCCGACGACCAGCAGCGTCACCAACGTAGCGGCGGCCCCGGCGCCGTTGATCAGCGCCTTGATCGACCAGCGCGGAACGCGCAGCCGCACCCAGTGGACGACCATCCCCGCCTGCGACAGCGTGAAGGCCAGGAACACGCCGACGGCGAACAGCGGGATCAACGCGTGGCTGTCCCCATTGAACGCGACGATCAACACCCCGCTGAGCGTCGCCAGCAGCACCATCCCGTTCGAGAAAACCAGCCGGTCACCCAAAAAGGAGAGCTGGCGCGGCGCATAGCCATCCCCCGCCAGGATCGACGCCAACCGGGGGAATCCGGCAAAGCTGGTATTGGCCGCTACGACCAGGATCAACAGCGTGGACACCTGCACTATGACGTAGGCCGCCCCCGATCCGAGGATACGCCGCGCCAGGGCGGACAGGATCGTCTCATTCGCCGGGGCCACGACGGCGAAATACTGCGTCAGGCCGATGCTGCCCACGAACAGGGTCGCCATCAAGAGCGCCATCACCAGCAGGGTCTGGTTCGCATTGCGCGCTTCGGGGGACTTGAACGCCGGGACGCCGTTGCTGATCGCTTCCACCCCGGTCAGCGCGGTACAGCCGGACGCGAAGGTGTGCAGGATGAGGAGGGTGGAGATCGCTTCGTGGGCCGGGGGCGCCGTCTCGGTGAACGAGCCGGGATGGCCGAGCAGCGCCTTGATCGCGCCATAGGCCAGCATGAACAGGTACGATCCCAGGAACATATACACCGGGATCGCCATCAGCGTGCCGGACTCGCGCAGGCCGCGCAGATTCGCCAGCGTGATCAGCACCAGGAAAAACAGGGCCAGGGGCACCCGGTAGGGCCACAAGTCAGGAAAAGCCGACGAAATTGCCGCGACGCCCGCCGTCAGGCTGACCGCCGCCGTCAGCACGTAATCGATCAGCAGCGCCGCCGCCGCGACCAGCGCGAACCACGTGCCCAGGTTCTCCCGCGCGACGGTGTACGATCCGCCGCCGCCCGGATACGCCTGGATGGTCTGGGAATACGACAGCGCGACGATGGCCAGCAGCACCGCGATCACGACCCCGATCGGCCAGGAATAGCGCAGGCCCGCCGCGCCCATGACCACCAGGCCGAGGAAGATTTCCTGGTTAGCGTAGGCAATCGAGGATAAAGCATCGGGAGAAAAAGCGGCGAGCGCCCGAATTTTGTTCAGACGCTCCTCGCCCAGACGCGTTGTCGGCAGCGGTGGTCCAATCAACCATTCACGGATATGGTGGACCATGGCACCCTTTCTCTAACCGATCTGGCTGGCGCCGGTTCAGCCTACTTTGTCGGTGGTATTATTCCCCAGGCCCAACGCCGCGAAATCTTCCGGACTCACGAAAATGCCGCCCACGGCGATTTCCCAGTGCAGGTGCGCCCCGCTGGATCGCCCGTTCAGGCCGCTCAAGCCGATCACGTCGCCCTGCCGCACCCACTGGCCGGGCACGACAAACCGCTGCGACAGGTGCGCATAGCCGCTGTAGATGCCCCAGCCATGATCGATCAGGACGTAACCGCCGCGAATATTGACCACTTCCGACAGCATCACGCGCCCGCTGGCCGTCGCCAGCACCGGCGTTCCCACCGGCTCGCTGTAATCGGTGCCGGTATGCTGCCGCCAGTAGGTGTCATTATACAGCCGCCACGCCCCAAACCAGCCGATGATCTGGTTCTCGTCGGGCGTGATAAAGCCCTGGTCTTCCCAGTAGCGCGCGGGGGTGAAGCGCCCAATGATGTTGTTCAGCTTATCGAACTCGGCCTGTTCCAGGTCCGGATCGAGCAGCGGAGTCAGCGAGGCGGAAATCGTCACCGGAGAGCGGCCAAACTCGCCGTAATTGACTTCGATCTCCTTGTTGATCCGCTCGGCTTGGCCATCGGTGTATTTGACCCACACCTGGAAAGGATAGATCCCGATATCCTGGTTCATGTCCGCCGAAATCAGGCCCACGAAGCTCTGTTTTTCGGGGTAAAACGGGTACAGCCGCTCTTGAAAGATGCCCCGTACCTCGGCCAGGTCGGCCCCGGTGACGCGCACGATCCCGACCCGGCCCTGCCGAATCCACTGGAAATCATACGAGATGCTGACCGGCCCTACCTGGTCCGGCCCGGCGGCCACCAGCAGCGGCGCCGCTAACACGCTGAAGAGAATCAACCCGATCAAACCCGATTGAATACGACGCTTCACTTCACCACTCCACCCTCTTCGCCAGGCTCGTCCCGGCGCTGCAAGATCAGTTTCGATAGAATCAGGCCCGTGTTCCAGGCATCGTCCACGCCGCGATGGTGCGTGCCTTCGACGGGCAGCCGCATCAACCGCATAGCGTCCATCATGCCGACCTCATGCTGCAACCCGTGAAACACGGCCAATAGATTCTTGATGTTAATGTGCGTGGGGCCAAATGGATACAGGATATTGCGCTCCCGGCACTGTTTTTCAAACTGGCGGCGATCATAGTCGCCGTAGCTGGCCCACACGCGATCCCCGGCGCGGTATTTACGCCGCAGCACCCGGCAGGCGTGCTCGAACGTGACGCCGCGCTCCACCTGGGACTGCGTGAGCGTCGTCAATTCGGTGCAGAACGGGCTTATTTCGGATCGTTCGGGCTTGACCAGAATACTCTGTTTGGTCACGCGCCGTCCGGACGGAATATCGAGCGTACACACCCCGATTTCGATGATTTCCGCTTCCTGTCCCTCAGGGGGTTGTCCATCCCAACAGGTCGCCTCAATATCGATGACAAGCAGTTGATCGAGCAAAACAGCCAAACCACCCCCGATGGTTATTGTTCTAGTCCCGTAAACACGACGGTGTCGAGAATCGACTGGAGCACCACCTGCTGATCGGCCAGCGCGGACCAGGGTTCGACCGCCGTATAAAAGGCAAAGATGCCGTCATCGACCATCAGGGTCGCAAACCAGCCCGCAGTGTCCGATTCACTCTTACACTCGGAGGCCTGGTACATGGCACCGACGGCGTCCCGCCCGCCGACCTTGAAGGTCTGCTGCGTATACACTCCCAGGTTGCAGTTATCGCCGATCAATGAGCCGCGCAGCATCTGCACGCCATCCGCCCATAGGTTATGCTCCTTGGTCACCAGGTCCTGCACGCCGGGAAAGCCCCAGTAGACGTAGATGAAGCCCTGGGTTCCCCCGCTGAGCGGGCCAAAGTAGATCGTCAGGGGGATGTAGCGCGTATCGCCGTCAAGAGAAAGGTAAGGAATCTGCATATCTGCCCCGTTCCACCCCGCGGGCAGCGTAATCGTCAGCGGCGGCGGCGTGCCCGGCAGCACCGACGTCAGATCGGGCGTGGCCGCGGCAGAAGGAGTCCCGCCCGCCAGGGTCGGCACCGGCGTCCGGGTCGGCAGCGGCGTGCCCGTGGGCACCAGGGGCGGTGGAGTAACCGAGGCCACGAAGGGCGTGATGGTCGCCGTCGCCGGGACCGTCCCGCCGCCGATCACCGGGATCGCGGTGGCATCGCCGCTGATCTCGACCTGCGCCCGCAGCACCCACCCGGTCTGATCGCCGACCACGACCCACAAAAAGCTGCCGTCGCCGGATTGTCCCAGTATAGGAACGCGTTCGCGCTCGTATAAATAGGTAAGCGCAGTGGCATTACGGTCCGGTTGGGGGAAGACGACCGCGCGCTCGACGATGACGATCGCTTCGACATAACCCGTCGGAGTGGGCGTACCCTGGGCGCTGACCCTGCCGGACAGGGTGGCTAACAGCACCGTGACGAGCAGCAGCGTCCGGAATCGCCGTCTCAGATCAATAATCGTATACTGCTGATGATGGAAGCTTAACATTGGTGGCAAAACCCTCAAACTCAACCTGCCCTTGCGATTGTAGCGCGGGGCGGGCGCTGTGACCAGAGCGGACCGTCGTTCAATCATAAGAAATTGTCAAAGCAGTGGTCAAGCGTCAGCCAACTGGGTTACAAATAGAAAACCAAGACGAGTTTCCTCTACCCATAAAGGAAAACGTGATGAGATTTCAACGATACCTCTGGATCGGACTGATGAGCGTGGTGCTGCTGGCGCTGTCGTCGGCTGGCCTGTCTTCGTATGCCAGCGCCCCGGCGGACCTGCCCCCGACGCCGCTGCGCACGCCCGGCCCGTCGGGCAGCAGCGACGGCAGCACGACGTTGGCGCTGGTCGAAAATACGGTCATTCCCTGGCGTGACCGGGTGGACCTGGCCAAGCGGCTGCTCGGCGTGACGAACATCCCCGAACCGCCGACCACGCCCCCGCCCGAACTGGAGGTAGGCACGGTCGTCCCCTTCCAGGCGCAGAATCTTCAGGAAGACTACGGCTTTACGGTCAACGCCACGCTGCTTTACAAAACGCCCCACGTGTATATGTTCGTGGAACAGGGCCAGAGCGTGGACCAGGACGGACTCAAAAAATCCGCCGAGACCTTCGAAAGCGTGGTCTATCCCAAAGTCCATGAAGTCTTCGGATCGGAATGGACGCCCGGCATCGACGGCGATCCGCACCTGTACATCCTGCATTCGACCCGGCTGGGCAATTACGCCGCCGCCTATTTCGGCAGTGAGAGCGAATATCCGTCGGTGGTGGTCAAAAATTCCAACCAGCACGAGATGTTTTACGTCAACCTGGACAACATGAGCTACTACGTCGGGTCGGAGTATTACGAGAGCGTCCTGACGCACGAATTTCAGCACATGGTCCACTGGAAGATCGACGGCAACGAAGACACCTGGATCAACGAGGGCTTGTCCGAGCTGGCCCCGCTGATCGTAGGCTACGGGGTGAGCGATACCGCGTCTTATTTCTTGAGCGCGCCGAATATCCAGTTGAATACCTGGCCGGAAGACGAAGCTGCCCGCTATGGGCATTATGGCGCGTCCTATATGTTCATGGCCTATTTCTACCAGCGTTACGGCGAACAGGCGACCTCGACGCTGGTGCGCGATCCGATGAACGGCCTGGAAAGCGTCCAGAACACACTGACCGCCATCGGCGCCATCGATCCCACCACCCGCCAGCCGGTCACCCTGACCGACCTGTATGCTGACTGGCTGGTGACTAACTTGCTGCTCGACCCGTCAGTAGGCGACGGGCGTTATGCGTACTCGCTGGGCGGGTTGGACAGCCTGACCCCGGCCACCATCACCCAGGAGATCACCGCCAATGGCCGTCCCATCGAACTGGCCGCACCGCAGTGGGGCCCGGATTATCTCCAGGTGACGGGAGTACAGGGATCGCAGAAAGTCCGGCTGTCGTTCAAGGGCAGCGACACCGTCTCGGTAGTGCCCACCGACGCCCACAGCGGCAGTTTCATGTGGTGGTCCAACCGCGCCGATCTCAGCGATTCATCCCTGACGCGGGCGTTTGACCTGACCGGCGTCAGCAGTGCTACCCTCAACTTCTGGACGTGGTACTACATCGAAGACCACTGGGACTACGGCTACGTGATGGTCTCCACCGACGGCGGCGTCACCTGGACGCCCTTCACCACCGGGCGCACCACCAGCGACGATCCGCACGGGAATGCCTACGGCCCCGGCTACACGGGTCAGAGCCAGGGCTGGGTCGAAGAATCCATCGATCTGACGCCTTATGCCGGGCAGCAGATCCTGCTGCGCTTCGAGTACATCACCGACGACGCCGTGACCCAGCCGGGCCTGATCATCGACGACGTGAGCATCCCCGAAATCGGCTACGCGGACGATTTCGAGAATAGCGACGGCGGCTGGACCAGCGCGGGCTGGTTGCGCATGGACAACGTGCTGCCGCAGGAATTCCTGGTGCAGGTCGTCCAACCCGGCAATGCCAGCGCCCCGGTCACGCGCCTGTTGAGCGCTGGCGACACGTCGCAGGGCGAATGGGAGATCACGCTGGATAACAACACCGTGATCGTCGTCTCCGGTCTGGCCCAGGTCACGACCGAACCGGCAGCCTACACCCTGGTGCTGACGCCCGTGCCGTGATCCGCGAAAGACTTGGGGAGGGGCGTAGTGCACTATGCCCTGGACGCGCCAAGATAAGGGTTTTGATACGATAACTGCCTTGTTCCGGCCTCACCCCTGGCCCCTCTCCATCAAAACAACGATGGAGAGGGGTATCAGAATCGCCGCTTGCTCCCCCTCTCTATTGCGCCCTTTCAATGGAGAGGGGGTCGGGGGGTGAGGCCGGGGTGCAGTGTACGACCCCCCTCCGACATCCCCCCGTTGTGCGTCGAATTCACGAAATCTTTGCCCACGCCGGATGAATTTGCCTTAAACTCTAACTAGCGTACAAGTTGGGGGCTGGAAGGAATCCTCATGGCTCGAAAGACATTCTCGCGCGCCAGGTGGGCGCTCGTGCTGGTGATCTCGCTGTCCGGGCTGGCGTCCGTCCCGGCGCACGCCCAAGAGGGCAAGCCGGGCGGCGCCCTCTCCTGGAAAGATGCGCTGACTGTGCCGCTGCATCGCTCTCAGGCCGATTGGCTGGTCGAAGTCGGCTGGAAGACCGCCGCCGAAATGTACGGTCCCTTCCCGACGCACGAATATCAGGTCGGCGAGAGCGAGCAGTTCATTCCCCTGGACAGCTACGACAGCGAGACGCGCACCTTCGTGCTGGCTTACCGGACCGCCCACGCCTATTTCTGGTTCGAGCGCGGCGTCCCGGTCGACCGCCAGAAGTTGGAACATGCGGCGACTTTCTTCGAGGATCACATCTGGCCGTTGAATCACAGCATCTACGGCGACGAGTGGAATCCGGGCATCGACGGCGACAGCCGCATCCACATCGTGAACCAGGCCTCCGCCGGGCCGGGCATCATGGGCGCCTTCAGCCCGGAAGATCAGTGCCCGCGCACCATCTGTCCCGGCAGCAACCAGCGCGAGATCCTCTACATCGGCCTGGATAACGCGCCGCTCGGCTCGGATCAATACCTGACCACCATCGCCCACGAAGATCAGCACCTGATCCAGTATTACGTCGATGGCAATGAGCAGATCTGGTTCAACGAAGGGCTGTCACAGCTCGCCGAGCACCTCAACGGCTTCAACCCGCGCACCATCGGCGACTACAACATGATCGACTTCCTGAACGCGACCGATCACTCGCTCAACAGTTGGACCACCGACGGCTACGAGGTGGGGCTGCACTATGGCGCGTCTTACCTGTTCATGGTCTACCTGTACGAGCAGTTTGGGTTGGACTTCATGCGCGCGCTGGTCAAGTCCGAGTATGACGGGCTGGCCGCCGTCCAGCACGCCCTGGACGCGACCAACCAGGGGATCAGCGTCGATCTGGTTTTCGCCAACTGGATTCTGGCCAACGACCTGGACAATCCCTACGCGGGGGACGGGCGTTACTACTACCAGTCGCTCGATCTCCCCAACCCGATCCAACCGCTGTCGCTGAACATGAGCAAAGGCGGAGCCGTATACAGCGATACGGTCAGCCAGTACGGCACGGACTATCTCGGCGTCGATGCGCCGGGCCAGTACCAGTTGAGCTTCGACGGCAGCGATACCGCCTCCCTGATGGGCGCCGCGCCCCATTCCGGCGAGTGGATGTGGTGGTCCAACAACGAAAACAGCAGCGCCGCGCGCCTGACCGCCGCGTTCGACCTGACCGGGTTGAAAACGGCCACGTTAGCCTTCAGCGCGTGGTGGAACATCGAGGATGATTACGACTGGTTCCAGGTGTTGGTCTCCGGCGACGGCGGCCAGACCTGGGAGATCGTCAGCGGCCCGCACGCCAGCCAGAACGGCAAATACGCGCCGGGCGATTACTACAGCGGGCAGTCCAATACCTGGATCGAGGAACGGATCAACCTGGATGACTACGCGGGCCAGACGCTCCTGGTGCGGTTCGAGTATCTGACGGATCACAGCCAGACGCTGTCCGGCCTGGCGCTGGACGATTTGGGGATCGTCGAACTGGGGGCGCTGGATAATGTCGAGAGTCCGGCCTCGGCCTGGATCTCCGACGGTTTCCTGCGGGTCCCCGCGACCGCTCCGCAGCATTGGGCGCTGGCCGTCGTGGTGCGCGGGCCGGATCAACTCCCGGACGTCCAGAGGGTGACGCTGGACGACCTGAATACCGGGCGCGCGACCTTCACCGTGCCCGACGGCGGCGATGCCACCCTCGTGATCGGCGCGATGGCGCCCTTCACGACCAACCGCGCCCGCTACAAAATCGCCCTGCAAAACATGCCGTGACGCTCGTCGTCACGTCTTTCCGGGGGGACACCTGTGGTAGGGGCCATACTGATGGCCCCTACGCACGTTAATCGACTATTCGAGGTCTTCAGCCGTCGCCGTCAGGCCCAGGACGTTATACCCGCCGTCGATGTGGATGGTCTCGCCGGTGATCTGCTTGCTGGCATCGCTGGCCAGGAAAACCGCCACGCTGCCGACATCTTCCTGGGTCGCCAGGGAGCGCATCGGCGTCACCTTTTCGCTGTATTTCATCATCATGCGAAAACCGGGCACGCCCGCCGCGGCCAGGGTCTTGATCGGTCCAGGGCTGAGCGTATTGACCCGGACGCCCTCCGGTCCCAGATCGACCGCCAGGTAGCGCACGATATTTTCCAGCGCGGCTTTGGCAATGGCCATGACGTTGTAGCGCGGCACGACTTTCTCCGCCGCGTAATACGACAGCGCCATGATGCTGCCGCCCTCCGTCATCAGCGCCGCGGCGTGTTTCGCCATCGGGATCAGGCTGTAGGCCGAAATGTCCAGCGCC
The DNA here is from genome assembly GCA_964427955.1 of uncultured Anaerolineaceae bacterium. GTDB lineage: Bacteria > Chloroflexota > Anaerolineae > Aggregatilineales > Aggregatilineaceae > JACRBK01. Next base: position 28,710 of record CAYRWY010000018.1, read on the forward strand.
ATCTGGAAGCCGCCCCGGCTGACATCGCGGAAGCGCCCGCCCAGGTCTTCGCCCGGCGCGAACGCGACCGAGTGCACCAGGATGTCGATCTTGCCGAAACGCTCTTTGGCCTTGGCGAAAAAGCCCTCGATCTGCTCGTCCGAGGTGACATCGCACGATTCTACGAAGTCGATCCCGGCATCTTTGGCCAGCGGGAAGACGCGCTTTTCCAGCACCTCGCCCGCGTAGCTGAGACCGACCGTCGCCCCTTCGCGCACGAACGCTTCGGTGATCCCCCACGCAATCGAGCGGTTATTCGCGACGCCGAAAACTATCGCCGTTTTTCCGTCTAAGAGACCCATAACGTATTCCTCCTGATAGGGTGTATATCGGTATGTTGTAACACATACGATGGGCTTTGGTCACGCGGGCGGGGTGGCTGAACGAGGCTATTCCTGAATCAAAACCGGCGTGCCGATCTCGGCCCAGGCGTACAGCCAGGCTGCTTCCGAGGTGGGCAAATTCACGCAGCCGTGACTCATCGGATGGCCAAAGTTGTCGTGCCAGTACGTCCCGTGCAGCCCGTAGCCCTTGTAAAAATACATCACGTAGGGCACGCCGGGCAGGTAATAATTCGGCCCGCTCATGGTCTGGGCTTCGAGCTTCTGGTAGATGCTGTACTCTCCCAGGACGGTCGGCGTCCCCGGCAGCCCGGTCGAAACCAGCACCTCGCGGATCGGGCGGCCATCTTCCATGACGGTCATGGTCTGGTCGCTCAGATCGACGAGGATCTCTTTGCGCACGTTGGCGCGCAGGGCCGTCTCCCCGTCCGGCTCGACGAAACCGCCGCGCATGGACGGGGCATAGCGAATATAGGGGACGGTGAGCGTCTGGCCGACGCTCAACACGTCCGGATTCCGGAGATCGTTCAGCCCCACCAGCGCGGTCCAATTGACGCCGTAGCGATAGCCAATCGCCATCAGGGTGTCGCCGGGCTGGACGATGTGCTGGTGCCCGGCGGCAGCCATCAATTCCGGCGAAAATGCCGACTCGGTTGGGGCGGGCGTGGGCGTCACCGTGGCGGTCGGGACGATCACCGGCGCGGGTTCGGGCGGCAGCGCATCCGGCTGGACCACGCACAGCCGCGCGCCGCCGTTGAACGACCCGGCGTGAGTCAGCGTCGTCGCCTGCCCGGTCGCCACGTCCACCAGCGCGATCTGGACGTCGTCCGGCCCGCCGACCGAAGCCAGCAGGCGCGTGTCGTCGGCCCAGGCCCAGGCGATGTCGGCCCCAACACCCTGCCGGATGGCGCGCGGCTGCTCCTCTTCGAAGTCCAACAGGTAAATGTCCGAGGTCTGGGGATCGGCGAGATCGTCCCAGATGGTGTACACGATCTGTTCGCCCTGCGAGTCGAAGAAGGGCCACAGTTGGTTGCGCGTGCTGAGTTCCGGCGGCAGCACCGGAAATTCGCCCTCGACGTCTTCACCCAACACCGTCAGGAACAGGTTCCACGGCCCGAACTGCTCGCTCGAAAACAGCAGTTGGCGGCCATCCGGCCCCCAGGCGGGCG
>CAYRWY010000019.1:0-30176 GCA_964427955.1 uncultured Anaerolineaceae bacterium
ACCGGGCTTCCGTCTTTTTCGTAGGGGCGAGGCTTGCCTCGCCCAGGTTGGAAATCCCCTGATTGATTTGGCCTGAAAATGGCGTATAATGAAAAAGCGTTATTGAAAGGCCATCCTGCTATGCGTATAAGAATTTTCCTCCATTAACTCTCCTGCCTGATCGGGCGGAGCGAACACGCCGTAGAGCGCACTAGGTTTGCGGGGCTTAGTGTTGGTTTGGGCGTGGCCGTGTTGCGTCACTCGTCTACATTCATTTTATTAGGGACAGACACAGGATGAAGAATATCCCTCTCCGGCGATATTGGGATTTGCTCGTCGATCACGTGCAAACCCAAAAAGGTCGCTTCGTGCTGCTGTCGGTACTGCTGCTGACCAGCATCGCTTTGCAAGTGCTGAACCCTCAGTTGATGCGCTATTTTTTGGACACGGCCACGTCGGGCCACGAGAGCAGCGAACTGGTCTTCGTCGCGTTGGCCTTTATCGGGGTGGCGCTAGTGCAGCAGGTCCTCGGCGTCGGTGCTACTTACGTTGGGGAGAATCTGGCCTGGACGGCGACCAATTCACTGCGCGCCGAGCTTGCCGCCCACTGCCTGCGCCTGGATATGAGCTTCCATAACGAGCACAGTCCCGGCGAATTGATCGAGCGCATCGATGGTGACGTGTCCGAGCTGTCGAACTTCTTCTCGCAGTTCGTGATCCGGGTGGTCGGTAACCTGCTGCTCATGGTCGGCATTCTGATCGTGATGTACGCCGAAAACTGGCGCATGGGGATCGGCTTCACGGCCTTTGCAGTGCTCACCGTCTACGGCTTGAACCGGGTGCGCAGCATCGCCATCCCCGTGGATCGCGCCTTGCGCGAAGCTCAGGCCGACCTGTTCGCCTTTTTGGAGGAGCGGCTGTCCGGCACGGAAGACATCCGCGCCAACGGGGCAGTCGAGTTTGTGCTGCAAGGGCTGTATAAGCTGCATACCACGATCCTGCGCTTCTGGCGTAAGTCCGGCAACCTGCATGTGATGGTCCACCTGGTCGCCGGAGTGATGCTGATGGCCGGGTTTGCCATCGCGTTTGTCAGCGGCTACCAGCTTTATCGCAGTGGCGCGTTTACCATCGGCACGGCCTACCTGGTGGTGTACTACACCAACATGCTGTCGCGCCCGATCCGCGATCTGACGCAGCAGGTCGAAAACCTGCAAAACATCGGCGCGGCGGTGGAACGCCTGACCGAGCTGCGCGCTTTTAGGTCGAAGATCACCGACGGTCCCGGCGGCGTCATTCCGGCGGGGCCGCTGGGGCTGAGTTTCGACGACGTGTCATTCGCCTATGTGGACGGCGAGCCGGTCCTTGAAGATCTGAGCTTTGAATTGAAACCAGGCCGCGTGTTAGGCTTGCTGGGCCGGACTGGCAGCGGCAAGACCACCGTCACCCGGCTGATCTTCCGGCTCTACGACATCTCGTCCGGCGCGATCCGGATCAACAATGTGGACGTGCGCGATCCGCGGCTGTACGAGCTGCGGCGGCGCGTGTCGATGGTGACCCAGGATGTGCAGTTGTTCCAGGCGAGCGTGCGCGACAACCTGACCTTCTTCAACCGCGAGATTCCCGACGAGCGCATCCTGGCCGTGATCGAAGACCTGGAATTGGGCGAGTGGTATCGCAGCCTGCCTGACGGTCTGGATACCCGCCTGCAAACCGGCGGGCGCGGCCTGTCGGCGGGGCAGGCGCAGCTTCTCGCGTTTGCGCGGGTCTTCCTGCACGATCCCGGCCTGGTCATCCTGGACGAAGCCTCCTCGCGGCTGGACCCGGTGACCGAGCAGATCATCGAGCGCACCATCGACAAGCTGCTGCGCAACCGCACCGCGATCATCGTGGCGCACCGGCTGGGCACGGTGCATCGCGCCGACGAAATCATGATCCTCGAAAGAGGACGCGTCATCGAGCATGGCGACCGCTCGCGGCTGGCGGACGATCCGTCCTCCCGGTTCAGCAGCCTGCTGCAAACCGGACTCTCGGAGGTGTTGGCATGAGTATTCCTGAAGTCAAGCTCGAAGGCTATCGCGAGCCGAAACCGCCGATCCCGATCTGGAAAGTTGTCTGGCGTACGATTGTCTACCGGCGCGGCTTTTGGCTGATGAACCTGGCCTCGATGCTGGTCCTCAACCTGTTCTGGCAGGCGCCCGGCCTGATCATGCGCGAGTTCTTCAACCTGCTGACCAACAACGGCGAAGCTCATTTCGGGTTGTGGACGTTGATCGCGCTGCTGTTCGTGACCGAGATTGTGCGGATGCTGTCGGTCTGGGGGCTGGTGCTGACCAACGTACCGTTTTTCGTGCACACCATGACCCTTCTTCGCAAGAACCTCCTGCGCTACATCCTGAAGCGGCCCGGCGCGAAAGCCCTGCCGGATTCGCCTGGTGAAGCGATCAGCCGGTTTCGCGGGGACGTGTTCGAGATCCCGCTGTTTGCCCTGTGGATGAACGACATCATGGGCATGATCTTCTTCGGCGTGATCGCCTTCGCCGTGATGCTCAGCATCAACGTCCAGATCACACTGCTGGCCGTGCTGCCGTTCATCGCGGTCGGGGTGGTGGCGAATGCCTCGATGACCCGCATCGAGAAATATCGCCGCGCCAGCCGGAAGTGGAATGGAATTGTCACCGGCTTCATCGGGGAAATCTTCGGCGCAGTCCAGGCGGTCAAGGTGGCTACCGCCGAAGAAGGCGTGGTGGATTACTTCAAGGCGATCAACGACGAACGGCGCGTCATCGCCGTCAAGGATCGCCTGTTCAACGAGATATTGAACTCGATCTTCCGCAACGCGGCCACGCTCGGCACGGGCGCGATCCTGCTGCTGGCCGGGCAGTCGATCCAGCATGGGTCGTTCACGATTGGCGATTTTGCGTTGTTTGCCTTTTACCTGGAATTTGTCTCGGAACTGACCACCTTCGTGGGGCTGCTGGCGGCTCGCTACAAGCAGATCGGCGTGTCGGTCGAGCGCATGTACCGGTTGATGGAAGGTGCTCCCGCGGATGCCCTGGTCGAGTTCAGCCCGATCTACCTGGACGGCACGCTGCCCGACATTCCGCAGCCGGAACGGCTCGACCCACTGGAACGGCTCGACATCCGCGGCCTGCACTATCACTATCCCGGCACCGAAAACGGTATTGCCGACATCGATCTGCAAGTCGAGCGCGGCTCGTTCGTCGTGATCACGGGGCGCATCGGTTCCGGCAAGACCACCCTGCTGCGCTCGCTGCTAGGGCTGCTCCCGCGGGATGGCGGCGAAATTCGCTGGAATGACCAGCCGGTCGATAACGCCGGGGACTTTTTCGTCCCGCCGCGCAGCGCCTACACCCCCCAGGTGCCGCGCCTGTTCAGCGATACCCTGCGCCATAACATCCTGATGGGGCTGGGATCGGATGACGACACCGTGTTGGACGCCATCTACGCGGCGGTACTGGAAAGCGATCTGCCGGAGTTGGAGCAGGGCCTCGAATCGATGCTCGGCCCGAAGGGGGTCAAGCTCTCCGGTGGCCAGATGCAGCGCGCCGCCGCCGCCCGCATGTTCGTGCGCCAGCCCGATCTCCTCGTCTTCGACGACCTGTCCAGCGCGCTGGACGTGGAAACCGAGGCCACCCTGTGGGAGCGGGTGTTCGATCACACCGGCGCTACCTGCCTGGTCGTGTCTCATCGTAAAGCGGCGCTGCGTCGTGCCGACCAGATCATCGTCCTCAAAGATGGGCACATCGACGCGACCGGCACGGTCGATACCCTGCTGGCCGTGTCCGACGAGTTCCGCGCGCTGTGGGAGGGTAATCTCGTGCCCAACCATACCTCGCCCGCGGTCGCGGTCCCCTAGACCAAAGGGCCAGGGGCACAAATCTTGTGCCCCTGGCGATTGTAGGGTTTGGAGCGCTTCGTTGGTGCTTGTGTGGCTGATCTGCCGGTACGAATTCACCTCCGCTGCTGCGCCTGTAAAACCATATCTGAAGAATGCGCCCGGCATATCACAACGACGTTACAACGGCCTTACAGGTCTGCAAGGTGGCGATCCATGCCGCGCCCCTGCGCGGAGACTAATGAAATTCCGGCAGCCAGCCACCATGCGCTGCGATCAGGTCATCGACCAGCGCCCAAATCTGGTCGAGGCTGAGTTCGGCAGCCGTATGCGGATCGAGCATGGCGGCGTGATAGATGTGCTCGCGCTGGCCCGTCAGCGCCGCTTCGACGGTCAGCGATTGGACGTTGACATTCGTCTGGATCAGCGCGGCCAGGTGTGGCGGTAAGCTGCCGACGTGGGTAGGCTGGATGCCGTTCTTATCGACCACGCACGGCACTTCGACGCAGCAGTCCTGTGGCAGGTTGTCGATCAAGCCCTGGTTTTCCACGTTGCCATACACGATGCGCGGCGTGCCGGTTTCGAGGCTGTGGATGATCCCGGAGCCGTATTCATGGCTGCGCTCGACCGTGATCGACTTGCCTTCGTCTTCGAGTTCGTGGCGGAGTTGCTCCCACCCGGCGATCTGGCTTTCGCAGCGCCGGAGATACTCGTCCAGGGGGATATTGAAGCGTTCGATCAGGTCTGGGCGATCCCGCTTGATGAACCAGGGCACGTACTCGCTGAAATGCTCGCTGGACTCCGTGACGAAGTAGCCCAGGCGCGTGAACATCTCATAGCGCACCCGGTTCCAGTCCGGCACGTCGCCGTCGTTGATCACTTTGTTCAGCAGCGGGTACAGGTTCTGGCCGTCGCGCTCGAATTTGAGGTAGAACGCCATGTGATTGATCCCGGCGCAGAGGTAGTTGATCTCCTCATAGGGCACGCGGATGTCGTCGGCAAGCTGCATGGCCGTGCCCTGCACGCTGTGGCACAGCCCGATGTTCTTGATCCGGGTCGCGCGGTTGAGTGCCCAGCAGTTCATCGCCATCGGGTTCACGTACTGGAGAAATAGCACGTCCGGGCAGAGTTCTTCCATGTCGTGGGCCATGTCCAGCATGACCGGGATGGTGCGCAGCGCCCGCATGATGCCGCCAATGCCGAGCGTGTCGGCGATGGTCGCACGCAGGCCGTATTTCTTGGGAATTTCGAAATCGACCACGGTGGACGGTTTGTAACCGCCGATCTGGAACATGCCAATCGCATACGCCGCGCCATCCAGCGAGCGGCGGCGGTCGGTCGTCGCCTCGATGATGGGCTGGATGTTCAGCGCGCTGGCGATCTTGCGGGCGACGATCTCCGACGTGTGCAGCCGGGCCTCGTCGATGTCGTGCAGGCTGATCGTGATGTCGGCAAATTCGGGAAAGCTGAGGATGTCCCCCAGCAGATTCTTGGCGAAAACGGTGCTGCCCGCGCCGAGAAAAGATATTTTCATCGTTCCAATCCTTCGTGAGTGTACGTAACGGCCAACAGGTTGAAATAATTCACCGTCACCTGCCAGGTCGCACGGTTGACGGCTTGCTGCCAATACCCTTCCGGTTTCAACTGCGCTGCCGGGATGAACGTCTTGAAGCCGGGAACCGTGCCCTGCTCGACGCCGGACTTGATGCCCAGGTGATCGTGCGCGCGCCGGTCGGGGGGGATCAGCAGGTAGGTGATCTCGCGCCGGGCGTGGTTGTTCCACAGCACGATCAGATCGGCCTGCGCCGTGTCGCGCACGTGATGGACGCCCGCGCCGCACAGCGTTTCGAACAGCGCCCGCTGCTGCGAGTCCGTCAACCCCAGCGCGAACTCCGCCAGCCGTTCGGGCTGATCTTGAAGATCGCGCGCCAGCCGTACCAGCTTGTGCTTCGTCCCGCTGTCCAACCGGAAGGCGTGCACCATGTCGATCAGGTTGGCAGGTGTCCGGTCATGCTGCGCCAGCAGGCTCCCCGCGTCGAGGGCGAGGTTCAAGCGCAGATCGGCAGTCACCGGCACGACGACCGGCGCGAGATGCAGCGTGTCCGTGGCGGCGTCATAATCTGCCGGACAGGGCTGATCGGCGCCGCCGATCTGAAGGCGGATGGTCTGGGGAGATACCACGCCGTGGGGATGCAGCCGGATCGTGCGCAGCGTCGGGAGATGGCGTGTGTCGCCCGTGGCGGCGCTGATAGTCAGCGTAAGGCGGTTTTTCTCCCAGCGTTGGTCGAATTCGGTCCGGCTGAATTCGCCGCGCTGGTAAGCGGTGGTGGTACCGTCGTCTTCGTACAGCGTGAAATGCCCGTCGGCCCCGGCGAAGACGTGCACGTCCAGTTCCGCCGGATTTTCGACGCCGCCCCAGCCCACTTTGGGTCCCAGCGGGATGATCGCGCCCGCTTTGGCGAACACCGGAATGTCCGCCAGCCGACCGTAGAGCGCGTGCCAGCCCGTGGCATAACGCTCGCCGGTGAAGAAGTGATACCAGTCGCCTTCTGGCAGCCAGACCACCTGCCGGGCCAGCCGGGTATCCGGGTCGGCGGGAGACGTGAACGGCGCAGCGATCAGGTCGCTGCCGAACAGGTATTGCTGCGGGCAGGCGTAGGCTTCTTCCGCGTCGGGATAGGCGTGATACATCGGCTGGACCGGGGGCAGGCTCTCGGTCGCGTTGCGCCAGGCCAGCGTATACAGGTACGGGATCAGGGCGTGCCGGAGCTGCATGGCGTCGCGCGTGGCGAAGAAGACGTCGGCGCTGTCCTGGCCCCAGGGCCGCCGGTCGTACAACTCGCCATTGGAGCTGTGCAGCCGGAAAATAGGGCTGAAGACGCCAAACTGCACCCAGCGCGTGTAAAGTTCGGGGTCTTCCCTGCCGGCGTAGTGCCCGCCGATGTCGTGACTCCACCACCCGTACCCGACATTGCCCGCCGTCGCCGTGAAGTAAGGCTGGAACGCCAGGGCTTCCCACGTGACGTAAGTGTCGCCGGAGAACCCGATTGGGTAGCGGTGGTTGCCCAGCCCGCCCCAGCGCGAAAAGATGAACGGGCGGTGGGTTCCGTCGCGGCCCAGGTCGTAAAAATGCAAGTGATTCAGCCACCACAGCGGGTCAAGACCGGACAGCTTGGTTTTCTGACCCTGCTGCCAGTCCAGCCACCAGAAATCCACGCCGCGCGCTTCTTCGGGGTGGTGCAGCAGCTCGAAATAGGCGGCGACGAATTCAGGGCTGGCGATGTCGAAGGTCACCGGCGTCTGGCTGGCCGGATCGATCCCCAGCCGTTCGGCCATTTGCGGGTACATCGCCTCGTGCGGGTGCACGCCTTCCGCCGGGTGCAGATTCAAGGCGGTGTGCAAACCCCTGGCGTGCAGGGCGGCGATGAACCGGTCCGGGTCTGGGAACAGTTCGCGGTTCCAGGTGTAGCCCGTCCAGCCGGAGCTGGTATTGCCCGTCTGGGTGAGGTGCCAATCCATATCGACGATGCATACCGACAGCGGCACCTCATGCGCCTTGAAGTCGTCCATCAGTCCCAGTAATTCGTCGTCAACGTAGCGCCAGTAGCGGCTCCACCAGTTGCCGAGAATCCAGCGCGGGATCAGCGGGGTTGCGCCCGCGATCCGGTTGAAGTCGCGCAGGCAGCCCTCGTAATCGTGCCCATAGCCGAAAAAGTACAGGTCCAGTGCCGCGGAATGTGCGCCGCGCGGCTCCAGCCAGCACTGATCGTTGAACACCAGTGCCCGCGAATCGTCCACTACCGTCCACCCGGCGCGCGACATCAAGCCGGGTTCCAGCGGGACGTAGCCGCCCGCCTGGTCCAGCGTGCGGTAGGTTCCCTTCAGGTTGAGCGGATCGGCCTCGCCGTAGTGCCAGATCGCCCCCGACGCCTTGAGCGTGATCGCGAGGGTGTCGGCGGTGAAACCCTGATCGGAAATCCGGTAATGCAGGCGCAGGTGCTCGGTTTCGATCTCAATATGGTGATCGTCCTGCGTCGTGGTGAAGGCGGGGACCGGCTGTTCGCGGTGCCAGAAAGCCTGACTGGGCCGGTCTTCGAACGCGCCGTCCGGGGCATATTCCAGCCGGATCAGGCGCGGGGTGAGCACGGTAAAACGCACGTGCGGCCCGGTGACGACGGCTGCCGCGCGGGCGATAGGGGTGAATGGTACTTGAAAATAACGGGCTAGTGCACTCATAGTTTCCTGTGGGCGGCTCATGATCATTGAAAATCTTTTCAATTTTACCGGTTCGCCTGCTTTCGGGCGAAGTTTTACTGTTCTAATCCCGGTGCATTTCTGTTAAAATCAACGCCATGAACAAACCGACTCAAACTTCTTACCGTTACTACGATCTGGTGATGGCCCTGTTCGTCACCGTGCTGCTGATCAGTAATTTGCTCAGCAGCGCCAAGATCATCGATCTCGGCATTGCGCTGGGGCCGGTTGCGCTCGTGTTTGACGCGGGCACGCTTATCTTTCCGATCAGCTATATCTTCGGCGACGTGTTGACCGAAGTCTACGGCTACAAGCGTTCCCGGCGGGTGATCTGGGCCGGGTTCGGCGCGAATCTCCTGATGGCCTTTTTCGTGTGGTTCGCGGGCGTTTTGCCCGGCGAGTCGGAATGGGCCTCTACCACCGGGCAGCAGGCGTACCACAACGTGTTGGGCGGCGTGAACGGGTTGATCGTCGCCAGCCTGGTAGCCTATTTCATGGGCGAGTTCTCGAACAGTTACGTGCTGGCCAAGATGAAGATCATGACCGCAGGCCGCTGGCTGTGGGCGCGCACCATCGGCAGCACATTGGTCGGTGAAGGTGTCGATACCATCGTGTTTGCGCTGGTGGCGACCGTGCTGGGGGTGTTCCCGTGGTCGATCTTCGTCTCGCTGGTCGTGACTAACTACCTCTTCAAGGTCGGCCTCGAAGTGGCGATGACGCCGCTCACCTACCGGATCGTCAATACCTTGAAGGCGGTCGAAAACGAGGACTACTACGACCGTGCCACCGACTTCAACCCGTTCAAGCTGAGTGTGTAAATGCTCTACCTGGTGGCCACGCCGATTGGCAATTTAGGAGACATCAGCCTGCGCGCGCTTGAAACGCTGCGCACGGTGGATCTGGTCGCCAGTGAGGATACCCGCAAGACCGGCCTGCTGCTCAAGCACTTCGACATCAAAAAGCCGCAGGTGGCGTTTTTCGAGCACAACGAAAAGCGGGCCGGTCGGCGCATCATCGACGCTCTGCACGCCGGGCAATCCGTCGCGTTGGTGACGGACGCGGGCACGCCGGGCATCTCTGATCCGGGCTACACGCTGGTGCGCGAGGCCGTGGAAGCCGGGCTTGAGGTGACGATGATCCCCGGCGCGAGCGCGGTGATCATGGCCGCCGTGCTGTCCGGCCTGCCGCTGCACTCCTTCACCTTTCGCGGTTTTCCGCCGCACAAAGGTGGCCCGCGCCGCCGCTTTCTGGCCGTGGACCAGGACTCGCCGCACACCCTGGTCTTTTACGAGAGTCCCTACCGGCTGACTAAGTTCCTGGAAGACGCGCTGGCGGTGTACGGTGATCGTCAAGCCGCCGTGACCAACGATCTGACCAAGATGTTCGAGACGATCCACCGGGGCACGCTGTCCGAGTTGATCGCCGTATTCAAAGCCAACGAGCCGCGCGGCGAATACTGCGTCGTGATCGCCGGGAAGGGCGAGCCGGAACCGCCCGCCGATGAGGACGCCGATGACTGATCTGGCTCACGATCCCGCTGTGCTGCCGCTGCCGCACGGCGATCTGCCGCTGCCCGCGTTTTTGCCGGACGCGACGCGCGCGGTCGTGCGCTCGGTGGACAGCGCCGATCTCGAAGGCTGCGGCGTCAATGCCCTGGTGATGAATACTTTTCACCTCATGCAGCACCCCGGCTCGACCACCATCAAGGCGCTGGGCGGGCTGCACCGGATGTCCGGCTGGACGCGCCCGATCATGACCGATTCGGGCGGGTTCCAGGTCTATTCGCTGATCCGCCAGAACCCGAAGTATGGGCGGCTGAACGATAAGGGCGCGATCTTCACGCCCGAAGGCAGCGACCGCAAGTTCAATCTCACGCCGGAAAAAAGTATCCAACTGCAAATGGGCTACGGCGCGGACATTCTCGTCTGCCTGGACGACTGCACCCATGCCGACGACTCGCTGGACGAGCAGCGTAAATCCGTCAAGCGCACCGTCGATTGGGCGCGGCGTTCCAAAGTCGAATTCAAGCGGCTCTGTGATGAAAAACGTCTGGCGGGGACGGATCGCCCGCTGCTGTTCGCCGTGATCCAGGGCGGCGGAGATCGTGATCTGCGCCGCGAGTGTGCTGAGTCTCTGCTGGAAATCGGCTTCGACGGCTTCGGCTATGGCGGCTGGCCGCTGGACGGCGAAGGTAAGCTGCTGGTCGATATGTTGTCCCTCACGCGCGAACTGGTCCCGCCGGAATTTCCGCTGCACGCGCTGGGTGTGGGGCATCCGGCCAACGTGGTGGAGTGCGCCCGCATGGGCTATCCCATGTTCGACAGCGCCATGCCCACGCGTGACGCGCGCAACGGCAGGCTGTACGCCTTCACGACCGGCGATCCGCGTCTGATCGGGCAGACCGGCGGTCAATGGTTCGAATACGTCTACGTGGGCGATGATCGCCACATCAAGGCCAGCGAGCCGGTCTCGGCGTTTTGCGACTGCGCCTGTTGTGCACGCTATGCGCTCGGCTACCTGCATCACCTCTTCAAAATCAACGATACGCTGTTCATGCGGCTGGCGACCATTCACAACCTGCGCTTCATGATGCAGCTCGCCGGGCATCTGCGGGGGATCGGGCGTGGCTAAAGCGGATGATCCCCTGGACGAACTGGTGAGCACCGTCCTCAAGAGCCAGAAGTACAGCCGCGTGTGCGAAGACGTCGTGCGGCGCGTTGGCGCGGTCGAGTTGAGCAAGCGGCGCAACCTCAAAGAAGCAATCAAGGCGGCGAAAAACAAGCTGCACCAGATCGGCGGCGCGTACCTGGACGACAGTCTGCATTATGCAGCGTGGTCCCATAGGCTAGCTGAAGCGGCTGCCGCTGGCCCGGACGCGCTGCGGGCGGCGTGCCGCGAGGTAATGAGCTATCATGCCTCGACCAAAGAGCGGCTGGCGATTCTCGACGAGTTTTACAGCGCCGTGCTGGCCGATCTTGGCCCGATCCATTCCGTTTTGGATATCGCCTGCGGCCTCAATCCGCTGGCGATCCCCTGGATGCCGCTGGTTCCCGGCGCGACCTACTACGCCTACGACATTTATCACGATATGATCGGTTTCCTCGACACCTTCTGGCCGTTGGTCGGGATCACGGGGCACGCCTATGCGCGCGACATCGGCCCCTTCATCCCGTCCGAGCCGGTGGACGTGGCCCTGGTGCTGAAGACGATCCCCTGCCTGGAGCAGGTCGATAAATCCGCCGGCCTGCGCCTGCTGGAAAACCTGAATGCGGCGCACGTGGTGGTGTCTTTTCCGGCGCGCAGCCTGGGTGGGCGCGATAAAGGCATGGTCGAAAATTACGAGGCGCGGCTGCGGGCGCTGTTGGAACCCCAGGAATGGCCCGTCCGGCGGTTTGAATTTGCGACCGAACTGGCGTTTGTGATCACCAGGCAGTAGAAGGCATTGGGCTTATGACTTCCCAACCCGACGTTGACGCGATTGTCGAACAACTCGGACAGTCGAAAAAATACCGCGAAGTGGGCATCTGCGACGACACCATCCGCGACATCGTGATCACGGAACTGGCGCGGCAGAAGAATCCCAAAGAGGCGGTCCAGGCCGCGCGCAAGAAGCTGCACGAGGTCGTGGCGCTGTATCTCGGCGATCCCGACTACGCCGCCGACACCCGGCGCATGGAAGCGGTCTTTGCCTCCGGCGACGAAGACGCCATCCGGGCCTTTCTCGTCGAGATCATGCGCATCCACGACTCGACGCGCGAGCGCCTGGCCCTGCTGGATACTTTCTACCAGCAGATTTTCGAGGTGACCGGCGTGCCCCGGGCGATCCTCGACATTGCCTGCGGCCTGAATCCGCTCTCGATCCCCTGGATGGGCCTGCCCGCCGGGGCGACGTTCTACGCCTACGAAATCCACCAGCAGCGCGTCGATTTTCTGAACCGTTATTTCGCGCTGCAAGGCGTGGCCGGGGAGGCGTTCAACCAGGACATCCTGGTCCAGCCGCCGCGCGAAGCCGGGGACGTGGCCCTGCTGCTCAAAGAAACGCACCGCATGGAAAAGCGCCGTCATGGGATCGTGCTGCCGCTGCTGGATGCGCTGAACGTGCGCTGGATCGTGCTGTCGTCGCCGGTGCGCAGCCGGACCGGACGCCATGCCGTGAAAGACATTTACCGCGAGCAGATCCACGAGATGGTGGCGGATCGCCCCTGGCCCATCACCGAGATCGAGTTCGAAAACGAGCTGGTCTACTGCATGGACAAAACGCCGCCGCTATGATCGAGCCATTCGACGACCTTCAAGAGCGCCTCGACCATTACCGGCAGTTCCTCAGCGCGGACGATTTCGCGCGCCTGGTCGAGTCGCTGCGCCACCCGCGCCGCCCGGCCATCCGGATCAATACGCTCAAGATCGACCCTGACACCGCCCGCCAGCGTTGGCCGGAACGGTACGGCTGGGACGTTCAGTCCTTGCCGTTTTGTGCGTCGGGTTGGCAGATCACCCGCCAGGATCAGCCGCTTGGCAGCACGCTCGAATACGATCTCGGCCTGTATTACATTCAGGACGCCGCCTCGATGCTCCCGGCGGAGATGTTCGACGCGGCGGACGCCCCGCTGATCCTGGACCTGGCCGCCGCGCCGGGCGGCAAAACCACGCATCTCGCCAGCCGCTTCGAGGATCGCGGCGTGATCGTCGCCAACGATTCCAGCGCCAAGCGCCTGCTGGCCCTGCGTGCCAACCTGCAAACCTGGGGCGTGATGGGTGCGCTGATCACCAATTTCCCCGGCGAGCGGCTGGGACAGTGGTTTCCGGAGACATTCGACAAGGCGCTGCTGGATGCACCGTGCAGCGGCGATACGCTGCGCGTCACGACCGGGCGCAAGACGCGCACCATCTCGGATCGCGAGCGGGAGGCGCTGGCGCAGCGGCAGAAGGCGCTGCTGGTGAGCGCCTTTCAGGCCGTGAAGCCCGGCGGCGAGATCGTCTATTCCACCTGCACGATGGCCCCCGAAGAAGACGAAGCCGTGCTGGACGATCTGCTGAGCCAGTACCCGGAACAAGTCGCTATCGAAGCGGTGGATCGCTGGCCTGCCATGCCCCCCGCGCCCGGACTGGACTCGGATGGTGAGCACCTGTTTCGCCCGGACGTGCGCCACGCGATCCGCCTGTGGCCGCACCTGTACCAGACCTCCGGCTTTTTTGCGGCCCGGCTGCGCAAAACCGGCGCGATCCCGGTCAGCCCCGATCCCGCCCCGGCGCGATCCTGGCCGGAAAGCGGTCTTGAGCCGCTGTCCGCGAGCCATCAGGCGCGGCTGATCGCTGATCTGCTGGATTTCGGCGTTGACTTCGCCCGTGTGATCGACGCCCAGGCGCTCACCCTCTGGCAGCGCGAAGAGAACGTCTTTGCCATTCCCGAACGGTTGGTCGCACGCTTTGGCGACTTGCCCCAGACGGCGGTTGGGTTCATGATTGGGCAGTGGCTGGACGGGCAGTTTATTCCGTCGCACGAGCTGATCACCCGCTTTGACGCGCAGTTCACCGGGAGCCGGTGGACGATCCCACCTGACCAGGCCAAAATCTGGCTGGAGGGGCGCGACCTGCGCAGCCTGCCCGATTTGCCCTATCCGCCCGGGACGGTGATTTTGTTGGATGACGAACAGGGCCGCTTCTTGGGGCGGGGCAAGGTCCAGCGGGATCGCGTGCGTAACTTATTGCCGAAGCGTTTAACTCACGGATATTAGACGATGCATCGTTTTTTTGTCGCCCCGACTACCATTCATGGAACGCGCGTGGTGCTGCCGGAAACCACTGCTCACCAGCTTCGCCAGGTGCTGCGGATGCGGCCCGGCGCGCATGTCGTCGTGTTGGATAACCAGGGTTGGGAGTACGAGATCGAGCTGACCGAGGTTCGCGAAAAGCTGGCCGCCGGGGAAGTCGTGGAAAAACGCCCGGCCAGCGGCGAGCCGGAGGCCCGGGTCACGCTGTACCAATGCGTGCTCAAAAAAGATAACTTCGAATGGGTGCTGCAAAAATGCACCGAGATCGGCGTGACCGAATTTGTGCCGGTCGTGTCGCAGCGCACCGTCGTGAACGACCTCAAGAGCATCGCCCAGCACAAGCGCACGCGCTGGGGCCGGATCGTCACCGAAGCGGCGGAACAGTCGCGGCGGGGCGCGCTGCCCGCCCTGGCCGAGCCGGTGCTGCTCCCACAGGCGCTCAGCGAGATCAACGGCTTCGATCTGGCGCTGATCCCCTGGGAAGGCGAGCAATCCCGCAGCCTGCGTGCGGCCCTGTCCCCACTGCGCGAGGGTGCTAAATCCGAGCCTGAAGTAGCGATCTTCATCGGCCCCGAAGGCGGCTTCACCGACGAAGAGATTACGCTGGCGCAGCGATACGGGATCGTGCCGGTCACACTGGGCGCGCGCATCCTCCGTGCCGAAACCGCGGCCATGTCGGCGGTGCTGCTCACCTTGCACGAACTGGGGGATACCACCCGCCCGCCGCAGGGCTGACTCCGTGCCTGGAAATAAAAAACTCCAACACGATGACCAGGTGTTGGAGTTTTTTTGGTTGGATTGACCTTACTTACGCCGGGCGGCTTTCACCTGTGCTTCGACCCAGGGATAGGTCTGCGCGATCCCCGTTTTGAGATCGAACTGCGACCGCCAGCCAATCGAGTAAATCCGCTCGTTGCTGAAATTGCGCGACTGGACGCCTACCGGCCCCTTGATGTGCTTGATGTTGATCTTCTTGCCCGCCACCTCGGCGACAGTGGCGACCAGTTCGTTGACGGAGACGTACTGCGGGCAGCCGATGTTGGCTGCGCCCTGCAAGTCGGAATGCATCAGCCGGTAGATGCCGTCTACCATGTCGTCGATGTAGGTGTACGACCGGATGGCCGAGCCATCGCCCCAGACTTCGATGGTCCCGCCGTCCTCGGCTTCCGCCACCTTGCGCGAGATCGCCGCCGGGGCCTTCTCGCGCCCTCCCGTCCAGGTGCCTTCCGGCCCGTAGCAGTTCTGGAAGCGCGCAATGCGCACCACCATGCCCCGGTTGCGTTCGTAGGCCATCGCCATCCGCTCGGCGTAGAGTTTTTCCCAGCCGTATTCGTTATCTGGGTTGGCTGGGACGGCTTCCGCCTCGGTCATTTCGGGTTCACCGGGTTTCATGTCGCGGTAGACGCACACCGACGACGAGAAGAAATAGCGCGGCACGCCCATCAGGGAGGCGTTGTTCGTCATGTGGATGTTGATCAAGGCACTGTTGTGCATGATCTCGCATTCAGCGGAATGGATGAAACCCATGCCGCCCATATCCGCCGCGAGCTGGTACACTTCGTCGAAGGTGCCATCGTTCAGAGTCAGGGCTTGCTTGCAGTTCGCTTCTTCGCGCAGGTCCAGCAGCTTGAATTCGTCGGCCTGGGTCGGCGCAAATTCGTGGGGCTTGATGTCCACGCCGCGCACCCAATAGCCTTCGCGCTTCAGCTTCTTGACCAGGTGTCCGCCGATAAAGCCGCCAGCACCGCATACTAATGCTGTTTTCATTGTGCCTCCATTAGTTCATGATGACTTGTTGCGAGTCGGTGAGTAGTGTTGGTGTGCGTTGAGTTTCGCCAAGTCATGTCAGTATTGCCCAGTCTGCTCGAAAACACCATAACGTTCAGTCACCGCCTGGATGACGCGCCCTCCGCTGGGCGCCTATTATCCTCGATCATTACCACTTTTAGGGGTTTTTGTCTACCCTTTCCCGCAAATTTACCACCGTGTTGCCGGTTGTCGTAGGGTAAGCTATGCTTGGCGAGACGCAGAACGGGATCAATAAATATGGCTGATAAAAACAAATTTTCACTTCAAGCTGCTCCGGCGGTGACCCAGATGGATGTGGCCCAGCGGGCGGGGGTATCCCGTTCCATTGTGTCCTACGTGCTCAACGGTGGGCCGCGGGCGGTGTCGCCTGAAACCCGCGAACGGGTACTGAAAGCCATCGAGGAGCTGGGCTACCGTCCGAACAAGCACGCCCAGATGTTGACCCGCCAGCAGGAGAAAGTGGCTGCTGAGAAGTATTTCGGGATCGTGCTGGCGAATGTCAACATGTTTCGCCGCCCCTACTACGGCAGCATCCTGGCCAGCATCCACGAACGCGCCCACGCCGAAAATGGGCACATCCGCTTCGTGCGCATGTTCCACGATCTCCAAAATCCCATTCTGTTCAACGAGTTGATCCACCCGGACGAAGTCTCCGGCCTGATCCTGCTCGGCCTCGATCAGGTGCTGGCCACGGACGACGACCGCTCCCTGTTAGACGAAATGCTGTCGCGGATCGACAATGCCGTCGCGGTAGAGTGGCAGTGGGAAGGGATTCCCTCGATCCAGTTTGATCGCCACGCTGCCGGGTATAAGGCGGCGCGGTATTTGCTTGAGCTGGGTCACACCCGGTTAGCGTATGTCGGCCAATCCGACCGGCGCCTGTCCGGCTTCCAGCAGGCCTTGTGGGAGTCTGGAATCCAGATCGAGCCGGAGTGTGTCTTCAGCGAAGCCGATGACGCACTCAAAGGCTACGAAGGCTGCGCGCGGATCATGGCGCTGCGCGATCTGCCGACGGCGTTTGTCGCGGGCAGCGATGAAGTCGCCTTTGGCGTTTTAAAACACCTGCACGAACGGCAGGTGCAGGTTCCGGATCAGATTTCCCTGGTGAGCATCGACGACATCGACCTGGCGTCGTTTGCCAACCCGGCGCTGACGACCGTGCATGTCCCGAAAGAAGACATGGGGTTGTATGCCGTCCAGGTGTTGATCGATCACAACACGCGGCGCGATATTCCCTCAGCCGCGGTAGTCCTTCCGACCCACCTCGTCATTCGCGAATCCTGCGGCGCCCCGCGCGGATAACCTAGTTGACAAGCCGTCGCTATTCATCATACAATGGAATCAACGCGCGTTGACATCTCGTGTTGATCCTGTTGTCACTTTTTTATAGTGTTTCAAAAAGAAGCTTTTGACGATGACCGCACCACTCCCTTTTTATCTCGGCGCTGATCTGTCCTACGTCAACGAAATGGAAGATCACGGCGGCCAGTACCGGCGGGCCGGACAGTTGGTCGATCCTTTCGCTTTGTTCCGCGACTGCGGCGCCAATCTCGTCCGGGTGCGGCTGTGGCACACCCCAACCTGGACACAGTACAGCACCCTGCCCGACGTGAAGAAAACCATCGCCCGCGCCAAAGGCCAGGGCATGGCGGTGCTGCTCGACTTCCACTATTCCGACACCTGGGCCGATCCGGCCAAACAGATCATCCCCGCCGCCTGGGCAGGGCTTGACCTGGAAGATCTCCAACAGGCTGTCTACGACTACACCCGTGATGTGCTGGCGCAGTTGCAGCGCGAGGGGCTGCTGCCGGAGTTCGTCCAGGTCGGCAACGAGATCAACTCCGAAATGCTGATGCCGGGCGAAGCCGACGGCGCTCCCATTCGCTGGTCGCGCCAGGCCGCGCTGATCAACGCGGGGATACGCGCCGTGCGTAAGGCGGGATCGTTGGTCATGCTCCACATTGCCCAGCCTGAGAACGTCATCCCCTGGTTCGATGCAGCCCTGGCGGCAGGCGTCACCGATTTCGACCTGATCGGCCTGTCTTACTACTCCCGTTGGAGCGCGTACACGATGCCCCAGGCCGGGCAGGCGATCCGGTCGTTCAGAGAGCGTTACGGACGCCCGGTCATGATCGTGGAAACCGCCTATCCCTGGACGCTGGAAGATGCCGACAGTCTGCCCAACATTCTGAATCAGGAGTGCCTGGTCCCCGGTTATCCCGCTACTCCGGCGGGCCAGAAGCAGTATTTGATCGACCTGACCCAAACCGTGATCGATCAGGGCGGGATCGGGGTGATCTGCTGGGAACCGGCGTGGATTTCGACCAGCAGTCAGACGCTGTGGGGACCCGGATCGCACTGGGATAACGCCACCTTTTTTGATTTCAAGCACGGTAACGACGTTCATGCAGGCATCGAGTTTTTGTCCTATCCATTCAAATTTCGATGAGCAGTCCAGTTTATTGACGAAAGGATACTTCCATGAAATATCGCTCTCTTATCACGTTCGTGGTGGTACTGGCCGCGGTTTTGGTGGCCAGTGTGGGTAGCACCGTGGCCCAGGACAGCGCCAAGCTCACCATCTGGACTGATGATCAGCGTCTGCCGGTCATCACCGAGCTGTCGAAGCAGTTCACCGAAGAATATGGCGTCGAAGTCGTCGTCGAGCCGATGGGCATTCAGGATACCAAGGATGCGCTCATCCGGGGCGCATCGACCGGCGAAGGCCCGGACCTGTTCATCATCCCGCATGACAACATCGGGGCGTTGGTCGAAAGCGGCGTTGTGGCCCCTATCGACATCGGCGACAAGGCGGACAAGTTCCTGCCCAACGCGCTGGTCGGGTTCACCTACAACGGCCAGTTGTACGGCGTCCCCTTCGCCATCGAAAATATCGGCTTCTTCCGCAACACCGACATGGTGCCCGAAGTTCCGGCCACGTGGGACGAGGTTGCCACCATCGGCAAGGAACTGGTAGACAACGGGACGGCGGAATATGCCATCGCATTCCCCGACCTGGGCTACAACTACTACCCGGTCTACTCGGCCTTTGGCGGCTACATTTTCGGCCAGGACGAGACCGGCAGCTATCTCGCGGACGATGTCGGTATGGACAGCGCCGGGATGATCGCGGGCGCGCAGTGGGCCTACGATCTGATTCGGGGCGGCTATGCGTCCGAAAACCTGGACTGGGAAGCGGCGCACGTGATGTTCGAGAACGGCCAGGCGCCGTTCCTCATGACCGGCCCCTGGGCCGTCCAGCGTTTCAAGGATGCCGGTATCCCCTACGCGATCAGCGCCTTCCCGGCGGCAGCGGCGGGTGGCGAGCCGGGCGCTCCGTTCATTGGCGTGCAGGGCTTCATGGTCAATGCCAACTCCAAGAATGTACTGCTGGCGCAGACCTATCTCCAGGAATTCATCGCCACCGATGAAGCCATGCAGTATATTTTCGACCAGGACCCGCGTCCGTCGGCCTGGAAAGCTATCTTTGACGCGACGACCGACCCCGATATGTTGGGGTTCGCCCAGTCCGGAGCTAATGGCCAGCCTATGCCGGCCATCCCCGCGATGGGGAAGGTCTGGGATGCCTGGGGCAATGCCGGTCTCCTGCTCGCTCAAGGCGAACAGACTCCCGAACAGGCCCTGAAGGACGCCGCCGAGCAGATTCGCACCCAAATCAAAGAAGGGGCCCAGTAATTTCCCCTGGTTGGATGTGGCCCGGCGCGTGTCAACCGGGCCACTTTTCTCCCTCTGCCGGAGGAGCAGGTTATGATCGCAGCAGTCCAGCAGCTTGTCCGAAAACGGTCGTCCCTTCTGTTACGCGCGGCGAGCCTGGTGCTGATCGATGGCGCATTGGCGTGGTTAGCCCTGCACCTCATCCTGGACGGTTTTCTGTTCATCAGCCTGGCGTTCGTCATCGTCGCGATCTTTCTGACCGCGGTCTTTTTGATCAATGCCTTGATGCCGTACCGCTGGATGGCGATCAGCCTGTCGCTGATGGCCCTGTTCGTGGTGTATCCCATCGTCTACACCTTCTACATCGCGTCCACCAATACCGGGCATGGCCACGTTCTGACCAAACAGCAGGCCATCGACAGCCTGGAACGCCAATTCTATCTCCCCGAAGACGCGAAGGTCTACCACTGGACGGCGTTTCGTTCGCCCGCTGGCGAGTTTGTCTTGTGGTTGCAGCGCGAAGGGGAGCCGGGGCTGCTGGCCCGTCCGGGGGAGCCGCTGGCTGCGGCGGCGCCGGGTGAGGGGGGCGTCGGGATGCTGGACGAAGACGGCGTGCCGGTTAGCCTGGACGGCTACGAACGCCTGGAACGCAAGCAGACGGTGGTCCTGATCAACACCCTGGGGGCGCTTGAGTTTGGCACAGCGCCTCATACCGTGCGGGTCAAGTCGTTGAGCGAAGCGGCGGAATTGCAGCCGCGCTACCACTATGACGAGGCCCAGGATACCATCACCGATCGGCAAACCGGGACGCGCTACCACCCGGTGAAAGGGACTTTCGTCTCCGACGAGGGGGAGGAACTCACGCCGGGCTTTTTTGTCAGTGTGAAGCTGCACAATTTCAAGCGTTTTTTCTCCAGCGCCGCCTTGCGGGGGCCGCTGGCCTCGATTGTGATCTGGAACTTCGCGTTCGCCTTCTTCAGCGTCTTGTTGAGCTTCAGCCTGGGGCTGCTCATCGCCCTGCTGTTTGACGATCTGCCGGGCAAAAAGATCATCCGGTCCCTGCTGATCATCCCGTATCCGATCCCGGCGCTGGTCTCGATCTTGATCTGGCGCAACCTGCTCAATCCTGAGTTTGGGGCGATCACGCACTTCCTGAACGACACCATCGGCACCTCACCCGGCTGGCTCACCGATCCGACCGCCACGCGCGCGGCGGTCATCCTGATCAACATGTGGCTTTCGTACCCGTATTTCTACATTGTGTCGAGCGGCGCGCTGCAAGCCATCCCCAGGGATTTGACCGACGCGGCTTCGGTGGACGGCGCCAATGCCTGGGGGCGGTTCCGGCATATCATCCTGCCCTTGCTGCTGAGCATCGTCAGCCCGCTGTTGATCGCCTCCTTCAGCTTCAGTTTCAACAACTTCAACCTGATCTATATTTTCAACCAGGGCCGTCCGCCCATTGCCGGGACGCCCATCCCTGCCGGGCACACCGATATTCTCATCTCGTTTATCTACAAGCTCGCCTTCACGTCGTCCGAGTCGGATTACGGGCTGGCGTCGGCGATCTCCATCATGTTGTTTTTGTTCGTCGGGTTCATCACCTGGATGCAGTTCCGGTATACACGGGCTTTGGAGGATCGCATCTGATGAAGCATCTCACCCTGACCTGGCGCCAGCGCCGCATCCTGGGCATGGGAATTCGCTACGTGATCGCGGCCCTGCTGATCGTGTTCGCCTTCATTCCGGTCGTGTGGGTGGTGTCGGCCTCCTTCAATCCGTCCGGCTCGCTGGTCAGTCCCGAACTCATCCCCCGGCATCCGGGGCTGGACAACTACGAGTCCCTGCTGGACAATCCGTATTATCCGTTCAAGAGATGGTTGTTCAATTCGCTCTACATCGCGACCATTTCCACGACGCTGATCGTCCTGGTCACTGCCTTTTCGGCGTTTGCGCTCTCTCGCTTCCGTTTTTTCGGGCGTGCCCAACTGGTGCGGGCCGTCCTGATCATCAACGTCTTCCCCGGTATCGTGTCGATGATCGCGCTGTTTTCGATGATCCAGCAGATCGGTCGCTACGTCCCCCTGATCGGCCTGGATTCGCACGTGAGCCTGATCCTCGTCTACGTCTCAGGCGCGATGGGGATCAACGTGCTGCTCATGAAGGGCTTCTTCGACTCGATCCCCAAAGAGATTGACGAGTCGGCCCTGGTCGATGGCGCATCTCACTGGCTGGTGTTCTGGCGCATCACACTGCCGCTGGTCAAGCCGATCCTGGTGACGGTGGGCGTGCTGACCTTCATGGGCACGTATGGCGATTTCATCCTGCCGCGCGTGCTGCTCAAAAGCTCGGACAAGCTGACGATCATGGTGGGCCTGTATCTGTTCCAATCCGCCGACTATGCCCAGAACTGGGGCGTCTTCACGGCGGGGGCCATCGTGGCCGCGCTGCCGGTGATCGTGATCTACATGGCGCTGCAAAACTACATCATCAGCGGGTTGACGGCGGGTGCGCTCAAAGGCTAGGAGGTCGAGAATGCGGCGGTGGATGGGGATCGTTCTGGTGGTGGGGTTGGTGCTCGGAATCCGTCCGGCGGCAGGGCACAGCGCGGGGACAGCGCCCGCCTACTATGTGGGCGCGGACCTGTCGTACGTCAACGAGATGGAAGACTGCGGCGGACAGTATCGCGCCAATGGGGAGTTGGTCGATCCCTTCGCCCTGTTCAGCCAGTATGGCGCGAACCTGGTGCGCGTGCGACTGTGGCATACGCCGACCTGGACGCAGTACAGCACGCTGCCGGACGTGAAGAAGACCATCGCCCGCGCCAAAGCCCAGGGTATGGCGGTGCTGCTCGATTTCCACTATTCCGACACCTGGGCCGATCCTTCCAAACAGATCATCCCCGCCGCCTGGGTGGACATCACCGACACGCAAGCCCTGGCCCAGGCCGTGTACGATTATACCTTCGGCGTCCTGACTGAGTTGGATCAGGATGGCTTGATGCCGGACATGGTCCAGGTAGGCAACGAGATCAATTCCGAGATTCTGCGGGGCGAGAACGAATCCGGCTACCCGATTGACTGGGAGCGCAATGCCACCCTGATCAATGCAGGGATTCGCGCGGTGCGTGATGCCGGGGCACAGGCGGAAACCGCCCCGCGGGTCATGCTGCACATCGCCAAGCCCGAAGAAGTCGAGGGCTGGCTGTTGGCCGCGGCCCGGTCCGGCGTCACCGACTTTGACATCGTGGGGATTTCCTATTATCCGGGGTGGTCCAAAAATTCGATCTCGACGGTGGGCGACCTGGTGATCCGGCTGCGTTACGAGTTCGGCAAAGACGTCATGATCGCCGAAACCGCCTATCCCTGGACGCTCGACGGAGTCCAGGAATCGGCGGGCAACATCCTGGGCGCGGACTTCTTGTCCCCGGATTACCCGGCGACTCCGGCGGGGCAGAAGCAGTTTCTTGTCGATCTCACGCAGGCGGTCCTGGGGAACGGCGGCCTGGGCGTGATCTACTGGGAACCGGCCTGGATCTCGACCAGGTGCAGCACCCTGTGGGGCCAGGGATCGCACTGGGAAAACGCCACCTTCTTCGACTTTCACCACGACAACAACGTGATCGAGGGGATCGAGTTTCTGAATTACCCCTACCAACTGCCGGTCGAAGTCATCTTCCAGGTGACCGTGGAGGATGTCGCCGTCCCGGACGGAGTCTATTTCTGGGGCGATTTCACCGAGATGGGACGTAAGCTGCTGCCGATGCAGGGCGCCGGTGAGCAGGTCTACCGCTTTGCTGCGCGCCTGCTGCCGGGCCAGATCGTGCACTATGCGTTTTATGCCGGTCCCAACCGCACAGAAAATCAGGAGGCGCTTCCCCCGGACTGTGCCGACGCCGCCGGGCTGCGCACCTGGGTCGTGCCGGAGACGGATACCCTGGTCGCGCTGCGCTTCGGGTCCTGCGCGGGCTGACTCAGATCACGCCCTGCGCGCGGTACTGCGCGATGTGCTGCGCGTCGAGATGGAGCACCTGGCGCAGAACGTCGTCGGTATGTTCGCCAAGCTGCGGCGGCAGCAGGCGCACTTCGGGCGGCGTCTCGGTCATCTGCATCGGGGGGCCGACAAAACGAAAAACCTCTTCGGGTGAGATCGCTACCTCGTGGACCAGGCCCCGCGCCTGAATGTGCGGGTCTTCCAGGATGTCGGGCAGCGTGTTGATCGGCCCGCTCGGAATGCCCGCGTCCAGCAGTCCCGCGACCCACTCCGCCGCCGGGCGCGTCGCGAAAACTTCCTGTAGGAGCGGAATCAGGCTGGCCCGGTGCTGGACGCGGGCCGGGTTGGTGGCATAGCGCGGATCGGCGGGGAGATCGGGGCGGTCGATCAGCGCGCAGAGCTGCGCGAACTGGCGATCATTGCCCACGGCTACGACGAATTCGGCGTCCGACGCGTGAAAAGTCTGGTAGGGGACGATATTCGGGTGCTGGTCGCCATACCGGGGCGGCGTCTGGCCGGACACCAGGTAGTTGCTGGCCACGTTCACCAGGGCGGCGATCTGGGTATCGAGCAGCGCGATGTCGATGTACTGGCCCTGGCCCGTGTTTTCGCGGTAGCGAATGGCCGCGAGAATGGAAGAGAGCGCAAACAGCCCGGCGATGACGTCCGCCATCGCGACGCCGACCTTGGTGGATGGACCCGCGACCGGCCCCGTGATCGACATCAGCCCGCTCATCGCTTGAATGACGTAATCGTAGCCGGGGCGGTCGCGGTAGGGCCCGCTCTGCCCGTAGCCGGTGATGCTGCAATACACCAGGCCGGGATTGATCGCGCGCAAGTCCTCATAGCCCAGGCCGAATTCGGCCATCTGGCCCACTTTGAAATTTTCGATCACGACCTGGCTGTCGGCGATGAGCTGCCGGGCCAGTTTTTGACCCTCCTCGGTCTGGAGGTTCAACGTCAGGCTGCGCTTGTTGCGGTTGACGCTGACGAAATAGGCGCTTTGCCCGGTCCCGTCCCAGGGTGGACCCCACTGCCGGGTATCATCTCCCCGCACCGGATGCTCGATCTTGATCACGTCTGCGCCCAGATCGCCCATCAACATCGTGCAGAATGGTCCCGCCAATACCCGGGTGAAATCCACGACCCGCAGCCCTGCTAAGGCTTGACTCATAGGGACTCTCCTGATCGTTGATTGACATCACCAGCAAATATAGCATAAGATAGGGTTATATAGAGAACTAGAGAATCGATGCGTGCTCTATGATTGATGATCTTATCGCGCAGATTCGGGTCAACAAGCACAGCTCAACCCCGATCTACCGCCAGATCGAGGCTCAGATCGAGCAGCGCATTCAAGACGGGAGCTGGCCGCCCGGCACGCTGCTGCCTTCCGAGACCACCCTGGCCGCCAGCATGGGGATCAGCGTGATGACCGTTCGTCAGGCTATGTCCCATCTGGTCAACAAGGGTCTGATCTACCGTGAAAAAGGGCGTGGGACGTTCGTGTCGCCCTTGCCGCTGGTTCATCCTCTCCAACGCCTCAACAGCTTTTCCGAAGATATGCAGGTGCGCGGGCTGCGTCCGTCCTCGCAGTTGCTCGTCTTCGAATCCTGCCCCGCCCCCGAATTTGTGGCCGCCCAGTTGGGCTGTCCGCCGGGACAAACGCTGCTGCACATCAAGCGCCTGCGGCTGGCGGATGACCGGCCTGTCGGGGTGCACGACGCTTACCTGACCCGGCTGGATATTGATCTGCCGGATCTGAACAAAGTCGGATCGCTCTACCGGCTGCTGGAGCAGCGAGGCGTAGACCTGGTAGAGGCCGAAGAACACCTGGATGCCATCGCCGCTGATGTTGAATTAGCCGGTTTGTTGAAAGTTCCCAAAGGTGCGCCGCTTTTACAGTTGATGCGGATTAGTTGGGATCGTCAGCATGTGCCCACCGAGGTCGTGCAGGCGATCTACCGGGCCAATTTTTATCGGTATACGGTCAGGCTGCACCGGGATGGTTGAGGCGATGGCTTTGTTTTTTTCCGGGAGGGAGGTGCAGGCGTTTCGGACAATTTCTCAAAGTCGGTTCCACGTTTTTCCAAAACAACCCATTCACAGTGTATGGAGGCAGAAGATACGAAAATGAGAAAGAGCCTCGTCCCTATTCTTTTGGTCGCGTTGATCGTCGCGGGGATTGGCATAGTCCCGCGCGCTCACGGCGCAGAGCCTTATCGCGTGGCCCTGATCATCGCGCAGGGCGGTTTGGGTGATCGCTCGTACAACGACTCGGCGTTTGCCGGGCTGACGCTGGCTGCACAAGAACTTGGCGTCAAGGTCGAGCCGCTCGAATCGTCTGATCCGGTGGGTGAAGGCGAGCAACTGCTGCGCACGGCGGCGGAAGCGGGCTTCGACCTGGTCATCACGTTGGAATACAGCCACTTTGAGCCGTTGGCCGCCATCGCTCCGGACTATCCCGATACCACTTTTGCCATCGTGAACGTGGTAGTCGATCAACCCAACGTCGTGTCGATCATGTTCGACGAGCATACCGGGTCTTTCCTGGCGGGTGCTTTGGCGGGCCAGGTCACGACCGACCCTGACATCGAACAGGTGAATCCCGAAGCCGTGATCGGCACCCTTGGCGGCGTAAAGTCGAGCGGGATCGACGTCTTCCTGTACGGCTATCTCCAGGGCGCCTGTGCGGTGAATCCGGACGTTCAGGTGCTCATAGCCTATACCAACTCCTTCGGCGATCCGGCCCTGGGACGTGAGATGGCGGTGGCGATGCGCGAGCAGAAAGCCGACGTGATCTTCCAGGTGGCGGGTGGCACCGGGGCGGGTGTCATCGAAGCGGCCAAGGATGACAATTTCTTCGCCATCGGCGTGGACAGCGACCAGGATTACCTGGCGCCGGGGAACGTGCTGACCAGTATGCTCAAGCGCGTGGACGTGGCCGTCTATGACACCATCAAGCGCGGCATGGAAGGCACCCTGGAAGGCGGCACGACGCTCCAATACGGTCTGAAGGAAAATGGCGTCGGGCTGTCCGAGATGCAGTACACCCGGCACATCGTCCCCAAGGCCTACGTCGATAAAGTCAACGACTTCAAGCAGCAGATCCTCGACGGGACGTTGAAAGTCATCGACATTCGGACGCTGACCGCCGATCAATTCAAGATCGTGGAGGAGAATCCGACGTGCGCTGGGGTCGAAGAACTCCGTAAGGCGTTAGGTGAATAGCTCCTGGAGTAAGGCCGCTCTTCAGATCGCTGATGAGCGGCCCTTGTTTCCCGATAGGTGAACAGTTCTATGGCTTATTTGAGAATGGCGGGGATCACCAAAGTTTTTCCCGGCGTGGTCGCCAACCATCAGGTCGATTTCGACGTCGAACAGGGCGAGGTGCACGCCCTGGTGGGCGAAAACGGCGCGGGCAAATCCACGCTGATGAAAATTCTCTATGGCCTCGAAAAACCGGACGCCGGGCAGATTTTTTGGGAAGACCAGCCGGTCTCGATCCCCAACCCCCAGGCTGCGATCAAGTTGGGCATCGACATGGTACACCAGCATTTCCAGTTGGTCCCGTCGATGACGGTGGCCGAGAACGTGACGCTGGGCTATGAGCCGCGCCGGGGGCCGTTTGTTGATCGCCCGGCCATGAACCAACGGGTGCAGCAGCTTTCCGAGCAGTATGGGTTGAAGGTCGATCCGGCGGCACGCGTGGCCGATCTGTCGGTCGGGGTCCAGCAGCGCGTGGAGATTCTGAAACTGCTCTACCGCAACGCGCGCCTGCTGATTCTGGACGAGCCGTCTGCCGTCCTCACCCCGCAGGAAGTCGAAGACCTGTTTGACGTGCTGCGGCGGCTGGTGGCGTCGGGCCGCACCGCCATTCTGATCACGCACAAACTGCACGAGATCATGACGGTGTGCCAGCGCGCCACGGTGCTGCGCCAGGGCCAGACGGTCGGCACGGTCACCGTAGCGGACACGTCCCCGGCGGAAATCGCGCAGATGATGGTCGGCTACGATCTCAAAATCGTCCAACGCAGCGCCTCTCACTCTGCGGGCGATCCCTGCCTGGTCGTGCGCGACCTGAGCGCGCGGGATGATCGCGGGCTGCCCGTGCTCAAGAATGTGAGCTTCGCGGTGAATGCGGGCGAAATCGTCGGACTGGCCGGGGTGGAAGGCAACGGGCAGCGCGAGCTGCTCGAAGTGCTGACCGGGCTGCGCGCTCCCGACCAGGGGGACATCATTCTCGGCGAAAAATCGATCACGCACGAGAAAAACCGCCAGCGGCGGGAGCGCGGGCTGGCGATTATCCCCGAAGATCGCACCCACCAGGGGTTGAGTCCGGCCTCCTCTCTGACGGATAACGTGCTGTCCACCCGCTATTATGCCTGGCCTTTTTCGCAGATGTTCGTGTTGAAGACAGAGCGAATGCAGGATTTTGCACGGCAGTTGATCCAGCGCTTCGACATTCGCGTGCGCGGGCCGGGCGTTGCGGTCAAGACGCTCTCCGGCGGCAACGCGCAAAAAGTCGTGGTGGCGCGGGAGTTGGCCGAACAGCCGCGCTTGTTGGTCGCCGCCCAACCCACGCGGGGCCTGGACATCGGCGCGACTCAATTTGTTCATGAGGAACTGCTGCGGCTGCGAGAAAAAGATACCGCCATCCTGCTCATTTCGGCGGACCTGGACGAGTTGATGGCCCTGTCGGATCGCTTTCTGGTCATGTTTGAAGGCCGCCTGATCGGCGAATTGTCCGCCGAACAGGCTACCCGCGAGGCCCTGGGGATCCTTATGGCCGGACGGGTGCCCTCGGCTGAGGAAAAAACGTTATGAATAAGCGGTTTCGCGCTTCCATTAACTGGCAGGACCCGGTCTTCAATATCCTGCGCGTGCTGATCACGCTGGGGATGGCGCTGGTCGTCGGCGCGATCATCATGGAGATTTCGGGCAAAGACTCGCGTCAGGCCTATCACGTCCTGTGGGATTCGGCAGTCGGGACCGGGCGCGCGCGCGCCAATACGCTGCTGGCCGCAACGCCGATCATCTTCACCGGGCTGGCGACGGCGGTGGCCTTCCGGGCCGGTATTTTCAATGTCGGCGTGGAAGGATCGCTGTATATGGGCGCGTTTGCCGCGGCCTGGGTGGGCTTTACGCTGGTCGATCTGCCGGGCCTGCTGCTGATCGCGCTGGCGCTGGCGGCAGCCTGCTTGGCGGGCGGGCTGTGGGGACTGATCCCCGGCTATCTCAAGGCGCGGCTGCGTGTCGATGAGATCGTGACCACCATCATGCTCAACTATGTCGCCATTCTTTTTACCGGCTACCTGGTGCGCGGCCCGTTTTATCTGCCCGGCATGTCCAACGCCATGTCCGAAAAAATCGCACCGCAGGCCGTGCTCCCCCGCTTGGTGGAGCGTTCGCAGTTGAACGCCAGCCTGTTGATCGCGCTGGTGAGCGTGGGCGTGGTGGCCCTGGTGATGCACCGCACGACGTTGGGCTACGAACTGCGCACCGTCGGCAGCAATCCCCTCTTCGCGCGCTGGTCGGGGCTGCCGGTGGCCGGGACAATCCTCCGGGTCATGTTCCTCAGCGGGTTGCTGGGCGGATTGGCCGGGGCGGGGCAGGTCCTGGGTGTGCACCAGCGTTTTGTCGCCAATTTCTCGCGCGGGTTCGGGTTCGACGGCGTGACGATTGCCCTGCTGGGCCGCAACTCGCCGGTAGGCGTGCTGTTCGCTGCCCTGCTGTTCGGGGCGCTGCGCAGCGGGGGCGCGACGATGGAGCTGTTCACCGACGTCCCGCGCGATCTGGTCGATATTATCCAGGCCGTCATCATCTTCTTTGTGGCGATTGACCTGTCGCTCGACGCGCTGCGCTGGCGGCGCCGGATGAAGACCAGCGCGGCGGCGGCGTGATAGGAGAGCAGACGTGATCGATACCATCATTAACCTCAGCGCGGCGACGCTCCGCCTGTCCACCCCGCTGTTGATGATTGCGATGGCGGGGGCGCTCAGCTACCAGGTGGGCCTGATCAACATCGCGCTCGAAGGGCTGGCGCTGTCCGGCGCGTTCGCCGGGGTCGTAATCGGCCACGAGACGGGATCGGTGTGGTTGGGCGTCCTCGGCGCGGTGCTCGTCGGCGCGGCCCTGGGGGGATTCTTCGCCCTGGCCGTGATCACGCTGCGCGCCAACCTGATCGTCGCCGGGCTGGCGCTGAATTTTCTGGCGTCGGGCGCGACGGCCTATCTCATGCAGGTCCTTTACGGCCAGTCGGGCACCTATGCCCCGCCCGATCTGGACAAGCTCGGCACCGTCAAGATCCCGCTTCTGCACGACGCCGGCTTCCTGGGGGACATTCTGTCGGGCCATTCGCCGATGGTCTACCTGTCCTGGCTGTTGATCCCCCTGACGTCGATTTTCCTCTACCGTACCGTGATCGGGGGGTATATCCGGGCTGTGGGCGAGCATCCCGAGGCCGCGCGTACCGCGGGGATTTCGGTGCGCA
The DNA here is from genome assembly GCA_964427955.1 of uncultured Anaerolineaceae bacterium. GTDB lineage: Bacteria > Chloroflexota > Anaerolineae > Aggregatilineales > Aggregatilineaceae > JACRBK01. Next base: position 29,831 of record CAYRWY010000019.1, read on the forward strand.
AAGTGCAGTACCTGGCGCTGATCCTGGGCGGCGGCATCTGCGGGCTGGCCGGGGCGCACATGTCGCTCAGCTATCTGGCCCTCTTCCGCGAAAACATGCTGAATGGGCGCGGCTTTATCGCGCTGGCGGCGGTCTATTTCGGCGCGGCGCGTCCTCGCCTGGCGGCGGTGGCCTGCCTGCTCTTCGGCTTCTTCGAGGCGTCCCAGTTCCGGTTGCAAACGCGCAGCCACGTTCCCAGTGAATTTTTCCAGATGATGCCGTATCTCATGGTGGTGATGGTGTTGGTCGCCATGTCGGCGCGCAAAGAGTGGCACAAGGGATGGCGCTAGATGGGCAAACAAGCGGT
>CAYRWY010000020.1:0-4406 GCA_964427955.1 uncultured Anaerolineaceae bacterium
CACCCGGTGGCGAGGGGGAGTGGCGTCGCCGAAACGTCGGTGTAGGGAAGCGGCGCCGCTGCGCCCTGCTTTTATTGTCCCTCAAAAATCCTGGTTCTCAATGCCTGTCTGCCCCTGAACAGAAGAACGAACCTATCGGGCCACCTATCAACCTGTCCTCAACTCACGTTGAAGTAGCTCGAAAAACGCGGTGCGGGCGTGGCGCTCCTGCCAGGGATAGTGCCCGCAGCGCGCCAGCGTCACCACGCGGAAGTCGTCCAGCACCGGGGTGAGCGGATCGCGAATGCCCGCCAGCGGGTGCGGATCGTAATCGCCGTGGATGGCGATCACAGGACAGCGGATGGCGCGGCCCAGCGCGACCAGATCGCCCGACTCGCGCAGCGCGCAGGCGTCCGCCCACACGGCGTTATACACATCCGACTGCACTTCGAGCACGTCCTGATCGGGATCGGCCAGCAGATCGACGCTGTCGGTCTTGTGCTTCAGCGTGCTGCCGACGAACGCCAGCGCGGCGGGATCGTCCAGGTGGCGGAAAGCGTCTTCGAGGGCGCGGCGATCCGCGGCGTCGAGGCGGCTCAGGCGCGTTTCCATGATGGCCGGGGCGTAGCGGGCGTCGAATACCCCGCTGCTGACCAGGATCAGGGTGCGGACGGTCTCAGGATGGCGCGCGGCAGTGATAAAGCTGAGCATGGCGCCCCACGACCAACCGATCAGCGCCACGGGCAGTTGTCCGTGCGCCGCCAGGACGGCGTGCAGTTCCTCGACCTGGCCGTCCAGCGTGCGGGCAGTTTGCAGCGGTTCCAGCACGCCCCACCCTGCCCCAGCCAACTCGCGCGCGACCGGAGCCAGCGATCCCGGCGCGCCCGGACCGCCGTGCACGACCGCCACCGTGTGAGGGGGATCGCCGTAGGCCCGCAGAAGGGGTGTCACGCTCACCACCCGAATTCGCGCGCGATCAGGCCGCGCTTTAGCGTCTTCTGGCTGAGCAGATAGTTGAGGTCTTTCCGGTTGTCGTAGGACAACTGCACGTAAAAATAGTTGACGTATTCCAACGCCGTCAGGGTATAGAGCAGCACGCCGATGATCATGTCCGCAGAGGACAACGTGTCCCCCCAGTAGCCCAGCAGCACCGGCGGCACAGCGAGCAGCAGCGGGATCACCGTCCGCAGCGCGCGAAACACCCTCGCCCAGCGCGCCAGCGTATGCCTGCCGGACCGCACATCCCGCCACTTGAGGAAGGCGAACGCCGATCCGACGATCAGCAGGGCGGACAGCAGCCCGGTCGTCAGGATCGTGAACTGGCCGAGATCAAACTGCGCGTGCAAGCGCCAGATCAGGCCGGGAAATACGACCAGCGCGTTGAACAACTCGAACGTCCATATATAACGAAAGCGGGCGATCAGATCCCTTCTCAACTCAAACCTCTCTTGGGGCGATCCGGCGGATCGCCCCTACTGCGGCGGCTATCGACCGCGTTACTCGACCCAGACCCACTGGATGTGCGCCAGCTCGCCATTGATCAGGAAATGGACCGTCCACCAGCCGCTGTCCCACGCCGTATCTTTGTAGACCAGGCCCGTGAGCAGCAGCTCACCGTTGTAGCTCGAATCGGCGGTGACCGACTCCTGCCCGGAGACGGTGCCCGACGGCGACCACCACTCCACGTCGATCTTCACCGGATCGGTGATGAGGGCCATCACGAAGCAGACGTTCAGATCTTCCGTCGTGGTAAAACCGGCCACCGGCGTGTTGTCGGTGCATTGAGTCGAGGTGCCCGCGACCGGGTAGGAAGCCACCACGAATTCGTTGATGGGCAGCACCGGCGAGGCATTGACGAACAGCCGGAACTTGGCCGAGGTCCCGCTGTCGCCCTGCACCCCGATATAATACGTGCCGGTCGCCGGGAATTCGACGATCAGGCCGTTGGCGTGCGGCCCGGTGGACCCGGCCAGCAGCGTGGTCTTGTCCTGGTCCAGCACCACGACCGACACCTGCATATCCCCTTCCGTCACGTCGAACACCACCGCCATGCGCAGGCTGTCGTAGACGTCGATGCTGTAGACCGCGGTAGGAGCCGCCGCCGTCAGCTCGCCGGTCACGGCCTCTTCCACGCGCAGCGGCGTCGGCTGACCCTGGGCCTGGACGTTATGGCTGGCCGGTCCGACCACGGACACCAGCAGCACGATCCCGATCATGAGTTTGAACCACCGCAAATGACCCATCGCTCGATCCTCCTGGCGTAATCTGGCGAGACAATAAAAAACTGGCGGGCTGAAAGACCAGCCGCCAGTTTCGATTGTAGCATAGTTACGGGAACGCGCAGGCTAGATGCGGCTGCCGCTGGCTTCCGAGCTGCGCCGCGCGATCCAATCCAGCGAGAACTGGTGCTTGCGGCACCACAGGAACACGGTGCTGAAGGAGACCAGGGCGAAGGTCGCCCCGCCCAGCGCATCGATCACCCAGTGGTGGCCGAGGTAGAAGGTCGAGGAGGCGACGCAGATCGGCAGCAGGATCACCGGCAGCGCCTTGCGGCCCCACACGGCGATGCACACCAGCGCGATGTAGGTCGGATAGGCGGTGTGCAGCGAGGGCATCGCGGCCACCGGGTTCGGTCCCGCGCTCACCACGCTGGCGTCCACGATGAAGTGGTCGAGCGTGATGGGCGTGCCCGGCAGGTAGTGATGAATGGTCGCATACCAGGGCGGCGCCGCCGGGAAAAAGACGAACGTCGCGAATCCGGCAAACGACAGCGCCACCAACCCCGCTGCAAACGACCAGTAATCCGTACGGCGGTGACGCCACAGCGCCACCGAGGCGATGATGGGCGTCATGAAGTGTGACATGTAGAAAAAGTTCGTCAGCACGTCCAGGATGGGCGTATACGGCTGGTGCCAGAGGTGCTGCTGCATCCAATAGGTGGGCAGCATCCCGCCGCCGAGCGCCTTCTCCCAGCGAATCATATCCGTGACGTGCGTGCTGGCCGACGAAAATTCATCGGCGAAATTACGCAGCGTATCGTAAGTGAACAGCAGAATGATGAAGGGCGCAAAATCCACCGCGAACACGCGCACCTTGGGATTCATCACCGCCAGGGCGATGATCAACAGGGTCGCCATCTCGGTCGAGGGGTACATGACCCCGGTCGCGCTCAACATCAGGGCGATCAACGCCAGCACGCCGATTTCGCTCATCAGCGCCCGGTCGTGCACCACACTGGAAATCTTGCTCCACATAAGCCGCTCTCGACTCGTCTTCGTCCGCCTGTCTGGCGTCCAGACCCGAAATAAAGAAACTGGCGGTCTGGGCCAGTCTTCACGGTTAAGAGTATTTTACCCGGCTTCCCTTTGAAATCAAGAGTAGAAAACGTTTTTTTAAGGTCTTTTACGTCTTCTTTATCATCTTAGCAGGGAGGCAAAGAACAGCCGCCGATGCTACAATCCGACTAACCTGATCTCCAATGCCATCCGTGGTGCTCACTATGCCGCCAGCCCGTCGCTTGACCCGTCTCGCCAGCAATCCGCTGATCACCCCGGCCATGCCCGGCACCGGGAAGAACATCAACGAGCCGTCGCTCATCCGCGTCCCGGACTGGATCGAGAATCCGCCGGAGCGCTATTACCTGTATTTCGCGCACCACGTCGATGAGCACATCCGCCTGGCCTATGCCGACCGCGTCGATGGCCCCTGGACGAAGTACGGACCACCTCGATCAGACGCCCTGCGTCGAGTACATCGAAATGTCCTCGGTCGCTGCTCAAGCCGGAAACGCGCTACGAAGGGGCGGATCTGCCGATCACCCCGTCCAGCGCGGGCAGAGCCACCACGCGGGTGCACGAACTGCGCGATCCGGATGGCAACCTCTTCTACCTGCTGTATTCCATCGCCGCGGCGTGCCAGGGGTGTTGATGGGCGCTTTGCGCGACCGTCCGGGAACCCGTATAATGGAACCAAACAGTCACCGCCCCTGGGGAGGTTATGATGAGTGTGGATGAATTCGCCAATGTCGCCGCCCGGATGCACAAGCAGTTGGGCAAAAAGGGCAAAAAAGAGGAAGGGCCGCGCGATTTCGAAGAGCTGCACCTGGTGCGCGCGCGCATTCTCGGCGTCTTGATCCGGGACGCGCGGCTGGCGGCGGAACAAAGCTCCGAACAATGCGCTTCCCAACTCGGCATCACGCCGCAGGCGCTCGAAGAGTGGGAGCTTGGCCGGGGTGTGCCCAGCCTGCCCCAGTTGGAACTGCTGGCCTACCAGGTCGGCGTGCCGATCAGCCACTTCTGGGGCACCGAAGTCACGCTCCGGCAGGAGCAGCACCGCCCGGTCGATGCCGAGGAGTACGTCCTGCTGCGCAGCCGGGTGATCGGGGCGCTGCTGCGCTCGATCCGCCAACAGCGCAACCTGACGCCGGA
>CAYRWY010000020.1:4506-30024 GCA_964427955.1 uncultured Anaerolineaceae bacterium
GGGTGATCGGGGCGCTGCTGCGCTCGATCCGCCAACAGCGCAACCTGACGCCGGACCAACTGGCGACCGCCGCCGGGTGCTCGGTCAGCAATATCAATGCTTACGAGCTGGGCCAACGCCCGATCCCGACGCCGATCCTGATCTCGCTGGCGAGCGCGTGCGGGGTAAACCTGTCCTATTTCCTCGAAAACGGCAACCGGATCGGCACCTTCTTGATCTTGCAGGAGGATCTGAAGCACTTCAGCGCGCTGCCGGAAAACGTGCGCCATTTCGTGTCGGCACCGGTCAACCAGCCGTACATCGAGCTGGCCATGAAGCTGTCCCAGATGGGGACCGACCAACTGCGCGGCATCGCCGAGGCCATCCTGGAGATCACGCTGTAGCCCCCGGTGCGCCCCACGTGGACTGAGGGGCCGAGGGTGCTTGACAGTCCCTGGCGATTCCATTACAATTTACTTCGTAGTGGAGAAGGTTGTTCGCATTACCGGAATAGGTTATACCCGGCGCGAGTGAGAAGCTCATTCGCGTTGGTGTTTTTTCGTAAAGCAACTCCATCCCCACGCGCCTTGTATCCTCTCTTTTTGGTGGGAAGGAGTCTCCCCAAATGACTGCTCGTATCAGCGGCACTGTGAAGTGGTTCAATTCTCAAAAAGGCTATGGCTTTATCCAGCGTGAAGGCGGCCCGGATGTGTTCGTGCACTACAGCGCCATCCAAAGCTCCGGCTACCGTGAACTGGCCGAGGGCGACCGCGTAGAGTTCGAAATCACCGCTGGCCCCAAAGGCCCGCAGGCGACCAACGTCCTCCGTTTGGGCAAGTAATCTCCGCCCACTTAGCATTGACTTCCAGGCGCCCGGTCATCCGACACGGGCGCTTTTTTTGGCGTGCGGGACGATGCGGTAGAATTGCCGCTCATGACCCTACCTAGTGCTTCCTTCAAACCCCGCTGGACCCTGTTGGCCATGACCGCCGTGCTGCTGCTGGCGGCCTATCAACGCATCCACGGTCTGAACGACCAGGGCCTGTGGGGCGATGAGGGCTGGTCGATCTGGCTGGCGCGCGGGGATTCGCTGCGCGATCTCACCCTGACGATGGTCGCGGACCATCATGGCCCGACCTACTCCGTCCTGCTGCGGCTGTGGGACCTCGTAGCCGGGCCGACGGTGCTGGGGCTGCGCTGGATCACGATCCTGTTTTCCATCGGCGGTGTCGCGCTGATCTACCGGCTGGGCCGCGCCATGTTCAACCCGGCGGCGGGCGTCGGGGCGGCGCTGGCGCTGGCGCTGATGGACAAGCAGACCGTGCTGGCGCAGGAAGTGCGCGATTACCCGATGGTGTATTTCACCATGATCGCCATCGCGTATAGTTATGTGATGTGGCTGAACACCCCTCCCCTTACTCCCCTCCCCGTGCACGGGGAGGGGACGGGGGTGGGGTTACGCCGGGGCTACGCCTTCTGGTTCGTGGCGACGAGCATCTTCGGGCTGTACCTGCATTACTACTGCTTCATGGTCAACCTGGCGATCCTGGCGCACGCCGCCCTGACGATGCGCGACCGGCGGCAGTGGAAACACTTCCTCGCGCTGAACGCGCTGATCGGGCTGGCCTTCGCGCCGTGGCTGCCGGTGGCCGTGCACCAGTTCGTGATCACCCCGGTGGACAGCGAAGTGCTGAACATCCACGGGATGGCCTTCAACCGCCACACCCTGGACTATCTCGCCACCGAATCGTTCGGCAAGCCGGTGGCGCTGTACGCCCTGCTGGCGCTGGCAGGCTGGATCGGGCCGCTCAGCGAACGCGTGCCCGGCGTGATGCGGCGACAACCGCGCGACCGGCGGCAGTCGATGGCGCTGCTGGCGGCGCTGTGGTTCGCCGTGCCGGTGATCCTGACGGCGGCGCTGCACAGCCGCTTCCCGCTGCTGACGGATCGCAACATCTCGGTGATCATGCCCGCCATCGCGCTGCTGGCCGGGTTCGGCTTCACGGCCTTCGAGCGCTACGGCGCGCTGTGGATCGCCGCGTTCGTGATCGCCAACGAACTGCTGATCACGAGCGCCTACTACGTCAAACCGCCCTGGCGGGAGATGGCGGCGGACGTCACCGCGGAATATCCCGGCGGCGAGCCGGTGCTGCTGGACGTGGAAGGCGAGCACGCCGCCGCGTGGTACCACTTCTCGCTCGATCTGCCGGAGAATATTCACACCGTCGTCGATTGGCTCCCGGAGCAAGCCGAGGGCAAGGAACTGGCGGTATCGCTCTACGACCTGCGCAAGCGTTACCGGGGCGATTTCATCCCGCACCTGCAACGCATCATCGCGCCGACGGACGGGCTGTGGCTGGCCTACTGGGGCGATCCCGCCAAGAAGCATGACATCTTCGACGTGCTGGGCGCGGCAGGCTTCGTCCGCACCGGGACGCTCGCCTACTCCCATCACGGCTACCCGATCTACGCCTATCGCTATGACCGGACGTCGGCGCTGCAAACGGTGATCGCCCGCTGGGGCGACGCGATCACGCTGCGCCGCGACGCCTGGTCGCCGCAGGTCAAGCGCGGCGATCCGCTGACCGTCTTCCTGTGGTGGGGCGCCGAAGCTCAACCGCCCGCCGACTACAGCGTCTCGGTCTTCCTGCTCGACTCGTCCGGCGTGCTGCGCACCCAGCACGACAGCTATCCCGCTAACGGCCACGCGCCGACCTCCGGTTGGCAGGCGGGCGACTTCGTGTTCGACACGCACGCGCTGAAAACCAGCGATCTGCCGCCCGGCGAGTACACCGTCGCGGTCAAGCTGTATACGTGGTGGGACGGCGCGATCCTGCATACGGGGGACGACGCCGAGTATCAGGTGTTAGGGACGGTCACGATCCAATAACATGTTCAAAATTGGCGACTTTTCGCGGCTGACGCAGGTCTCGATCAAGACGCTGCGCTATTACGACGAGATCGGGCTGCTCAAACCGGCGCAGATCGACCGCTTCACGAATTACCGTTACTACACGGCGGATCAGCTCCCGCGGCTGAACCGCATCCTGGCGCTGAAGGACCTGGGGCTGTCGCTGGACCAGATCGCCGACCTGCTGAAAACCGATCTGGCGGCGGACCAGATGCAGGCCCTGCTGCGCGAGAAGCAGGCCGAGATTGCCCGGCAGGTAGCCGAGGATCAGGCCCGGCTGGCCCGTGTCGAGGCGCGGCTGCGGCAGATCGAGCGCGAGGGCGAAGTGTCCGAGTACGACGTGGTGATCAAGTCGGTTCCGGCGCAGCGCGTGGCCGGGATTCGCGAGGTCGCGCGCACCTATGCGGACGGGGCGATCTTGTTCAGCGCGCTGTTCTGCTACTTCGCGGAGCACGGCCTGGACCCCTACGCCGCCTACCCCTGGATCATGCTCTACCACGACGAAGGCTACCGCGAGCGCGACGTGGAGATGACGTTCGCCGCGCCGGTGGATCGCGATCTGCCGGACAGCGAACGGGTGAAGGTGTTCGAACTGCCCGCCGTCGAGATCATGCTGAGCACGATCTACCGCGGGCCATACGAGCAGATCGGCGCGTCCTACGCGGCGCTGATGAAGTTCATGGCCGCCCACCAGTACCGCGTGACCGGCCCCAACCGCAACCTGTTTCTGCACGGCCCCGGCCAGGGGATCGATCCGGCAGCGTTCGTGACCGAGGTGCAGTTCCCGGTGGAGCGAGATCCGGCGCCAGACCGCCAGACATACTGAACCTACAATCGCTCTTCGTTCCGGCTTTCACAGTTATATATTCTACCTTAACAACAAATGGCCAATTGTGAAAGCCGTGAATCCCTTTTTCGGATACAATCATCGTCATACTGCCATCACGACTCTAAAGGAATGAACCACCATGTTGATTAGAGGTATCGGTCGAGAATTCATGCTGGAAACCAAATACCAACACATGGAACCCTCCGACCAGCAGAAAGGGCTGCCACAGCCTCCCCTGGAACTGCCCGCCGACAGCCGGCAGGAGATCCTGGCGCTGCCGAACCCGGAGGAACTCGCTCTCGAACCGGTCAACCTGCGTGACCTGATCGAGGAACGCCGGACCGTCCGCAACTATCCCCCCACCCCGCTGTCGCTGCTGGAACTGTCGCACCTGCTGTGGTGCACCCAGGGGGTCAAGACGGTCCGCGAGGCGCTGGCCACGGTGCGCACCGTCCCGTCGGCGGGCGCGCGCCATGCCTTCGAGACTTACCTCCTGGTCAATGCGGTGGACGAACTGGACCCCGGCGTGTACCGTTTTCTGGCGCTCGATCACCAGCTCCAGCGGCTGGACCTGGGCGAGAACCAGGATCTCACGCCGCGCCTCACCCGCGCCTGCCTGAACCAGGAACAGGTCGCCCGCAGTGCGGTCACCTTCTTTTGGGTAGCCGTGGCGCAGCGGATGACGTGGCGCTATGGCGAGCGCGGCTACCGCTACCTGCACCTGGACGCCGGGCACGTCTGCCAGAATCTCTACCTGGCAGCGCAGGTGATCGACTGCGGCGTGTGCGCGATTGGGGCGTATGACGACGACGCGCTGAACCGCGTGCTCAACCTGGACAGCGAGGAGCAGTTCGTGATCTACGCCGCGACCGTAGGTAAGCGCGCCTGACGCCTCCGCCATGCGAGCCTCGGGGAGACGCCTTCTGGCCTGGCTGGCGCTCGAAGCGGCGCTGCTGCTCGCGCTGCTGGCTGGAACGCGGCTGATCGACGCCGCCTTCGACTGGCGTATGACCCAGCAGGACCCCCGCTATGGCCGCCTGCCCGGAACGTGCTACTGGGCGGGCGACGCCCGAAATTACATGCGCATCGCGGTCGATGGCTATACCGACTACACGCGCTGGCTCGGCCCTCCCCACTACACCGAACTGGACGATCATAGCTGGTGGCCGCTGTTCCCTCGCGCGGCGGACCTGGTGATCCGGCTGGGCGGCGGGGCGTGCAGCGCGCGCACGGTGAACGGGATCGCGCTGCTGGCCGTGATCCCGCTGGTCGCGGCGCTGACGGGCGAGCGGCGGCGCTGGCGACTGCTGATCCTGGCGGTGATCCCCTTCGGCGCGTGGCTGTACATCGGCGAGGCGGACACGTTCTTCCTGGCGCTGTCGGCGCTGCTGGTCTGGATCGTCGGCCAGGGCGAGCGGTATCCGCGCCGGGCGGGGATCGCGGCGCTGGTCGCCGGGGTGCTGGTCGGGCTGGCGAAGCCGAACGGGCTGGCGCTCGTCCCCGCGCTGGGCGTGTGGGGAATTGCGCTTACGAAAGAGCATTTCACCACAGAGATCACAGAGGAAAACAAGAGAAAAGATCAGAGAAAAACAGGAAAGATTTCTCAAGTCTTTTCTCTGCGATCTCTGCGTTCAACGGCTTTTAAGTTCTTCGCCGACGACAATCCGGCGTGGGGGGCGGCGCTGGGCGGGATCGGGATCGTGCTCGGCACGGTGTGGTGGGTCTACCGCACCAGCGGGACTTATCCCTACTTCGTGCTGATGGTGCAGCGCTCGCTGTGGTGGCACGAGTTCGATCCCTGGAGCCTGGCTTCCTTCGCGCACGTCTACCAGTCGTATTTCGATCTGCTGCGCCGCGCCGGGCCGGTGGACATGCTGACCGTGCAGCGGGTGATCGAGCTGGCGGGCGTGATCTTCGCGCTGGCGCTCAGCGTCAGCCACCTGCCGCCGCGCTGGCCGGGCGGCGAACACATCCCGATCCCGCTGTCCTGGCGCGTGGGCGTGTGGAGCATGTTGATCCTGATGCTCGCCAGCGGCCAGGCGCACGCCATCGACCGCTACACCGCCTCCAACATTTTCGCCGTGCTGATCTGGTACCGGCGGGTGTTCGGCGCTCCCGGCCAGCGCGTGACGTGGCGGATCACCGCCTTCGCCGGGCTGGCGCGCTGGACCTGGCTGATCAGCGGGCCGGTGCTGTGGGGCCTGTCCTTCTGCCTGCTCGGATGGAATCCGGTGGGATAACATAGGGCAGACGATCTTTCCCCGTCCCCCGTGGGTGATTTACACTCACCCTGCTAGAGTCTGCTTTGTGGGGAAAAATCACCTGATGAACCAATCTACTCATGCACTGCGCGCCTTGCTCATCGCCCTGTTGGTCCTCGTGCTGGGCATCACTGCCGGAGCCGGTGCAGCGCTGCCGACGCTCGCCGCGCCGCCGCATACGCCGACGCCGACCTACCCCTTCGAGGGGACGTATACCCCGCCCGCCGAACCGCCCGCGCTGCCGATCCCGGAACCCGTGCCGATGATCGACGTGGACAACAGCGCCATCGAGAATATCCTGGTGCTGGGCAGCGATTCGACCGACGACTATTACCGCCGCACCGATGTCATGATCCTGGTGTCGATCAACCGGGCCGCGGGCACGGTAGCGATGTGGCACATCCCCCGCGCAACGTGGGTCTACATCCCGAATTACACGATGGATCTGATCAACACCGTCTATGCGCGCGGCTTCATGGACGACTATCCGGGCGGCGGCTTCGGGCGGCTGAAAGATACCTTTCGCTACAACTTCGGGATCGAACTCGATCACTACGCGCGGGTGAACTTCACCGGCTTCATGAAGCTGATCGAAGAGATGGGCGGGCTGGACGTCAGCGTGGACTGCGCGCTGCGCGACTGGCGGCTGAAAGACCCGGAGTTCGATCCGGCGCTGGAAGAAAGCTGGGAAATGTACACGCTGGGCGTCGGGCGGCAGCATCTATCGCCCTACATGGCGCTGTGGTACGTGCGCAGCCGCCATTCCAGCGACGACCTGGATCGCGGGCGGCGGCAGATGGACGCCCTGCGCGCGATCTGGCAGCAGGCCCGCCGGAACGGGCTGCTGACGCAGGTGGCCGACCTGTGGCCGCAGGTCAGCGCGGTGGTCGATACTGACCTGACCCTGGACGATATGCTGAGCCTGGTACCGCTGGCGTCCACGCTGGACCCGGCGCACGTCGCCCGCTACAGCGGGACGATTGGCGTCCACTACATCGACGTCTACACGCCGGGCGATGGCCGTGAAGTGCTGATCCCGGATCGCACCCAGTTGATGCCGATGCTCCAGGACTTTTTGACGCCGCCCACCGGCAACCGGCTGGGCCGGGCGCGCGTGACGGTCGATATTGCCGACGCGTCGTGGTACGCGGCAGGTTACGCCCTGGTCGCCGCCGACCGGCTGGCCTGGGAAGGCTTCACGCCGCGCCCCCTGGACCAGATCGCCGACATCCAACGCCAGGATACGGTGATCTACGATTACACCGGGCAAACGAAGGGCAGCCCGCTGCCCGATTTGCAGCGCGTGCTGCGGGTCGAGGATGCCCAGGTGGTGCGCGTGCCCGATCCTAACCGGGCGGTCGATTTCCGAGTCGAAGTGGGGATGGATTACCGCTCGTGCGTGATCGGGTTCGCCGAGGACGAACTCGCGCCCGCGCCGCTGCTCTCCCCGGCGGAGTCGCAGATTTCGGCGTGCTGGGTGCGGTTCCGCGCGGAAGTGAATATCCGGATCGGGCCGGGCACCGCCTACGACGTGCTCGACGTCGCCACGCCCAACGATCACTTCCCGATCACGGCGAAAAACCCCGAGGGGACGTGGTGGCAGATCAGCGACGAGGGTCAGATCGGCTGGGTGTCCGGCGAGATCACGACCATCGACCTGCTGGGCGAGTGTGACGGGGTGCCAGTGGCGGACTGAGAAGAGAGTTTCACCACAAATGGCCCTCACCCCTGACCCCTCAACGATGGGAGAGGGGCCAGGGGTGAGGGCTATTTGTGGGTAACGCATAGCCGAGGGCGGCGAGGGGGGGGGCACGGGCAAGTCCCCTCTCCAGACTTGGAGAGGGGCCAGGGGTGAGGTTAATCTCCCCACAGGAAATCTAGCAACCAGGGCAAGGATCAGTAACCGCTGACACGACCAGTCTTGAGGACGAGCGTGCGCTGCCGCCGATCAGTCGCTCTCGTCGCCGGAGTCGTCACTCCCGGAATCGTCCTGGCCGTCGTGGCCGGAATCGCCGCCGTGATCGTCGGCAGAGTCGTCCAGCGAATCGCCCGCATCGTCGCCGACTTCGGTCGCCGATCCGCCGCCATCCTCCGCACCGCCCGGCACGCTGGTCGCAGTGACCCCCGGTTGGCCGCCGTCTTGCAGGCTCAGCGTCGAGACCGGCAGCGCCGCGCAGTCGCCGGACAAGGCCCCTACCCCCGCCGAGACCCACACCTCAGCCCCGCTAACCGTCACCTGGAACCACAGGCCGCTGCTGTGACGGGCCGTGACCGGGAATTGATCGCCGGAGAAGCCGTAAGCCGCGACGCCGTAGCCGGTGCCTGGCCCGTGGCGCAGGTTGACCGAGCTGGCTTCCACGGTGAACAGGCAGACCAGGTCGGGCGTGGCAAACACGGTCGGCACGGGAGTGGGTGTGCTGCTGGGCGAGACGGCGAGCGACAACGTCGGCGTGATCGACACGGTCGGCGTCAGAGACGGGGTCGCGGTCGCCGTCACAGTGACCGTCGAGGTTTCGGATAGGGTGGCGGTGCTCGTCGCCAGCGGGATCACCGTCAGCGGGTGATCGGGATCGTCGTCGCGCCGGGCGAGCAGCACCAGGACCAGCACGACCAGCGCCACCGAGGCAACTAATGCCACCCGCGCGGGCCAGGAATAGGCCGCTCGCCGGAGCTTCACCGAGGGCGCGACCTGGGCCCAGACGCGCGCTCGCGCCCCTGCCGGGACGGGAGGGTTGGCCTGCCGCACCCGCCGGGCCATATCCAACAGCCCGCGCAGCACCACCGCGTGTTGGGGATAGGCGCGCAGGCAGTCATCCACGCTTTGCCCGGCGTGCAGCCGGTTCACGCAGTCGTCGAAGGCATCGTCCAGGCTGATCCAATCAGACGGATTCATGCTGCGGCTCACCTTCTCCCAACAACCGGCGCAGGGTGTCGATGGCTCGGAACTGGAGCGATTTGATCGCGCTCACACTCTTGCCCATACTTTCCGCCGTAGCTTGCAAGCTCAACATTTGCCCGAAGCGCAGGATCAGCACTTCCTGCTGATCGGTGGCCAACATGCCCAGCACCGAGCGGACGCGCTCTGCTTCCAGGGTTTGCAGCAAAAGCGGCTCGGCCTCGGTATCCGCCGGGGCCGGGAGATCGTCGTCCAGGTCGCCCAGGGCGTGCGGCTGATGATAATGATCGTGCAGCACGTTGCGCGCCACGCGGAACAACCAGCCGCGGACCGTCTGGCGCGGTGCATTCGGACCTTGCAGAGCGCCCAGGAACCGGATAAAGACTTCGCTCGTCAGATCCTCGGCCACGTGGGTGTCGCTCACCCGCCAGCGAATGAACTGGTACACCGGGTCGAAGAAACTCTCGTAGAGCTGAGCCACGGCTTTGCGATCCCCTCGGCGCGCCCGGTCCAACAGGCGATCTTCAGCGGGGAGATCCGGCAAAGCCAGGAAAATCAGTAACCCAATCGGCAGCATGAGTTCGCTCGTTCAGACGGTGGTCGATAGGGTAATTATAGGCCACCTTGGGGGGGCCGCCCAGGGTGGCGGGGAGGGAGCACCCCGGCTCCTCCCCCGCCCGGAAAGCCCACGCTTAGCCCATCAGCGGGGCATCGTCCCCGCCGTGACCGCCCGAATCGTCGCCGGAGTCGTCCGACGAATCGTCACCCGAGTCGCCACCGGAGTCGTCGGACGAATCGTGGCCGGAGTCATCCACTTCGGATGAGTCGTCGCTCGAATCGTCGCCGGAGTCATCCACTTCGGACGAATCGTCGCTGCCGTCATGGCCGGAGTCATCGCCTACGCTCGTGTCCGATCCCAGGAAGGTCAGGTCGGACACGGGCAGCCCCGCGCACAGCTCGGCGTGTTCCAACGAGCCGGTGGAGAGCGAAATCCACGCGCCGCCGCCGCCCGCCTCGACCTGGACCCATTCGCCGCTGGTGTGCAGGGCGGTCACGGCCAGTCGGTCGCCTTCCAGGGCGAAACCGAGCACGTCATAGCCGACGCCGGGACCGCTGCGCAGGTTGGCCGAGTTGGCTTCGACTTCGAACAGGCAGGCGTCGCTGCTAGAGTCGTCCGCGGAATCGCCGCCGCTGTCGTCGGCGGAATCGTCGGACGAATCATCGGCGGAATCGTCACTAGAGTCGTCCATGCTGTCGTCGCTGGCCAGGGTAGGCTTGACTTCGGACGCGACCAACGCGCCATCCACCAGGCTGACGTGCACTTTCACCAACATGCCCAGCACCAGGGTGTCGGACACTTCGGCCCCGGTCGTGTCGATCTGCTGGCCGGAGACGACGATGAAGCCGTCGCCGATCTGATCCAGCGTGCCCACGATCTCGAAGTCCTCGGATTCATCCTGGCTGTCGTCGCTTGAGGAATCGTCCACGGAGTCATCCGACGAGTCATCGCGCGCATCGTCGCCGGAGGAGTCGTCCCCGACGCTGGTCTCGTCCTCGGACGAGATTTCGCGCGCGATCCAGGTGCCGGTGTCGGACAGGCTGGCATGGACGACGACCAAATCCCCGACCGCCAGGCCGTCTTCCACCTCGGCACCGGACACGTCGAACGTCAGGCCGCTGACGACAGCCGTCGCCGCATCCAGGCTGGCCAGCGTGCCGTGCATCTCGACTTCACCCGGCAGAACACCGTCTTCGACCGGGCCGACTTCGTAGGCGGCTACCGTGCCATCGTCGAGCAGCTCGCCTTCGACGTGGACTTCAGTGCCTACGGCCAGCGCCACGTTGATTTCGGCGCCGGACACGTCAATCGTGAGGCCGTTGACGGTCAGGGTCGAGCCGCTGATCGCCTCAATTGGGCCGACTAACTCGACCTCGTGGGTGCTGTCCTGCGCGAAGGCGTGCGGCGCGATCCACAGGACTGCGAAGGCCAGGATAAGACCGATCCACAGGCGGGAGTTACGGTGTGCTACTTTCATCATGATGTGTGCCTCCTGTTGTTGATCTGGTATCGCCGCCCACCATGATCCAGCGTGGGCGTCTGGATAGATCGACTGGACCGGAGACCAAAAGTTGCGGTGAGTTTCGGGGGTACTTTGGTCCTGGCGGTGGTTCAAGCCCCTCTCCCGGCAAGCTGACCGGCCTCACCCCCCAACCCCCTCTCCATTCAAAAGCACAATGGAGAGGGGGAGAAAACCGAGGCTCTGATTCCCCTCTCCGTCGTTCTCTGATGGAGAGGGGTTAGGGGTGAGGCCGGTTTTTTCCCATTGAGAGGAGAGCAGACGCCTATTGGACGTACTGCAATACACCCCCTCCTGCGCCTCCCCCGTGCACGGGGGAGGCGGGGTGGGGGTGCTGTCTCGCGGACTTTAGTTTATTCTGCAAGGATCAGTAGGGGTGAAGTCGAATCAGGCAGCGCGCAGGAGGAAAAACAGGCGCAGCACGGCCAGGGCCGGATCGTGGGGCCGGGTCGGAGAAAACGGCAGGCGGTGGACGCGCACACCGGGGAAGGCGTCGGCCAGCGCGGCAGCGGCGGAGTCGGTCCAGGCGGGCGTGAGCAGCAGCACATCGGGCGCCAGCGCGCGCAAGGCCGGATCGTCGATCTGGCGGTAGTCGGCGTAACCGGCCTCGGCCACGGCGTTGATCCCCCCCGCGGCGGCGATCAGATCGGTGATCAGCGTGCCGCGCCCGAAGGTATAGCCCTCCGGGGTGAGCACGACCGCGCGCACCGGCGCTGCGCCGCGAGTTACGGCGTGGACCAGTGCCAGCACGCCGTCCAGCCTGCCGATCAGCCGCGCGGCACGATCCTCGCGCCCGGTCGCCCAGCCGATCTGCGTGACGGCCTGCCGCCAGCCGTCCAGGCTGGTGATCGGGATGGTGCGAAACACGGGGACGCCCGCCGCTGCCGCGGAGTCGATCAGCGCCGGGTAGGCGGTGGCGTACAGATCGGGCAGGATGAGCAGCCCTACCCCGTTCCACGCAACCGTCCCGGCGGGATCGACCCGGTATAGATCATCACCCGCCAACCGGTCCAGGATCGGATCACCCTCGATCACGGCGATCCACTGCGGGCGGGCCGGAATCGTCACTGCCGCGCCGGTCGGGTCCGTCACCGTGCGCGGAAAGCCGGTACCCTGGAACAGGATCAGCAGAGTCGATCCAACGAGAGTGAGCAGCTTCAGCATAGGATTTGCACCAGGCCGAAAAACAGTCCGGCCCGCACAAGGCAGGCCGGGCCGTTCATCTTAGATAGGGATCGAGAGCGCCGGTTATTCGGTCACCGACAGGATGCTGGTGTCGAGGTCAGTGTTGCCATTGCCATCGACGAACAGGAAGTCGCGTATCCAGCCGCCGACGCCGTAGTACGGCCAATCGACTTCGCTGAAGGGCAGCGCCACCTGAATCCAGGACCCGGTCTCGCTGACGCCCTTGACCAGGACTTTCGTCCCCGCCGGCAGATTGGCGATAGCGTTGTACAGGTTGTCGTTCGGGCCAGCGCGGACAATGGCGCCATCGACCTGGACGGTCGCGACGGTGTAGCGCGGGCCAAGTTTCTGCACCAGCACGTAGCCCATCCCGTACAGCGGGTGGTAGACTTCGTACCAGAAATCATCGACGGCTTCGACGAAGACCAGCGGCGTGCCGGGCTCCAGGGTCGCGATCACGTTGCCACCGAAATCGGGCTTGTCGAAGAGCGCGGCGCTCGAACGCGCGGCTCCGATGCCATCCACCATCACGCCGGACAGCGGCTGGAAGCTCGACGCAATCGCATAACCCTGCGCGCCATCGCTCAGCAGCACTTCGACGAACTCGCCATCCGGAGCGCCCAGCCAGTAGACGACCGCGCCGTTGGCCACGGTTTCGACGATGTCCGCGCCGATCTTCGGCTCGGCAAACACGCCCAGTTCGGGATTGCGCGCCAGCGTGACGACTTCCGCGCTCGATCCATCGGGCAGCGGTGCCCAGGCGGTCGCGATGGACCAGCCCTTGCCGTAGGGAGTCTCGACGTAAGCAAATTCACCAAACGTCCCCAGGACCGTGCCGACCACGCCATTGTCCAGGCTGGTGATGATATCGGCACCGATCTCAGGAGCCACAAACAAACCGGTTGCGCCGGTACGCGCGTTGTTGACGACCGACTTGGGGGTCAGGAGCGGCAGGTCCAGCACGACAACCGCGTCCGCCATCACCCAGCCATCGCCATCGGCAGCGGAAACTTGCAGCCAGGCCCCGGACTCGTCCGCCGCGACCACCGTCATCTCCGTGCTGGGCGCAAGCTCTGCGACAACTTCCGCCCCTTCAGCAGGTTCAGCATAAATCGTTACGGGATCGCCAGAAATGGCTTTGAGGCTGGTCCCATCTCCCTGGGCAGATGCGACACCAAAGGCGCCGACAGCCGTCATAGCCAGAACGATCAATAAAACGACGACGAACTTTTTCATGTTTTTCTCCAATCCTTGTGTGCTGCTAAAATTGTCGCGATGCGTGGCGTCGAAACAACACCCTTGTGTGACAAGTTCTATTATATTCCAAACTTCTTGTCCTTGCAGCTAAGAGGCAAAATAATTTTATACAATTCCTCCTTCTGTCAGCTTCCGTTCTGGCGATCTCAAGGCAGCAGTGTCCCGTAATGCTGCCCGGCGACGGCTTGCCCCGCGCGGCTTTGCATCCACGCGAACCACTGGTGGTACAGGCTGTCGGCAGCGGGCGGGGTCGGCCCCACCACCAGGATCGGAACGCTCAGCGGATAGCTCCGATCGCTAACGGTCGCCTGCGAGGGCAGCACCGGCAGACTGCCCGGCTGGGCCGCCAGCGGGACGGCACTCACCTGGGTATCCAGAGCGGACAGGCTGACATAGCCGATAGCTCCCGGCTCGTGCGCGACTCGCTGGATCACGCCCTGGCTGGACAGCGCCAGTTCCGCACCCGGCGAGGTCGGCCAGCCCGCCATGACCAGGTTCTCGAACGCCAACCGGGTATCGGCCCCGGCTTCGCGGCTGACCACGGTCACGGGCAGATCCGGCCCGCCCAACTCGGCCCAGGACGTCACCCCTCCCTGAAACACCCGCCGGAGATCGTCCAGAGTCAGCGCCGGGATCTGGCTGCCTGGATGGACGACGATCACAATGCCATCCCGCGCCACCTCGGCAGCCCACAGCGACAGGCCGGGCGGCAGATAGCTGGTCAGCGCAAACGGCGCCTGACCGGCTTGCAGCGCGGCATACACCGTCTGCCAGTTCGCCACCGTCCCGGTCACCACCAGCAGCGTGCCCGGTGATGAATAGGATGCGGCGAAATCTTGCAGCAGCGGATAGGTCCCCGTCGTCGCCAGGATGCGCACCGGGACGATCTGCGGCGTAGCCGTAGGCAGTGCCGACGGCCCGCGACAGCTCGCCAGGGCGGCCAGGCTCAGGATCACGATGGTACGTTTGGCCCGCTTCACCTGTCCCCTCTCAAAGCAAGAGGGCCACCAGCAGACTCAGCGCGCTAAACCATCCTGCGAATCCTCGCCGTCGAACGCGGCGCGGTTCCTTCTCCCAATACCCTGGCCCGGCAGCCGGACCCCACCACCTCCGCCGGTGACCCCGACGGACTGCCCCTACCTGGGCCAGGTTTTCAAACCAAATACTACCAACGTTCGGATTGCTCGAAGTCCGGTCGGCAGCCTGAGGACTGGCCGGGCTTACCCGCTGAACACGCCGCACGGCGGCGGATAACCTTCGATGGGAACTAACGCGCGGGGTTTCGAGCAGAAATCCTGCCGCTGCCAGCAGCCGCAGGAGACTTACTTCAGGGTCTTGGGTGAAGCAGATTCGCAGCGCGGACAGTTCGGCACACCACCACGTCAGCCAGTCGCGCCAGAAGAAATACAATAGCGCCGCTCCCAGCAGGACCGGGCTGAAACAGCCCGCCCACTGAGCGGAGCTAGAAAACGTCAAACGTTCGGCGGCTCCTTGCACAGGTCCCCGGATCAGCGCTTGCAGCAGATCCACATCCCTTTCACGTAACCGAGGCGGTCCCGTTACAGGCTGGCGATGCGCTGTCGCTCTTCCCCCTGATGCGCCCCGGTAGGCCGGTAGTGCGCCAGGAAATCAGCGGCGTAGCCAGCAAATGTGCCGTCGATAATGGCGGCACGCATCTCACGCATCAGCGTGAGCAGAAGATGCAAGTTATGCAAGCTGAGCAGTTGGTGTGCCAGAATTTCAGAGGATTTGACCAGGTGGCGGATGTAGGCGCGCGAGAAGTGCGTGCAGGTGTAGCACGTACAGCCCGCTTCGAGCGGACCCGGATCGGCGGCGTATTGTTGATTCCGCATATTGATCCGACCCGTCCGGGTCAGCGCCGCCCCATTGCGCGCGACGCGGGTGGGCAGCACGCAGTCGAAGATATCGACCCCGCGTGCGACGCCATGCACCAGGTCTTCGGGACTGCCGACGCCCATCAGATAGCGGGGCTTGTGAGCAGGCAGCAGTGGTGTGGTTTGTTCCAGAGTAGCATACATTTCGGTTTTGGTTTCGCCGACCGCCAGCCCGCCGATAGCATACCCCGGCAGGTCCAGCGCACAGACGGCCTGAGCCGACTCTTCGCGCAGGTCCATGAAGATGCCGCCCTGCACGATGCCGAACAAAGCCTGGCGCGCCAGATCACCGCTGCGGTGGTGCTCTTCGACCGAGCGAGCCAGCCAGCGATGCGTGCGCTCCAGGGCCGCCTGGACCATGCCCCGGTCATCAGGCGCCGGGCATTGGTCGAACGCCATGATCACATCCGCCCCCAGGTGATGCTGAATCTGGATCGAACGTTCCGGCGTCAGGCGGCGCAGCGAGCCATCAAGGTGATCGCGAAAGGTCACCCCGTCGGAGTCAATCTGGTTGAGTTCCCCCAGGCTGAACACCTGAAAACCGCCGGAGTCGGTCAGGATCGGACCGGACCACCCCATGAAGGAATGCAGGCCGCCCAGATCGCGGATCAGCTCGTCGCCAGGCCGCAGGTGGAGATGGTAGGTGTTCGCCAGAACGAGTGTCGCCCCCAGTTCCACCAGTTCGCGCGGCTCGACCGCTTTGACGGTCGCCTGCGTTCCTACCGGGGCAAACACGGGGGTGAGCAAAGGACCGTGCGGCGTCTGGAACACCCCTGCGCGGGCCTTGCCTGTCTCCGATTCCAGCGTAAATTCAAACGGCATAATGGCGTTTACAGGTGGCTGTGCTGACCCCTGACCGGGGTCTCCTTGGGCAACTCAGGTGACCATTATAGCAGGCCGTCAAAATTTGGCGAATTTGACCCTGGACCTTTTTCCTACTCCTCCCCTCACTAGCGCGAATGGGGCTGTGATCCTACACTACGGGCATCAGTCAGGCATCCCAGGGGTGGTCCGCGATGATCAGCTTATACGACGTTCTCGAAGCCGCCGACGGCCAGTTGTTCGGAGAAGCCGAAGCCCAGATCTTCAGCGACTTCAGCATCGACGCGCGCGAATCCTGCGCCGGAAAACTGTACGTCGCCCTCAAGACGGAGCGCGGCGACGGCCATCACACGATGGCGGACGCGGTGGCCAACGGCGCCACGGGGATCATGTGCACGCACCCGCCCACCTTCGATACCGAAGGACTGACGGTAATCGTGATGCGCAGCGTCGAGGATGCCCTGCTCCGCTGGGCCAGGCTGGTGCTGGAAAAATACGGCACGACGGTGGTTGGGGTAGCCGGGGCGGTCGGCAAGACGACCACGACCGCCGCGATTGCCCAGGTGCTCGGCACACACTTCAAGGTGTACACCCATCCGGGCGGCATCCGGGGCAAATTCGGGCTGCCCCTGGCGCTGGGACGGCTGACCAAGGATTACCAGATCGCGATCCTCGAATTCGGCGCCTGCCAGGCGGGCGAGATGGGGGTCATGGTATCTTCCACCAAGCCGATGGTCGGCGTCGTGACCGCCATCGGACAGACGGCACACGAGCAGTTGGGCAATCCGGACAATGTCGCCCAGGAAATCGGGGAACTGCTGCGCGCCCTACCCCCTGAAGGGCTGGCCGTGCTGAACTTCGACGATCCCCTGGCACGCGCGCTGGCGCCGGAAACGCAGGCCGCGGTGATGACGGTTGGCCTGGATCTGGCCGAACCGGCCTTCGGGTCGGACCTGCTGGCCTACAACATCCTGGTGGATCGCTACAAAACCGGGTTCGACCTGCGCCGCATGAGCGAACGCTATCCGGGGCGCTGGATTCCACTGTTGGGCGCGCACCAGTTGTACAGCGCGCTGGCGGCCCTGGCGGTCGGGATGAGCTACCAGATTCCGCTGGAAGAGGGGCTGCACGCGCTGACCGAGCTGGAGCCGCTGCCGGGGCGGATGCACCCGCTGGATGGCCTGAACGGCAGTTTGTTGATCGACGACAGCTTTAGCGCCAATCCCGCCAGCGTCCAGGCGGCGCTGGACTGGCTGAAAAGCGTGCGCGAGGAGCAAAGCCGCGTCATCGTCGTGATGGGTGACATGGACGAACCCGCCAGCGCGACGGTCATGGCGCATATCCAGGTCGGGCAGCGGATCAGCGAGGTCGTGGATCGCCTGATCACCGAGGGCGATCTGGCCGCCGAAGTAGGCCGCGCGGCCCTGGACTATCACCTGGAACGCAGCGCCGTCACACTCACCTTCAGCGCCGAAGACGCCGCCAAAGCCGCCAGTCTCGACCTCGGCCCGGACGACATCGTGCTCGTCAAGGGCGGACCTTCCGCGCACATGGAGCGCGTGGTCGAGCGGCTGCTGGCGAATCCGGAAGATACCGCGCACCTGGTACGGCAGACCAGCGTGCACCAGGCCGTCCCGATTGAGCAGCCGGACCGGCCCTCGTGGGTGCGGATCGACCTGGAAGCGATGGCGTACAATGTGCGGCGCGTCAAGGAGATCGTTGGCTCCGAAACGGCGCTGATGGCCGTCGTCAAGACCAACGCTTACGGGCACGGGGCGGTCGCCGCCAGCACGACGGCGCTGAACAATGGCGCGGCGCTGCTGGGCGTGGCCTCGCTCAGTGAGGCCATCGAGCTGCGCGCGGGGGGGATCGCGGCGCCGATCCTGATCCTGGGCTATACCCCGGCCTGGGCGGCGCGCGAGATCATCCGTCACAACCTGACGATCAGCCTGTACGATGCCGACCTGGCGCGCGCATTCGACCGGGCCGCCCGCGATCAAAAAGCGACCATCAGCGCGCACGTCGTGATCGACACCGGCCTGGGGATGCTGGGCCTGCTGCCGGAGGAAGTGACGCTCTTTTTTCGCAGCCTGCGCAACTTCAAGAATCTCGAAATCGAGGGGATCTACACCGAACTGGCGGCCTCGGATCATAACTTTGAATACACGCGCGTCCAGGTGGCGACTTTCGAGGGCGTGGTCGAGCCGCTGCTGGCGGCGGGCTTCCGCTTCAAATACATCCATGCCGCCAACTCTGCCGCCGCGATCCACATGGCGGAGGCACGCTTCAACCTGGTCCGATCCGGGATCGCGCTGTACGGGCTGACGTCCAGCCTGGCGGCGCCGCTGCCAGCCGACTTCAAGCCGGTGCTGGAATGGCGGACGACCGTGGCCCAGGTGAAACGCCTGCCGCCGGGCAGCGCGGTCGGCTATGGCAGCAGCTACCGCACCTCCGCCACGCAGCGCATCGCGATCCTGCCGGTGGGCTATGGCGACGGCTTCCGGCGCTCGCCCGCCCGCTGGAAACACGTCCTGATCCGGGGCGAGTATGCGCCGGTGATCGGGCAGATCGGCATGGACATGACCGCCGCCGACGTGACGCCGCTGGGCGACGACGTGAAGATCGGCGAAGAGGTCGTGCTGATCGGCAGGCAGGGGGAGCGCCAGATCACGGTCGAGGACGTGGCCGATTACCTGGACACGAACGTGTACGAGGTGGTCAGCACCGTGCTGGCAAGAGTTCCCAGGGTGAAGTGATAGATCACGGCGAGAAGATACGCTCACAGCGGGTCATGAGGCGGAGAAAGTAGGCCGCTGTGATGATTCTGATCGCGTGATAACGTCCGAGGTTGAGTAGATGCTTGTCACCGCTGACGATATATTTCGCGCTTCCTTCAACCGCAGATGCAATAAAAAGATCGTCATTGGGGTCGGCGGTTACCGCAGAGCAGCGCCTGCCGTTTGGTGTCGCTTATGTGGTATTTTGTCGCGAGGTGTGGGCGTCGCAGCACTTCGTCGAGAGCGTCCTGACACGTGACCAGGGTAAACCTCCCGGCTTGCCAGGAACGAAGCACGGCAGCCGGAGTGCTGTTGGGCAAGATGACCGCACTCACCAGCACATTGGTGTCCAATACTACGCGCAGCATGGTCAGGATTGGCCCCGAACTTCACGGATGGCCCGCTCTATGTCGGATTCCGCTTCATCCGCACGGACATCAGAAGGTAAATCCGCTTGAATCGCATCCACCGCCTGCCCCAACCGAACGGCCCACTCATCATCCAATTGTTGGCGCACCCTACGTTTTTGTTCGGGAGGAAGCCGATTGATCACTTGAAGGAGATCATCAAGACTGATGCTCAGCCTCATATCGATCATGGTGACACCTCATATCCCCTATTATCGCCTGATCCAAGTGTAGCCGATCTCATCTGCGCAGACCAGAGTCTTCGTATTCATCTCCCGGCGCGTTGGGGTTCTGGAACAGGTCGGCCTCGCTCCAGCGCGAGTTCGATCCAGAGCCGTTTGACTTCCTCGATAGCGGGCAGGATCTCCTCCCAGGTATCGACTTCGGTCATACAACCTGACAGTTCCTTGATCTGCACAAACCATGCCCCCTCATCGGGAACCGCCTCGATGGTGTACGGAAGCAAGAGGTAGTCGTCAATCGTTTTCGTCTTCGTCTCCGCCATTTTCGTCCTCATCTGCTAACTCTTTCGGCGGGAATAACTCATCGAGAAGCGCGATGACCTGCATTCTATCCTTTATCGTGCTGGCGATCCCACCTTTGTCGCTGGTCAGCCAGCAGGCAGACAAAGACGTCCTGTGCTTCGGGAGTATGAATGCCCGTCCGGGGGATCTAGGGGTGAATGGTGATCGTCGTGAGAAACACGCGCTCCCCTGCGGCGTCGGTACGAGCGGCCTGAACCGGGTAACGCTGCCCGGAGGCCCGGTCGTAAAACCCCAGGCTCAGGAGATAGTCGCCCGGCGGAACACCGACCAGCGGGAGCTGGACCTGCTGCTGAAAATCGCCGGGGAGCAGGTTCGCCAGAGGCACAACCGTTTCCAGGTAGCCATCCCACTGGGACACCGGCTGCTGATCCGGATCGCGGTAAAGGTGAACGAACAGCTTGCCATCGCCCTGCGCCCCACCCTGCGCTGCCCAGCGCGTATCAAGCGTGAGTTGATCGGCGCGCTGCTGGACGGTGTAATCCAGCAGGGACAGCTTATCCCAGGTCGCCAGCGGAGTGGCAACGGACGGCTCCGGCGCAAAGTGCCCGGCGTAAATCCAATAACGGGCCGGATAGTATGTCCCGCTGGCCTTGACGCAAAAATCGCGGGTATTCCCTGACAGCGGAAACACGATCTCCACCCAATTACCCGGAATTTCCGGCACCACGCGCACGCCCTGCGGTTTGCCACAGCCGTAGGTCAGCCGGGCGGACTCGGCAGCGTGGACGCGCAGCACGACCACAAGAGTTTCGTCGTCACCGACGTGAGGCAGCGCAAATCTTTCTTCCCCGTTGATGGCGCGCGTCCCATCGGTAATGGAACACGGTTCCGCCGCGCAGGCGTAATAGGGCAGGCTGTCGAGTGACGTCAAGAAGCCGGGGATGGTGGCGTGATTGCTCCAGGTGTAGCCGTAATCCTGCTCGCCGACGAGATCGCCCACATCGAGCATTCCCATCTGCCGAAGGCCGGTCAGCGAAGTTAACGTCACCGGCTGGTGAACTCGCGCGGCGGCGTCCACCCCGGACCAGTCCGCCTGAGCGACGATCTGCAAGGGTCCTGCCGACGTCGTATTCGGCACGTCGGGGGCCTCGAACCGGGCCAGCTCGCAACTCCAGGTGCTGGTGCGCATCAGGTAGATGGTCGAGGGATGCCGGGGAGTCCGATAGAGCGCGAAATAATCGGGGCGGTCCGGATAATCCGCCATCGTATCGTAGACTGCCCCCGGCCCCTCGCGCATGGCTTCAGCAGTGCCGGGCGTAGTGAGTCCCACTACGTCATAAGTGCGGCGGTCGCCAATGTAGCTCACGATCCCGACGTCGAACACCCCCACCCGCGCATCGGGCGGCAGATTGGTCTTGATCCATTCGGCCATAGTGTACTGCAAATGAGTGGTGACCAGCACGTTATTGCGGTACAGCGCGACAAACATCAGGTTGGTGTGGAGCGAGATCAGCAGTGCAATCCCGGCCAGCGCCCCGGATGCCCACGCCCCCCGGCGGCGCTGCGCCAGGGCCGTCAGCAGCCAGCCCGCCAACGGAAGGGTCAGCGCCATAATGGGCAGTTGATAACGCTTGTAGTGCCAGAAAGCCGTTTCCAGTGTGGAGACGGATACGCTCATCAGCAGCATCCAGACTCCCGCCAGCAGCGCCGGGTGAATCACGAATTTCTTGCGGCTCTTGTTCGCGCCAACCAGGACCATGATCAGGCTCAACAAGATGACCAGGCCAGGAATGTAGGGATCGCCGTAGGCCGCGCGGCCTTGCAAAAACTCGCGCCAGAGGCGCACCCAGAAGTCGAATACGCGGTGCACCTGCTCGCCGAACGGGACGGTCACATCGTAGAACTGCGATTTTGCCAGGGCACCTGTCGCGACCCACGTGCCGGTCAGGGCCAGGTTCAAGAGGGGCTGGACGCCTGCTGCAAGGATCGGAAAAGCCGCCCAGATCGGAATCCGGCGGCGTCCCTGCCAGGCGCGCCAGGCCAGCGCCACCGCTAACGTCCCGGCCACGAAGGCTCCTTCGGGCCGCACCAGCGCCACCAGGACCCCCGCCCAGGCGGCACGCTGCTGCCACTCCTTCTGATAGGCATACAGGCACAGCAGCACGCTGCACACAAACAGCATCGTTTCCATGCCGCTCAGCGCCGTCCAAACAAACGCGCCGTTGACCGCAAAGGTGAGCATGACCAGGACGCCGATTAGCCGCGATCCGCCCGCCGCGCGGATCGAGAGGTAGATCAGCCACGCGCTGAGCACAAAACTCAGAACTCCGATGCCTAAGGCCCACTCGGCCAGGGATAGGCCCTTGAACCCGCTCGCATAGCCCACTGCCAGCAGAGGCACATAGAGCAGACTCGTGCCGCCGGAGGTGGGGTCGTCCCCGGTGTTGTAGGTAAACGGGTGGCCGGTCGCCATCTGGCGGGCGTACTGAAAATGAATATAAGTGTCATCCAGGGGCATGATCGGCGCGTGGCGCCCCGAACCAGGCGTAGAGGACAGGTAGAGCGCGATCAGAATCCCCACCACCAAACACAGTAAGATCCAGATACCAGTATCTTTGCGCACCGATTTTTCCCAGAACCTGACGACCACGCCGGACCATTCTACTGGATGCTGCCGGGGATGTCGAAAAAGCGGCAGGCGGAACGTGTCCAGCCCTACTCTACGTCAAAACCCAGCGCCAATTCGAGCGTGCCATCGACGTACAGCTCGACCGTCCAGTGTCCCGGCTCCCAGGGGGTGGACTCGGCTTCCCAGTCCAGCCCGGCCAGATAGGGGCCGCCGTTCTCGAAATCGCCC
The DNA here is from genome assembly GCA_964427955.1 of uncultured Anaerolineaceae bacterium. Taxonomy (GTDB): domain Bacteria; phylum Chloroflexota; class Anaerolineae; order Aggregatilineales; family Aggregatilineaceae; genus JACRBK01. Next base: position 27,146 of record CAYRWY010000020.1, read on the forward strand.
GATCCGCCATCATGCGCCGCGCCATCGGGTGAGCAGAACACCCCGCCGACGTTGACCCTGCCGCTGACGTGCTGCACCTGGAACACGGCATTCAGATCGTCGTCCGAGCGGAAGGTGGTCGTCGGCGTCAGGTCGCCGGGATTATAGCTGTCTCCGGCGGCGGTGTAGACGTCGAGCAGGTGATCGCTGGTGGTCAATCCCGTGGGTGCGGACTGGCACGGATGCGCCAGATAAGCCGGGACGGCGGCGCTGCCGGATTCGGTCGGCGTCACGGTCGGCACAGCGCTCGCTTCGTCCAGAGCCAGGACGTCGATCTCAAGGCGGAAGGCTGCCGCCTCAGAGCTGTCCCCGCGGGCGACAAACAAGGTCAAGGGCGCATCGGAGGGCGCGCGGAACCCCAGCGCCAGGCTGGCCACCGGATCGGAGGAGGAGGCCAGCGCCACCAGCGAGCCGTCGGGAGTCTCGACGCGCAGCAGCGGGGCGAACATCCCGGTGGTGCTGGCGCAGATCACGTGGACTTCGCTCCCGGCGGGGACAGAAAACTGGTATTCGGCGGTCTGGTTTTCGGCCAGGCTGCCCTCGACCGAAAGAGCACCGCCGATGACCGGCGTCAGCACCGTGCCGGAAGCCGGGATCGCCGTCGCCGGTTCGCCCGATCCCCAATCCGAGAAGATTGCCGTGGGCGGCACGGCGGGCGTCGGTACCGCCGGAGTCGCGCCGCCGCCGCTTGGCACAGCCAGAATTCCCTCGGTCAGGCTGGTGACCGGAGTCGCCGTCGCCTCGACCACCGGGGCGCTGGGCAGCACGCCCGTCCCCGTCAGCGTCAGATCGTAGGTCCCGGTCGTGACGCGCATCTGCTCGTGCTGCAAGCGGCAGGCCGTGATGCTGTACCAGTCCGTGACGGGCAGCCGGGTGATGATCTGCGGGTCGAGCAGGCCGTTGGGGCCGTCGTCGTTGCTGGCGACCGGCTGCGCGGTGAAGTTGCTGCCAGCACGCCGGTAGAGCGCCAGCACGCCGTCCAGCGTGCCGGACGTGCGCACCATGTCGATGGTGACCGGGTCGCCTTCCGATCCGTTGAACCAGTACACCTGGCAGGGCGTATCTTCGGTGATCTCGCCGGACACGGTATCGCCATAGCGGATCGGCGTCCCGGTCTGGGCAGGCGGCGCGGCCCACACGGCAGGCGCCATCCCTACCATCACGATCACAGCTACCCAGGTGCAGATTCGGCGCAAGCTCATAGCGTAACCCCATGCTGAAAAGCGGAACATTTACCATTACACTTCCCCCCGGATTATAATATAATTTGGCTATCCCGCGTGTGGGGAGAGAGTCTACGCTGCCTGGCAGCGCGGGCCACCGAAGGGGCAAGCGGCGGGCGTGACTGGCCGCGCCGCGAAACTCTCAGGTTCACACACCCATCGTTGGGCATCCTCTGGAAAGCGTTTTCACGCGCCGATGGGGCAACCTCACCGTATCCGGTGGGCGAATCTCTCAGGCCACATGACAGAGGCAGACAGTCAGCTTGTCCTGTCTGCCTCTTTTTCGTTGGTGCTCGATTGTGATGCTTTACGAAAGGACATTCTTCAATGGCTCTCTGGAAAACTCCCGAAAATGCGAAATATACCGAAACCGACGAATGGGTCGTCGTGACCGGCAACACCGCCCGTATCGGGCTGACCGATTATGCGCAGGACCAACTGTCGGACATCGTGTTCGTGGATTTGAGCGAGATCGAAGCGGGCAGCGCCCTGACCAAGGGTGAGGCGTTCGCCACCGTCGAGAGCGTGAAGGCCGCCTCGGACGTGAATGCCCCGGTCAATGGCGAAGTCGTCGCCGTCAACACGGCGCTGGAAGACGCGCCCGAAACGATCAACAAAGACCCCTTTGGCAATGGCTGGATCGTCGAGATCAAGCTCAGCAACCCGGCGGAATTGAACGGCCTGATGGACGCCGCCGCGTATATCGAGCACTGCAACAAGCGCAACAGCTAAGGTAGATTCTTGCGGGTGTTTTTCGTAGGGGCGTCAGCTTGCTGCGCCCTGGGCAGAGCAAGCTCTGCCCCTACGAATTCGATGACGATCCATAACTTTTATAAAGACAAGCGGAGCTAGACCAATGTCGTATATTCCTCATACGGACGCAGATCGGGAGGCGATGCTCAAGGCGATTGGCGTCGCGTCGATGAACGACCTGTTCGACGCCGTGCCCCCGGAGCAGCGCTTCCCTAAGCTGGACCTCCCGGCGGGCCTGAGCGAGATGGAAGTCGCCGCCGAAATGAGCGGGTTGGCCGGAGCCAATGCCGCCGCCAGCGAGTACGCGATCTTCCTGGGCGCCGGGGCGTATCACCATTTCATCCCCAGCGTGGTCAATCACATCCTGCTGCGCGGCGAATTCTACACCGCCTACACGCCCTACCAGCCGGAACTCAGCCAGGGCACGCTGCAAGCAATCTTCGAGTACCAGAGCATGATGTGCGCGCTGACCGGCATGGAAGCCGCCAACGCCAGCCACTACGACGGCGCGACCTCGCTGGCCGAAGCCGTGACGATGGCCAACGCGCACTTTCGCGGCAAGCGCACCAAGGTGATCCTCAGCCCCGGCGTGAACCCGATGTACCGCGCCGTCGCCCGCACCTATCACCAGGGCAGCGGCATGAAATTCGTGGGCGACAAGGGCAGCGCGACCATCCCGGATCTGGTGGACATGCTCGACAAGGATACGGCGATGATCGTCGTGCAGTATCCGAACTTCTTCGGCCAGATCGACGAACTGGGCGGGCTGGCGACGGCGGCGCATAACGCGGGCGCGCTGCTGTGCATCGTCACCGATCCCATCGCGCTCGGCCTGTTCAAGACGCCGGGCGAACTGGGCGCGGA
>CAYRWY010000021.1:0-5063 GCA_964427955.1 uncultured Anaerolineaceae bacterium
TATCGGCCAGGTAGCCGCCGCCCAGCATCGGGATCAGCTCGCTGTGGCGCGTGGTGTGACGGCCTTTGGTGGTGGACTGGCTCACCTGGTTCACCTTGCGGCCCAGGTCCGGCTCAATGGCGTTCAGCAGGCTGGTTTTGCCCACGCCCGACGGACCGGTAAACACCGAGATTTTACCCGTCAACAGGCCGCGCAGAGTCTCGATGCCCTGGCCGGTCCGGGCGCTGACGTAGAGCACCTGGTAGCCGATCTGCGCGTAAACGCCGAAGGCCGCCTGGGTTGCTTCCGGTTCGTGTTCCACCAGGTCGATCTTGTTGACGCAGATGCAAATATCGGGGATCTCGGCTTTTTCCGCCGCGACCAGGAACCGGTCCAGCATCCGGGTGTGGGGCGCCGGTTGGGCGGCGGCAAAGACGAAGATGGCCTGATCCGGGTTGGCGATGATGACTTCTTCGCGCTCCGCCGAGGTGCCGACGGCAGAGTGCGGCGCCACGCGGGACAGCGCCCGCTCGCGCTCGGCAATCGCGATGATCGCGCCGCTGACTTTGTTGTCCCCTTCGCGATCCAACATTTCGAGGGTCACCCGGTCGCCGATGGTGACGAGATCGGTATCTTTGTATTGTTCTTTGAGTTTGCCCCGCAGTTGGCAGACCACCGGGCCTTGAGGGGTATCAACCGTGAAAAAGCCGCTTTGCGTGCGAATGACCAGACCCTGTAACTGTGCTCCCAAGCCTTGCTCCTTAAGACCTTCTTATGGCTTACCAATTATCGTCGAAGCCGGTAAAGCCGTCCGGCAGATTGTCGAGTCCGGGGGGCGGCTCCTGAGACTCCCAGACCGAGACGGGAATCGGGATCGGGATCAGGTCGGCCACGCCCGCCGTCACCGCCGACCGCGGAGCCAGCAGCGGCGACGTGGCCAGCAGGTCACGGCCATACATCACCACCGCGCCCACCCCGGCCAGCGCCGTGATCAGCTCGATGATCGTGCCCATCGTCGGCACGGGAATATTGGTGATCAGCGCATAAGCCGCCGCGCCCACCGCCAATGTACCCATCCAGCGGCGCAGTTGTCCCGGCTCGACCAGGCGCAGCCCATAACGGTACACGAGCTGGCCGATCAGGTAGCAGATCACGATGCGTCCCAGCAAGAAGAGAACCAACCCGAAGATGCCGATCACCCCGGCGGCGATCAGCAGCATCCCGGCTCCGATGACAATGGTCAGCGTGCTGAGCTTGATGAAGTAGAAGATCAGCCCGACCATCAGGCCGAGCACGATGGTCGCGGTCACCAGGGGCACGACGAGCATGAACGTCATGACCAGCCCGGAGCTGATGGTCGAGACGGTGCGCCGCCGAATCTGCTGCGCCGGATGGCTGATGAAGCCTGGCGCTCGCCACAGCACCAGCGCCCCCAGCGCCATCAACGTCGCCCAGTCGAGCAGCGCGCCGACCAGGTAATCGCGCAGGATCACGGCAGCGTCGTTGGGCCGGTCCACTTTGGTGATGTCGGGCTGGTGGCCCGTCTGGTTGAACTGCGTGTGGCCGTGCACCGCGTCCGGAGGAATCACGCTGGCCCGCGTGGTTTTGTACGTCAGATCGCTGCCGATGTAAGCGTTGAGTCCGATCACCAGACCGGGGTTTTTGAACGAGACGTTGTAGATCGGCAGATCGGGCACGTTAGGCCGCCGCCGCGAGTCGCCCACCTCGGCATCGACCTGACCGGCGACCACGCCGTTGATCGTCAGCGCCTCGCCGCGAAAGCTGGCGTCCCCCCCGACCGTGCCGTTGATGGTCGCCTGATAGCCGTAAACCAACAGGTTGCCCGGCAGCACGGCGTTCTGCTCGATCTGGGTATCCAGGGCGAAGGAGGCGACGTCGATGCGGGCGCTGGTAAAACGCGCGGCGGGCTTGATCACCACCGTCAGCCCGCCGAAGTGAATGTCGTCGCCTACCGTGCCTTCGACGATCAGTTTTCCGCCGCCCACCCACAGGTCGCCCGCCACAGCACCGCCTGGATGGATGGTGATCGAGGAAGCGGCGCCGATCAGATCGCCGTCGATGGTCCCGTAGACATCCATCACCCGGCAGATGAAGTAGTAATCATCGGCAATGTGCTCGCCTTGAGAGACCAGGCACTTGTCTTTGTCCGAAGCCTCGGCGCGGCCCGCCAGCCCGATCAGAACGATCAGGAGAAGCAGCACTCGCCTGCGCCAGGGCCTGGAAAAAATCCGCATAAGGCTATCCTCGTGTTGGTTTGCAGGCCTATTGTACCAGCAAGCACGCGGATAGAGAAAACGCGGCGCGAGGCTGGAGGAGTCCCGCTCTCCACGGCGTGGGAGGGGAGAGCGGGACTCCGGGGGGAGGCGAACTACCGTCCGAGGATCGTATCGATCTGGCGCATCTGATCCGCCGTGAGCGGGCCGAAGGACAGCGCGCGGGCATTCTCGTCCACTTGCTGGATATTCTTGAAGCCGGGGATCGGGATGGTCTGCTCGCTGCGTGCCCAGATCCAGCCCAGCGCCCCCTGCACCAGCGTACGCCCGCCGCTGGTCAGTACCTCGCGCAGCGCGTCAAGCTGTTTCAGCCAGTCGGGATTGGGCTGGCCGCCCTGGAACCCGCCGAACCACTCCACCTTGCTGCGCACGTCATCTTTAGGGAAGGTCGAACTGGGCGAGAATTTCCCGCTCAGGATGCCCATCGCCAGCGGCGCGCGGTTGATGCTGGCCAGGTTGCGGGACTCGCACAGCGCCAGGATAGCGTTGGTGTCACCCGCCGGATGGCCTTCGATCACGTTCAACTGCTGCTGCGTGGCGATGCAGTGCGGCCCCTCCGCGAAGACCTGCACGCTGGCCAGGAGGTCGGTGCTCCAGCCATAGCCGCGAATCTTGCCTTCGGCGACCAATGCTTCGAGCGTGTCCCGCACGGGCGCGGCCTCTGCTGCCGGATATTCCCAGATGTGGAACTGGTACAGGTCGATGGTGTCCACCTGCAAGCGGCGCAGGCTGCCCTCAAGCTGGCGGCGGATTTCGGCGGGCGTGATCGGATGGACCGGATAGCCCTCGATGGTGTCGGGCGTCCAGGTGTTGCCGAATTTGGTCGCGATCACCACCTGGTCCCGTCGCCCGGCCAGCGCCTTGCCCAGCACCACTTCGCTGTGCCCGCAGCCGTAGACGTTGGCCGTGTCGAAGAAGGTCACGCCGAGGTCCAGCGCGTGATGAATAGCGCGGATCGACTCGTCGTCGTTGATCCCGCCCCAGCCCGACGGCCCCCCGTTATAGTTGAACGGGCCGCCAATGGCCCAGCAGCCCAGCCCCATCGCGCTTACCTTGATGCCGCTGTGACCGAGTGTACGTGTAAACATCGTCAATTTCTCCCTCAAGAGTGAACTCACCCGACATTTGATCACAGTCTACAACTTTGAGCGCGCTCGAAGTCAAGCACTATTTTTCTGTCTTGGCTGAGGGTTTCAAATCTGTTATACTCTACGCAGCTTAACACATTGAATAGTCGCCGGGGGAGCCTGGGTTAGCCAGGCTGAGAGGCGCATCCAAGAGACGATGCCGACCCCATAACCTGATCCGGATAATGCCGGCGTAGGGAGCTGCGGTATAGTTTCGCCTCTATCCACCACTCCCTACCTCTGAGGGAGTGGTGTTTTTATGTCTGAATTCACCCGCGCGCTGGTTTTCGCGAACGGCGATCTCGACGATGGCCCTGCCGTGCAGGAGGCGTTGCGCCACGCGGCGGAGGCGCTGATCGTGGCGGCAGATGGCGGCGCGCGGCTGGCGCAGGCGTGCGGCTTGACACCGCACCTCGTCGTCGGCGATATGGACTCGCTCACGCCGGAGGAGTTGGCGGCACTGGGCGAAGCTGGCACCGAAATCCTCCGCTATCCCCCGGCCAAAGACGAAACCGATCTCGAACTGGCGCTGCTGATGGCCGCCCAGCGCGGGGCACGCTGGCTGCGCATCCTCGGCGCGGCAGGAGGCCGGATCGATCAGATGCTCGCCAACGTGTTTCTGCTGGGACTGCCCGCCCTGGACGGGTGCGAAGCGCGCCTCGTCTCCGGCGTGCAAACCCTCTGGCTGATCGGGCCGGGCGATCACCCGATTGACGGCGAGCCGGGCGATACCATCTCGCTGATCCCGCTGGCGGGCGAGGCGCGCGGCGTGCTCACCGTGCGGATGGTCTACCCCCTGCGCCGCGAAACCCTGCGCTTCGGCCCGGCGCGCGGCATCAGCAACGTAATCGAGTCCCAACCGGCGCGCGTGGCGCTGGAGTCGGGCTGGCTGCTCGTCGTGCACACGCCGGGGAGGGCCTGATCATGCGCCGCTCCTCGCTGTTCACCGACTCCGCCCGCGCCGTGATGCTGAGCCTGGCCGCCGGGCTGCTGCTGACGTTTTTCGCCGCCGGGACGCTCCAGCTTTACAACGAAACGCGCGCCGTCGGCAATCTCTCGTTTCACGACATCTTCCCCACGCCGCACGAAGTCGCCGACGCCTGGGATCAGCATCATACCCTGCTGCTCGAAGAGCACATCCCCGAAACGCTGTGGGAGACGCTGGCCGGGCTGTCGCTGGCGGTGGTGCTCGGCGTGACGCTGGCGGCGCTGATGGACTTTTCGCCGCTGCTGCGCTGGATACTCTACCCACTGTTGGTCGTGTCGCAGACCATCCCGATCTTCGCCATCGCCATCCTGCTGATCCTGATCTTCGGCTTCGGCAGCGGCCCTAAGATCAGCGTGGTGGTGCTGTTCTGCTTCTTCCCGGTGGCGCTCAACACCTTCAGCGGGCTGCAATCCGCCGATCCCGAACTGCTGTCGCTGCTGCGCGCGATGGGCGCGTCGTCCCGGCAGACGTGGCTCAAGGCCCGGCTTCCGGCGGCGCTGCCGTCCTTTTTCGGCGGGCTGCGCATCGCGGCGACGTACAGTGTCGTGGGCGCGATCTTCGGCGAATACATCACGGCCCAGCGCGGGCTGGGCGTCTTTCTCAAACGGTCGTACAGCAGTTTCCGGCTCGACCAGGCGTACCTGGCGATCCTGCTCACGGCGGTGCTGAGCCTGC
>CAYRWY010000021.1:5163-17594 GCA_964427955.1 uncultured Anaerolineaceae bacterium
TAAGTCTGCTGCTGATCGCGGCCCTGATCGCGCCGGTGTATGCCCAGGACGGCGGCACGACTCCCGCCGATCCGCTGGGCGGCGCGACGGAATTCGCCACAGCCAACGAACGTACCGCCGTCAACCTGATCCTGGACTGGACGCCGAACACCAATCACACCGGTTTTTATGCAGCACAGGCGCTCGGCTACTACGATGAGGCCAACCTCGACGTGACGATCCAGCAGCCCACCGACCTGATGGTCGAAGCGGTGGTGCAGAGCGGCGCGGCGCAGTTCGGCGTCAGCTACCAGGAATTTTTCACCTATGCCCTGGCCGACGGTGCGCCGCTGGTCTCGGTGGCGGCTATCATCCAGCACAACACCTCCGGTTTCGTGTCGCTGCACGACAAGGACCCGCTCACCCGGCCTGCCGATCTGGCCGGGCTGCGCTACGGCGGCTTCGGCCAGCCGGACCTGGAAAACGCCATGATCAATCAGTTGATCACCTGTGATGGCGGCCAGCCGGACTCGTTCGAGTACCTCGACGTGGGCTACGTGGACGGCTTCGAGCTGATGGACAAAGACCGGATCGACTTCGCCTGGATGTACTACGGCTGGACCGGGATCGAGGGCGAACTGCGCGGGCTGACGCTGGATTCGATCATGCTCATGGACCATTTCGACTGCATCCCGGACTACTACACGCCGATCCTGATCACCAACCAGGACATGATCCAGAACCAGCCGGACGTGGTCGCCGCCTTCGTCCAGGCGTCGGCGCGCGGCTTCGCCTATGCCATCGAACACCCGGCAGAGGCGGCGGATCTGCTGATCCAGGCTGCGCCGGAAGTGGACGCCGACCTGATCCGCACCAGCGCCGACTGGCTCGCGCCGCAGTACCAGGCCGACGCGCCGCGCTGGGGCCAGCAGTCGCTCGACATCTGGCAGGGCTTCAGCGATTTCCTGGTCGAACATGGCATATTGACGGAAGGCATCGACGCCGAAGCGGCCTTCACCAACGACTTTTTGCCGGGGAAGGTCGAATGAGCCTGACGCCCTGTCTGGAAGTGCGCGGTGTCAACAAGACGTTCGACGAAAATGGCCGCCGCACGCACGCCCTGGACGACGTGAGCTTCGCCGCCCTGCCCGGTGAATTCATCACCATCATCGGGCCGAGCGGCAGCGGCAAGAGCACGCTGTTCAACCTGATCACCGGGCTGGCGCAGCCGGATCGCGGCGAGATCGTGATCGAGTGCGGCGAGGTCAAACGGCGGGCCGGACGCGTCGGCTACATGCCCCAGCGCGATCTGCTGCTGCCCTGGCGTACCGTGCTCAACAACGTCATCCTGGGGCCGGAACTGGACGGGCGCTCCAAGCGGGAAGCCCGCCAGCGGGCCCGCGCCCTGCTGCCGCTGTTCGGGCTGGAAGGGTTCGAGAACGCCTACCCGGACACGCTCAGCGGCGGAATGCGCCAGCGGGCGGCCCTGCTGCGCACCTTTTTGACGGATCGCGACGTGCTGCTGCTGGACGAGCCGTTCGGCGCACTGGACGCCCTGACGCGGCGCGACTTGCAGCGCTGGCTGCTCGACGTGTGGGAGCAGTTCCGCAAGACGATCCTGTTCATCACGCACGACGTGGAAGAAGCGGTTTTCCTGGCGGACCGGGTGCTGGTGTTCAGCGCCCGGCCCGGTCGCATCACGAAAGAACTGCGCGTCGATCTGCCGCGGCCCCGCCAGGCGCTCTCGCTGCTGTCCGAAGACCTGCGGCGGCTGGAAGCGGAACTGTTGGAAGCGTTGCAGGCAGGGAACGGCCATTCACCGGAGGAAACATGACGGATTCAGCACGCCTCACCGACTTTTGGAAGACCTACCGCCAGGAGCGGCCCGAACTACCCGCCGAGCCGCCCGAAGCGTGGTATTTCTGCGACAACGAGGCCGACGCCAACGAACTCGGCGCGCTGGTGCTGGCCGGGATCAAGACCGCGACGTGCAGCCTGCGCTGGGTCTACGACCACACCGGCGAGCGCATCCCGGCGGTGGGCGATCTGAGCATCATCACCGATTGGGACGGGAATCCGCTGGGGATCATCGAGACGGTCGAGATCACGATCCGGCCTTACGATCAGGTCGATGCCGCGTTCGCCCACGACGAAGGGGAGGGGGATCGCTCGCTGGAGTATTGGCGGGCGGCGCACTGGCGCTTTTTCTCGCGCGAATGTGCCGAACTGGGCCGGGAGCCAGCCAGGGATATGCCGCTGATCTGCGAGCGGTTTCGCCTGATTTATCGAAAATAGCCGTAAAATACGGTTGTGCCAAACGTCCAGTTCCCATATAGTAATAATGCAGACTTCTAAACGCTCGTGAGGATGAACGTATGTCACTCCCGGTTGAACTTCAACGGCTGCTCCCCCAGGCTCTGGACGTGATCCGCTATCTTGCCACGCGCAACGAGGCGGTGGCGGTGGACGATATGGTGGTGGGGACCGGACTCAGCGAACGCACGCTGGGCAAGTCGATCCGGCGGCTGGTCACGCGCTTTTACGTCGAGATGCCCGCCCAGGGCTACTACCGGCTGACCGTCAAAGGCAAACAGGCCGCGCAGGATATTCGCATGTTCGACGGCGACACCCTGATCCTGCCCGCCGAGCCAGAGAGCGAACTCCCTGCGGCCCGGGTCGCGCCCGCGCCGGAAATCCGGCGAACTGCCGCTCCGCCGCCCGTCGTCGCGGCCCCTGCGCCGAGTCACATCGAGCGTCAGGCGCGGCGGCTGTCAATCTTCACGCCGAAGGAAATGGTGATCCGCTCGACCATCTCGCTGCGCGCCGGGTTCGAAGCGCCGCGCGCCGGACAGCCCGCCCTCCAGCAGTCAGCCCGCATCGTGCTGCGCCTGAGCGCCCCCGGCTGCGACGTCGATCCGAACGAGCGCCCCGTGGAAGTCGCCAGCAGCACCTCGGTCGGTCCGCTGCAATTCCGGGTTACTCCGCGCCTCGAAGGTCCGGTCCGGCTGAAGCTGGAAGCCTTCCAACTGGTGACGCCGCGCGAACTGCTGGCGGTGGGCGGCATGTTCTTCGATCTCAACGTGGCCGGGTTTCCCACCCCGCTGAGTGCCGAGTTCCAGACGTTGGGGGCGATGGTCCAGTTTTACAGCCGCACCCAGGCATGAACGACGCCATCACCGTCATCAAAAACGACCACACCGGGCGCGAAGTCTGGCGCTACCGCGGCCACGTCCTGGATCGCGGCGCGACGTGGGTCCGGCTCGAAGCGCGCTTCAACCGCCCGGATCACGCCACCGCTTACCACACCTTCCGGCAGGGTGACCGGTTCGTCGAGCGTTTTTTCAGCGACCGCTGGTACAACATTTTTGAAATGCACGACGTGGACGACGACCGGCTGGTCGGCTGGTACTGCAACGTCACGCGCCCGGCGGTGCTCCGGGCTGAGACGATCCACGCCGACGACCTGGCGCTGGACCTGTTCATCGCCCCGGATGGGCGCATGACCGTGCTGGACGAGGACGAATTCGCCGCGCTGCCGCTCGATCCGGCCACGCGGGCACAGGCCCGGCAGGCGTTGGCCGACCTGAAGCGCCTGGTGGAGACGCGGCAGCCGCCGTTCGACGCTATCCCGGCAGGCTGAAGCCGTCCCAGGTGCCCGTGAAGACGTAGCGCACCAGGTCGATCCCCCCCACTACCGTGATCGCGAAGACCAGCCCGACCACCGCCGGGAAGATCAGATCGCGCCAGCGCGTGACCGTGTTCTCGCGCCGCAGCACCATCAGAAACACGGTGCTGCCCACGATGGCGAACATCAGAACCACGCCCGCCGCGCTGATCAAGCCCGCCGCCACCAGCAGGGCGGGCACCTGGATCAGCACCGCCCCGGCGACCAGGGCCGCCACTCCCAGCAGCACCGCCAGTTCCTTCAGATCGCGCAGCGGCGACTCCGGCTGGGGAACCTGCCAGATCATCGAGTTGAACACCGGCAGCACCACCGCCATCAGACCCAGGCCGAAACTCATGCCCGTGAGCAGGCGCAGCGTGTTGTTCGGGTGATAGAGGGGCTGGTAGGCGTCGAACAGGCTGAGGTAGCTGTTCAGGCCGTCCACGGCGTAGAACCCGCCCAGCAGCAGAAACACGAGCAGGGCTTTGACGGCGGGCAGGCGGCTGGCACGCAGCCGTCCGCGCGCGGCGAAGATGGCCAGATCGACGGCCACACCCAGGTAGATGCCGGTACAGCGCGCGCACAGCGGAAGCTGGCGACCATGCTCGTGAAAGCTGCGCGCGGCGATGCGGTGGCAGATCGCGTAGCCGACCGCGTCCGCCTTGCCCAGCGGGCCGGGGGGCGTGCCGAACAGCCACAGCGCCACGATCACGCTGCCGATCAGGGCGACCGGCCAGACAATCAGGCGGGCATAGGGACGGCGCATGGGCGGAACGGGTGGCAGTGTCATCGGCATAACTCCTCGGAGCCATTTTAAACCAAGAACCAAGACCGGCGCTATAATTAGACAGATTGAGAGACTCATTACAGCCCAACGCTGGGGACGTACATACAATGCAAATGTTGGTGACCGGTGGGGCCGGATTTGTAGGAAGTGCTTTGGTGCGGCGGCTGGTGCAAGTGGGGCACAGCGTCCGCGTGATCGACGATCTGAGTGCGGGTGATCCCGCGCGTCTGCCTTCCGAAGTGAGCTTTTCGCGCGGCGACGTGAGCGATCTGCCGCGCCTGTGGACGCTGCTGCAAGGCGTGGAATGCGTCTACCACCTGGCAGCGCGGGTGAGCGTGCAGGAGAGTATGCGCTATCCCCGCGAATATAACGCCGTCAACGTGGGGGGGACTGTCAGCGTGCTCGAAGCCATGCGCGACGTGGGCGTGCGGCGGCTGGTGTTCGTGTCGTCCGGCGCGATCTATGGCGAGCAGATCGATCAGCCGATGCACGAAGCCATGATCCCGCATCCCCGCTCGCCCTACGCGGTGAGCAAGTTCGCGGCGGAGCAGTACATCCACACCATCGGGCTGCTGTGGAACATCGAAACCGTCAGCCTGCGCGTGTTCAACGCCTACGGCCCCGGCCAACCGCTGCCCGTCACTCACCCGCCGGTGATCCCGCACTTCATCCAGCAAACGTTAGGGCGGGGATCGCTGGTGGTCCACGGCGACGGCGGCCAGACGCGTGATTTCGTCTACATCGACGACGTGGTCGATGCGCTGGTCGCCGCCGCGACCCGCCCGGATATCAACCGCCGCGTGATCAACGTCGGCAGCGGCGTCGAAACGACCATGAACGACATGATCGCCCGGATCGCCCAGATCACGGGCGCACAGCCCCACGTCCTGCATGTCAGCGCCCAGAGCGGCGGTGTTGCGCGCATGGGAGCCGATCTGACACTGGCGCGCGACCTGCTGGGCTACGAACCCCACTTCTTCCTGGCCGAAGGGCTGCGCCGTATGATAGCCGAAGACGTGCGTTTCTCGCTCAAGCTGGCCGGAGCATGAAGGCATTTTGCTGCGATTTTACGATTCTTCTTATTTTATCAGGAGGCACGATGGTCCATAAACGCGCGTTCGTCAGCTTGCTGGTGGTGATCGCCCTGCTGCTCCCTGCGCAGCTTGCTACCGCCCAGGAAAACCCGGATTTCGTCACGCTGATCACGGCAGATGAAGTGATGAGCTACGTCAAGGCCCTGTCGGTCGATATTGGCGCGCGCCCGGCAGGCAGCGACGCCGAGATCGAGGCCGGGGATTACGCCGCCGGGCTGTTCGAGTCCTGGGGCTACGACGTCACCATCGAGGACTTCGAAGCCCAGGCCGACGAAGAGGACGAAGATTCCCCGATCATCGACTCGCGCAACATCATTGCCACGCGCGCGGGCGACGATCAGGTCATCATCATCGGCGGACATATAGACTCGGTGACGGACGGGACCGGGGCGGGGGATAACGCGTCGGGTGTGGCGGCGATCCTGGCGGCGGCGCACGCGCTGGCCGACGTGCCGGTGCAGCATACGCTGGTCTTCATCGCGTTCGGAGCCGAAGAAGCCGGATTGTATGGCTCGTACGATTACATCGATCAGTTGGGCGGCGAGATCGACAACGTGATCGCGATGATCAACGTCGATTCGGTCGGCGAAGGCACGGATCTGAACGTGTACGCGGGCGCGGAAATCACCTGGGGCGAAGACGAAAACGCCGCGCCGACCATTGATGGCGGCCCGACCTGGGTGCGCGATGCGGCGCTGAGCCTGGCCGAGCAGTTGGGGCTGCCGTTCCACACCTCGCCGGAGGAGACCTGGGGCGGCTATACCGGGGATTGGAGCGATCACTATGCCTTCGTGCTCGCCGGGGTCCCGATTGTGTACTTCGAGGCGTGGCAGTGGTGGGGAGCCGACGATCCCTGGTGGGGTCAGGAAACCGCCGACGGCGACGTGATGCACACCCCTGACGACGTGTACGAGAGTGTTGTCCCCGAAAAAGTCGAGATGGCGTCGGAATTGATCGCGGCGACCGCCTATGCCCTCGCGACGGATGCCGTGACGCCGCCCGCCGAATAAGATCCTCACAAGCTTATTTCGCGCAGGGGCACTTCACCGTTGCCCCTACGTGCGTCAATTTAAGGTTTTGTGAGGCAATCACGGCCTTGTCCCGGCCTCACCCCCCGGCCCCCTCTCCATCGTTTTCTGATGGAGAGGGGGTAGGGGGGAGGCCGTTTTTTCCCCCTCATGGATCGTAATGGTCCTAGCCGTAGAGCCAATTCGGGAGATAATGGACCGGGTATCCGATGCGCAGGGAAGAACTCAATGCTGTCACGCTTCAGGTTGCCCGGTCGTTATTCGTCGCAGTTGTGGCTGCTGTTTTGGGGCACGCTGGCCGGAAGTATGGGCCAAAGCCTGGTCTGGCCGTTCCTGACGATCTACATCCGCGAGCGGCTGGACGTGCCGCTGACGACGGTGACGCTGCTGTTCACGCTGCAATCCATCGCGGGTTTCAGCGCGACGGCGCTGCTCGGCCCGATCATGGATCACGCCGGGCGCAGGCTGCCGATGATCGCCGGATCGGTCGCCACCGGCCTGACACTGGCGCTGATGAGCCAGGCCGGGAGCCTGTGGCAGTGGGCGATTCTGATGCCGCTGTACGGCATGGTCAACACCGTGTTCCGCGTGGGCTGTTACGCGATGGTGGCCGACTCGGTCGAACCCTCGCGCCGCGCCGAGGTCTATGCCCTGCTGCGCATGGGCGACAACACCGGCTACACCATCGGCCCGGCACTGGGCGGCTTTTTGATCGCCATCGGCTACGTGTTCTCGTACCTGCTGGCCGCCGTGACCCAGTTCATCCTGGCGGTTTTTGTCAGCATCATCATTCACGAGACGCTGGTCCAGCACGCCGCGCCCGGCGATGATGCGCCGCCGTCCGCCGGGTACCGGGTGATGCTGCACGACCGCGCTTTCATGAGCGTGTGGGGATTGTTCATCCTGGTGAGCATCGCCAGCTCGCTGGTCTTCGTGCTGCTGGGCAACTACGTCAAGGAAAGTTACCACATCTCCGAGGATCGCTTCGGCTTCATCATCGGGACCAACGCGATCCTGGTGGTGATCTGCCAGTACGCCGTCACCCAGCGCGCGCAGCGTTTCGCTCCGTTGAAGGTCATGTCGCAGGGGGCGTTGGTCTACGCCGCCGGGATGGTGCTGTTTGCGATCAGCCGCAGCTTCGCGGGCTTCTTGTTCGGCATGGTGGTCTTCACGGTCGGGGAAATGCTGATCGCGCCGACGGGGACGGCGCTGGTTGCCAACATCGCCCCGCCGGACATGCGCGCGCGGTACATCGGGCTGTATTCGCTATCCTTCCGCGTGGCGCAGGGGATCGGCCCGGTGGTGGGCGGCTTCCTCAGCGACCAGATCGCGCCCGTCGCGACGTGGTACGGCGGCATCGTCATCTGCCTGCTGGCCTACCTGGGTTTCTTCAGCCTGTCCAAACGCTGGCACCGGCTCGTTCAGCCGCTCCCGCTCGCCCCGGCGGAGACGACGGTTCCCTGATCTCCCTCACATTACAGTTCAGATTCCGGTATTAAACCAGAGTATAATGGAAGGCGCGAAATTCCACGTTTTTGGGCCACCTGCATTTGCCTTCACAACTCATGTTATTCAAATCGCTGAGGGGGAGACACAACGAGGAGAAGTTCAACGTGAAAAATCTATCCATCCACCACGCGCTGCGGGTCATAGCGCTGGCAAGCATGATGCTGCTCATGGGCATTTTAGCCTTATTCAGCGGATCGCCCGCTCATTCCGAAGCCGGGGGCGACCTCACCAGCACGCCGACCCCTACACCAACTGCCGACCCGGAGGACGATGGCTCCTCGTTCAAGTCGGTCGCCGAGCTAATGGACTTTTTGGCTGACGACGATCCTTACCTGGGCCTGGTGGATGCTCCCGTCGTGATCGTAGAATTTTCGGATTATGCCTGTCCCTACTGTGGAAAATTTTACCTGAATACACTACCGCTTATTCTCGAAACCTATCCTGATGAAGTAAAATACATCCATCGAGACTATCCCATCTTTGGCGACGTCTCGGTCAAGCTGGCGATCTCAGTGGACTGCGCCCTGGAACAAGATAAATTCTGGGAAATGCACGAGGTCTATCTCGCTCTCTTCGAGGACTTTGACCCGGAGAGCATGGAACACGGCCAGCCCCCGGAACCCGGGGACAACGGCGGACACGATGCCCGGTTCGATTATTACACTGACGAGCAGATTCTCGAACTGGCCCAGACGGCAGGTGTGGAAGATTTAGACCGCTTCTCAACCTGCCTGAGTGAAGAACGCTACGTAGAGGAAGTGTATGGCGACTACCAGATCGGGGTGGCCATCGGCATTCAGGGCGTTCCATTCTTTGTCATCAACGGCAAGGCCGTGAGCGGGGCGCAGCCCTTCGAGGTATTCCAGCAGGTGATTGAACAGAGCCTGGAAGAAGCAGACTAATGAGGTCTTGATCCTATGCCCGCTGCCGCCCGCGCCCTGACCGGACGCCAGATCGCCCGCGCCGCCGGGATCGTCATGATCGCGTACATCGCCAGCGGGGTGCTGGGCGTGGTGCGCACGGCGGCGATCTCATCCACCTTTGGCGCGGGGGCCAAGCTGGACGCCTTCGTCGCGGCGCAGCGCGTGCCCGAAACGCTGTTCGTGCTGGTGGCGGGCGGCGCGCTCGGATCGGCCTTCATCCCGGTCTTCACGCGCTTTCTGGCCGCGGGCAGCGCACGTAAAGCGCAGCAGCTCGCCGACGGCGTGATCACGCTGCTGATCGGCGTGACGACGCTCATGGCGCTGATCGCGTTCGGGCTGGCCGCGCCGCTGGTGCGTTGGCTCCTCATGCCCGAAGCCGCCCACAGCACCCAAACGCTCACCATCGAACTGATGCGGATCATGCTGCTGACGGTGATCATCTTCGGCGTGAGCGGCCTGCTGATGGGCGTCCTCAATGCGCACCAACACTTCCTCGCGCCCGCGCTCGCGCCCAGCATGTACAACCTGGGGCTGATCTTCGGGGCGCTGGTCCTGGCGCACGGCGGGAACGTCTACGGGTTGGCGTGGGGCGCGGTGATCGGGTCCGGGTTGCACCTGGCGATCCAGCTTCCGGCGCTGATCCGGCTGGGCTTCCGCTACCAACCCCGCTTCAGCCTGGACATCCCCGGCGTGCGCGAAGTGCTGCTGTTGATGGGGCCGCGCGTGATCGGGCTGGGCGTGGTGCAGGTCAATTTCTGGGTGAATACGGCGCTGGCCTCCGGCATGAGGGAAGGCAGCGTGGCCGCGCTGAGCGTTGCCTTTGCGCTGATGTTCACGGTATTGGGCGTGCTGGGCCAGAGCGTCGGCACGGCGGTTTTTCCCACGCTCTCGACCCTGAGCGCGCAGCACGACATGGACGATTTCCGGCGCACGCTGGCCGGGGCCTTGAACAGTGTGCTGTTTCTCTCGATCCCGGCGGGAATCGGGCTGGCCGTGGTCAGCCAGCCGGTGATCACGGTGTTGTACCAGCGCGGCGAGTGGACTTCGACCGATACTGCCGGGACGGCCTGGGCGCTGGCGCTGTTCAGCATCGGGCTGGCCGGGCATACCGTGCTCGAAGTGCTGGTGCGCGCCTTCTACGCCCTGCACGACACCTGGACGCCGGTCAAGATCGGCACGGCGTCGATGGCGCTCAATATCGCGCTGTCGCTGGTGCTGATCCGCGTCTTCGGCTACCCGGACAGCACGAACTTCGCGCGCGGGCCGTTCGGCGGGCTGGCGCTCTCGATGTCGATCTCGACGGCGCTCGAAAGCACCACGCTGTGGATCATCCTGCGGCGGCGCATCGCCGGGATCGACGAGCGGCGCGTACTCGGCGGCGCGGCGCGGACGCTGATCGCCTCGCTGGTCATGGCGGCGCTGGCCGGGGGATTTTTGCTCCTGCTGCCCGATCTTCCGGCGCTGTTCCGCATGGTGGGGGCAATCGGGATCGGCGGGGCGGGCTTCTGGATCGCGGCGCTGCTGCTCCGGGTCGAGCAGGCCGCGCTGCTGCCGCGCCTGATTTTACGGCGCGTGAGGGCTTAACCCCCAAAATTTAGGGGGAACGCGCCTCCTCCGCTGCTGCTACCATCTGGGCTAAGGGTTGTAACGTTAAGGGAGAAAACATGTATGAAGTGCCCGGTATGTAGTGAGACGGATTTGTTGATGACCGACCGGCAGGGCGTAGAGATCGACTACTGCCCCCAGTGTCGCGGGGTGTGGCTGGATCGGGGCGAACTGGACAAGATCATCGAGCGCACGGTCACCCCATCCCACCGCGAACGGCCCCAGGACTTCCGGGGGCGTGACGACGATTGGGACGACGACGATCAGGCTGGATCGACGTATCCCAAAAAGAAGAAGCGCGGATCGCTGTTAGGCGAGCTGTTCGATTTCTAATCGATCAAAATTCAGGGGCAGTTTGCCCCTGATGTTTTCTATAATCCTTATTGTCCCGACAGCGATAAGGATTATTTTATGGCCCAGTTCTTCCTGGCCCTCGGCCTCATTCTGATCATTGCCAAAGCGTCGAGCTACGTCAGCCTGCGCCTGGGCCAGCCGTCGATGGTCGGCGCGCTGTTCGCCGGGGTCGCGCTGGGACCGGGCGCGCTGGGCTTTTACGCCTGGCCGGTCTTCAAGCAGGATCAAAGCCAGTCCATCGCCACGCTGGCCGAACTGGGCTTCATGCTGCTGGTGTTCGGGGCCGGGCTGGAGCTGCGGCTGTCGGACCTGTTGAAGTGGGGCCGCGTGGTCTTTTTCAGCGGGTGGCTGGGCGTGATCGTGACCATGCTCGCCGTGCCGCCGCTGATGCTGCTGGCGCATTACGATCTCGGGATTGCGCTGTTCACGGCGATCACGCTGGCCGGGACCGGCAACGGCGTCGCGGCGCAGATGGTGCTCGAAATGGACATGATCCGGTCCAAAGTCGGCGTAGCGATCCTCTATGCGGCCATGATCGACGACATCCTGATCGTGCTGGCGCTCTCGATGCTGATCGCCTTCAAAGCAGCGGGCGTGATCGTAATCGAGGACGTGGCGCTGACGGTGGCGCGGATTTCCAGCTTCATCGCGGCGGCCACCCTGAGCGGCTGGATCGTGCTGCCCTGGCTGGCGGAAAAGGTGGACGATCTGCCGATCCAGGCCGGGGCGATCATGGTGGCGGTCAGCAGCGTGCTGGTGCTCGGCTGGGCGGCGGAAGAGTTGGGCCACATGAACGCGATCACCGGGGCGTTCATCGCCGGGCTGTGCCTGGGCAACACGCGCGAAGCCACGCACCAGAAAATCGAACGCGGCGTCGAAGCGATCAACGAAGGGCTGCTCGTGCCGGTCTTTTTCATCAACCTGGGGATTCGCACCGACATGCGCGTGCTGCATTTCAGCAGCGCCGGGCTGATCCTGGTCCTGCTGGCGGTGTCGGTGCTCACCAAGCTGATCGGATGCGGGATCGGCGCGCGGCTGGGCGGCTTCGACCGGCGGTCGGCGCTGCACCTGGCGCTGGGCATGGTCCCGCGCGGCGCGGTGGGGCTGGCGATTGGCTCGATTGGGCTGCGCTACGGGCTGATGACCAACACTCTGTTCCCGCAGATCGTGCTGGTCGTGCTGGGCACGACGGTGATCGCGCCGCCGCTGGTGCGCTGGATGAATCTGCACCCCGCGCTGCTGCCGGAAGAGGACGGCGTCGTTATTCCAGCGGCCTGATCTCGCCCGACGCCGTGATCTGCTGCACGCGCAGTTCGGCAGAATCGAGCATCTCGCCGCACAGCCGGGCCAACTGCTGGCCGCGCTCGTACAGCGTGACAGACTCTTCCAGTGTCAGGTCGCCGGATTCCATCCGGGCGACGACTTCTTCGAGTTGGGCATAGGCCTGTTCAAAGGTCAGCTTTTCGTCATTGGGCATGATCGGTCCTC
>CAYRWY010000021.1:17694-29582 GCA_964427955.1 uncultured Anaerolineaceae bacterium
ATGGCCGACTCTACCCAGCGGGAGAACTCCGGCCCTAAAAGGTGCACGCGCGCCTGCGCGAAGTCCTCCTGCGCGCCCAGCGGGTCGTCCATGGCCTGGCGCATCTGGCCGCGCAGCAGGTGCAGCAGCTCGAAATCATCACTGGCCTGGATCGCGTTGTCCAGGGCGTGCCGGGCGGCGGCATAGTTTTGCAGATTGCAGTAGGCCAGCCCTTGCAGCATGAACAGGTCGCCCAGGTCGCGCGCGCCGCGTGACAGGTCGATCTGGTCCGGGTGCGCAGTCAGATAGTCCTCGACCGCCTGGACATCCTGGATCACGCTGTCATACTGCCCCAGGACCAGGTTCGTCGCCGCCGAGAAAAAGGTCCCGGTGAAGTCGTGATCGACCCGGCTGCCGTAGAGCGCCTGCATGGCCCGGTTGGTCAATTCCGGATCGGGATATTCGGTCAGCATGGTGCGCATGAGCGTCTGGGCAGCAGCCATCTGCCCCTCGCGCAGATTGATCATCAGCAGCGGGATGTAGGGCAGGTTGGCGTTGGCTCCCAGATCGATGGCGTGCTGCAAGTCGGCCTGCGCCGACGCAAAATCGTCCGTGCCATAATAGTAGATAATCCCGCGCATGAAGAAAGCGAACCAGTCATCCGGTCGCAGGTCGATGATCTGGCCATAATTCTGGATGACTTGCTGGCGCGCGTCGGCCTGGGCCGGGTCAACCGACTCGGCCAACATATACAGCGGCAGCGTCCAGGTGGCCGGACCGATCCGCCGGGCGGTTTCGAGGTCCGCGAGCGCTGCCTCGTCCTCCCCGGCGCGCAAATTCGCCAGGCTCCGGTAGCTGTAGATCAGCGGATTGCTGCCATCAACCGCCAGGGCCTCCGTCAATTCCTGAATGGCCTCCGGGGTATCGGAGCGGTAGTTCATCAGGGCGCGATGCAGGTGGGCGCCGATGCTGTTGTCCTTGACGTCGCCGCTGGGGGTATTGACAGTGCTGGCATACATCAGGGTGAGGATCAGCTCGTATTCGCCACCGTCCGCCATGCTGAGGATGTTGAGCAGATCGAGCACCTGGATCGCCGCCGACTGCCGCCGCTCGTCGGTCAGGTACACCCGGACGTTGGCCGACTGCTCGACCATCTCCCGCCCGAAGGGAATATGGGGAAAGCCTTCCAGCGAGCCAACCTGGATCTCAAGCTCGATCAAGGAGGGCGTGTAATTGCCCCAGATGACGACTGCGGCCTGGTTAGCCTCGGCTACCGTGCGGGCTTCGTCGCTGGAGGTGATGATCGAGGGGTAGCGGACGACGCGAATCCCGGAATTGGGGATGCCCTCTTCAAAAGTCCGAGACAGGTTCTCGGCCACAAAACGGGAGACGTCGCGTTCCGTCACGCCGTCCAGCGGCTCGATCTGGGCGACCAGCACGAGCTGTTCGCCCGGCTGCAACGCCCTGGTTCCCGCGTCAGGCGCGGGCGTGGTCGTCTCGGCAGGCTGTGGCAGGGCCAGGTCCGGCGTAAAGAAGGTCGCGCAGCCCAGGGTACCCGCCTGGACCGCCTCGACATAGGGCGCGAAGACGTCCGCCTGTAGTCCGCCGGTGATGAGGTCGAAATCTGCCGCGGCGGCTGCCTCGTCGCCCAGGCGCAGCCGGGCATCCGCCTGCATCAGCGTATTCAAGGTAAACAAGGGATCGATCCGGTTTTCGGCCACGAAACTCTGTTCGGCAGAGGCGTAGTCGTTCTGAGCGCAGTAAGCCATGCCCTGCAAGAAATAGGCGTCTTCCATCTCAGGGTAAACTTGCAGCACGCGCTGGGTATCTTCGATCACCGCTTCGTAGCGGCCCAACGTCTGGTTGGTGAAGGCCGACAGGGTGACCTCGTAAGGGTTGGTCCCGGTGCCCTTGAAGGTCGCCCGCAGCAGGCGCGTCATGTAGCTGGGATCGGGGAACTCGGCCAGGATCGTGCGGATCGACTGCTGCGCGTCGTCCAGCCGCCCTTCGTGCATGGCGATCAGCGCTGCGTAGACGTACGGGAAATTCGCTTCCGGGTGGAGCGCAATCGCCGCGTCGAAATCGGCTTGTGCCAGGTCGAGCACCCCCGGCACCTCGTTCGCAAATCCATAGTAGACCGCTCCCCGGAAAAAGAGCGGGAACCAGTCGTCGGGGCGCTGCTGGATCACCTGGGAGAACAGGTCGATCACGGTGGCGTCCTGGGCGAAATTCGCCAGCAGCAGCACCGGCATGGCCCAGCCCGCCGGACCAATGCGCTGGGCGGTCAGGGCATCCTGGCGCGCAGCGTCGAGCAGGCCCTGGCGCTGCTTCAGGATGCTGCTGTTGACGTAGAGCAGCGGGTTGGCCGGATCGAGATCCATCGCGCTCTGCAAGTCCTGCGCGGCCTGGGCCGGGTCCTGGTCGCTCTGGTAGCGGTGGACGTAACTCGCCACGCTGTTGCCCACGATCTCCGCGGGGGTCACGCTCAGGGCATCCTGGATCGCGCTGGATCGCATGGACTCAAAGCCGTTCCCGTCGGCGGTTTGCAGCAGGCTTATCACGCCCAACACCTGGGGGGCGACGGAGACGGTGCGCGCATTGGCGAGGTGTACCCGCACGTTCATGGTGCGGTCCAGGGTCTCCCGGTCGAATTGGAGGTAGGGGAAGGCGGCCAGGCTGCCCACCTGGACGGTCACCTCGATCATGTCCGGGGAATAGCTGCCCCAGACCACGACCGTCGCGCCCGCCTTTTCCGCCACCTGGATCGCTTCTTCTTCGGAGGTGATCACGCGGGAATAACTGCGGACGCGCAGGTTCGAAAAGGCGACGGTACGTTCCAGCGTTTCTTTGAGATCGCTGGTGATGAAGCGGGTCACTTCGTTGGCATTGCCGGGCTGCACCACCCCGGCGAGATTTTCCAGGTTGGCCACCAGGATCATGTACTCTCCGGCCTGGACCGGCTCGACGTTCAGTTCGCCCTGGGGCGTGCTGCTGCCTGCCGCGCCGCCTTCGTCACCGGTCGGTACCAGCGCTAGCGGCGTAGCATGGTCGGTCTGCTCTTTGTTCCGGTCGGGTCCAAAGAAGATGGCGACGACCACCACCAGCGAGCAGGCCAGCACCGTGACGATGATCGTCAGGGCGATCCAGGGCCATTTCGAGGTGGATACGGCGGGCATGGTGCCGGTGCTGTAGATCATGCCGCCCGGCGTCTGCGGGGCCGGGATCGGGCCGGACGCCGAGGACGGTCCCCCAGGGGGCGACGGATAGAGCGAAAAGCCGTGCGTCTGATCCGGCGAGGCGCGCACCATCGCCGGGATGCTGCCGCCCTCGTGATCCGACGGCGTGGCGAAGCGCGACTCTTCCGAGGTCTGGCTTTGCGCCAACACGATCTGGCGCAGCGGCGTGTCCAGGCTGCGGATGATCGCTTCCAGCTCGGCGCCGATCAGCCGGACGCTGGAGATGCGGCGCTCGCGATCTTTTTCGAGCATCCGGTAGACCAGCATCACCAGGGGTTCGGGGAGCGAAGGGCGCAGCCGCAGCAGATCGGGGGCGGGCTTGGTCAAGATCGCCGTCACGACCGCCGCCGTGCTGGATTCCTGAAACGGCACGCGCCCGGCCAGCATCTCGTACAGCATCACGCCGAACGACCAGATGTCGGTGCGTTCGTCCAGTTCCAGGCCGTTGCACGCCTCGGGGCTGAGGTAGGCGTACGTCCCGATCACCGAGCCGGTCTGGGTCAGGCGGGTGCGGTCGCTCAGGTGCGCCACGCCGAAATCGGTCAGGCGCGGGGTGCTATCTTCGGCCAGCAGCACGTTATCCGGCTTGATGTCGCGGTGAATGATGTTCAGTCGGTGGGCGCGGGTCAGGGCATCGGCCAGGTCCAGCGCGATATTCAGCACCGCTTCGAGCGGCAGCCGGCCCTGATCGTCGAGCAGATCGCGCAGGGAACCGCCGCTGACAAATTCCATAATCAGGTAATGTTTGGTGGCATCTTCAAAAGCGTCCAGCAGCGTGACAATATTGGGATGGTTCAGTTGGCGCAGGGCTTCTCCCTCGCGCCGGAAACGATCCACCAGATCTGGATTGCTTTCGACGATATTCTGGTGCAGCAGTTTGATCGCGACGGCCTGGTTCGTGTATATGTCGGTCCCGCGATACACGTCGCCCATGCCACCCCGCCCGATCAGCGTGTCGATTTGATAACGTCCGGCAATCAGTGCATACTCGCTCATCGACAAATCCCTGTCCAAGTCATCCGGTGTGAAGATCTTGCTTGCGGACGGTCGCGGTCAGCCGCCCATCATGCAGTGTAATGTGGATGGAAGTTCCTTCGGCGGCCTCGCGCGCGCTGGTAACCCGGTGGCCATCCCCGGCCCGGGTGACGAGCGCGTAACCGCGCTGCAACAGCCGGAGCGGGTTGGCGGCTTCCAGCGCCCGCTGCTGGGCTTCCAACCGGTCGCGCCGCCGGGTGTTCTCGCTGCGCAGGTGCAGCGCCGCCCGGCCCATCAGGTCGTCGATACGCTGCCGGGCGTTCTGGATGGTCGTCTGCGGCGCGGATCGCTCCAACCAGCGCGTCTGGTGGGCGATCCCCTGGCGGTGCTCGGCGATCCCGGCGCGCAGCGTTTCCGTCATGCGTTCGGACCAGAGCCGTAGCTTACTACGCAGTACAGCGCCGTCCGGTGTCAAAATCTCGGCAGCCGCCGAGGGAGTCGGCGCGCGATAATCGGCGGCGAAATCGACCAGGGTGAAGTCGATCTCATGTCCTACGCCGGTGACGATGGGCAGCCGCGACTCGGCGACGGCGCGCACCACGGTTTCGTCGTTGAAGCACCACAGGTCTTCCAGGCTGCCCCCGCCGCGGGCCAGCAGGATCACGTCCACGGCAGTGAATTCATTCAGGCGGCGGATCGCGTCCACGATCTGCGAAGGAGCTTCTTTGCCCTGAACCAGCGTGGGGCTGAGGACGATCTCGACCAGCGGGTAACGCCGCCGCAGCACGTTCTGAATGTCCTGAAAAGCGGCGGTCGTGGGCGAGGTGACGACGCCGATCTGGCGCGGAAAAGCCGGAATCGGACGTTTGCGATCCACGTCGAACAAACCTTCCGCTTCCAACCTGGCTTTGAGCAGCTCGAACTGCCGGTTGAGATCGCCCACTCCGGCGGGCTGGAGCACGTCGCAGGTAAGCTGGTACTGGCCGCGCGCTTCGTAGACCGACACCCGGCCATGCGCCAGCAGCCGGTCGCCGTGCTGCGGATCGAACCGCAAGGTCGATGCCTGCGCTCGCCACATGACGCACTTCAACTCGCTTTTGTCATCTTTCAGAGTGAAATAGAAGTGGCCGGATGACGCCCGCGTGAGGTTGCTCGCTTCCCCTTCGACCCATACATCCTGGAGGTCCGGATCGAGATCGAGCAGGTCGCGAATGTGAGCAGTGAGCTGCCAGACGGTAAAAGTCTCGGTCATGATGGTTTGGACCTTGTATAGCGGCGCTGGCAAAATTGTACACCACCCGGCCCGGCAAAGCTATGCGGCGGCAGGGCAAATCTGCTAGAATGTGGGGCGAATACCTACTACAAAGGTCGAGGAAAAACCTATGGATGAGGCAGCACGCGAACAACTGGCCCAACGCCTGAGCGCAATGAACCTGAAAGAAGTGCGGAACGAGATTCGCAGCCTGGATGCTGACGCGGACATGGTCTTTTGGCGCAATGCCGTCCGCGACGAATACCAGACCCAATGGCTGCTGCCCAATGCCGGGGTCAGCATCATCCTGGTGGAGAAAAATAACCTTCAGGCGTCAGAACGTGCCATTGGCGGCGGTCCGGGCAAGTGGAATGCCCAGAAAGCCGACTATCACTACGTCGAGGCACGCGTACAGCCTCTCACGCGGCCCGTGAAGAAATAAACCCCTAAATACGGAGGGGGTATCACGCGATACCCCCTCCGGTCATGTGCCTGTCAACGCGCCGCGGCGTGTCTCGCTACGATCCGCGATTCACCTGGCGGCGGCGCATCGCCATCGCGATCAAGAAGATCACCAGCAGTAACAGCCCGGCTCCCCCGCCGACCAATACGGCGCCGCCCGGCCCGCTCTTATCTTTGGCCTCGCTGGACACCGGGACCATCGTCGGGACGGTTGTCGGGGTGGCCGTCGGCGGTAGCGGCGTCACGGTCGAAGTCGGCTCCGGAGTCTTGGTGTCGGTCGGCGGTTCCGGGGTGTTGGTGGCCGTCGGTTCGGGCGTATCGCTCGCCGTCGGCTCCGGGGTGTTGGTCGCCGTCGGTTCCGGGGTATCGGTGGCCGTCGGCTCCGGAGTCTTGGTGTCGGTCGGCGGTTCCGGCGTCGCAGTGTCGGTCAGCGCCAACGCGACCGCCTGGGCAGTGGCTGAAGCATCCTGAGTCGGCGGGACTGCCGTCAGGGTCGGCGGCGGCGTCAGGGTCGGTGGTACCGGGGTGTCGCTGGGGACAGTTGTCGCGGTCGGCGGCACGGCGGTATCGGTCGGAATGGCCGTCGCGGTGGCCGGGGGCACTGCCGTCAGGGTCGGCGGCGGCGTCAGCGTCGGGGGCACCGGGGTTGCGGTCGCCGTGGCGGTGGCCGTCGCCGTCGGGGTCGCGGAGGGCGTGAAGGTGGCGGTCGGCGTGGGCGAGGGCGTGATGAACAGCGTCGGGTCCAGGGTGAAGCTGCGGTCGAAGCTGGTATCCGTGCTGGCATCCGACACGATCACGGTCAGGGTATGCGAGCCGGGTCCGAACGCCAGCAGATCGAACGACGCGGCATACGGCGCCGCATCGCTGGCCGCGACCGTCTGTCCATCGACCAGATAGCTGACCTGTGAGACCGGCTGTTGGGCCTGTTCCACCGTCACTGAGACGTCCAGCGTCCCGGTGCTGACCAGCGCCGCTTCTTCCAGCCCGTTGATCTGGATCACGGGCGGCAGATCTGCCGGGGTGAAGCTGTCGGTGATTTCTCGCTGGCCGCCCAGCGCATCCAACGCCACCAGCCGCAGCGTGTGTGGCACGGACGGATCGAACTGGTAGGGATCGAGCGTGAATTCGCCGCTGGCGGAATTTTCTCCGGTCGAAGCGAAGGTCACTTCGACGGGAGCCTCGTCCAGATAGACGGCCTGGGTCCCCAGCCCGCGCGGCGCGCCGATCTGCGCTGTGACCGTGACCGGATCGCCAAACGCCTCCGCCGGGACGCCGTCCAGCGCCAACTGCGGATACAGATCGGGGGCGGTCAGGCTGGCCTGGGCCGTGACTCCGGCGACGGTGACTGCCAGCGCGGCTTCGGCACCGTCCGGCTGCAAGCCGCTGTCCAGGGTGATCACGTACTGGGTGCGGAGATAGGTCGCCAGGTACGTGTAGAAATCGGTCAGCGGAGCCGAATCGGCGTACAGGACCATCTGTCCGCGCCCGGCGTCGGCCAGGGCGTTGAGGTAATGGGGGTCCACGAAGCCGATCCCGATGGTGTAGAAGGTGACGTTCTTTTCGGCGGCGAGGTTGATGGCATCTTGCCCGCTGTGCGTGCTCAAATGCCCGTATTCGTTGCCATCGGTCAAAAACACCACGAACCGCCGGGAGGTATTGGCCTGGCCCGCCAGTTCGGCGGCGGCGTAACTGGCGTCATACAGGGCGGTCCGCCCTCCGGCGGTCATGCCCTCGATGGCCGTCCGCACCTGTTCGAAGTCGGTGGTGAAAGGTTGGGTGACCCGCACCGTCGAGCTGAAATCGATCAGGGCCACTTCGTCGCCAGGGGCGAGCCGGTCCAGAAAGGCGAGCGCGGCTTCTTGCGCGGCGGCCAGGGGTTCGTTGATCATACTCTCGCTGGTATCCATCACGAGCACGACCGAGATCGGCAGCGCGTTATCCGTAATGTTTTGCAGCGACTTCACCGGCACGGGCTGGCCGTTCAGGGTGATCTGAAAATCACCGGCGGTCAGGCCCTGGACCGGCACGTTATAAGCATCGCGGACGTTCACCAACAGGGTGAGTTCAGGAAAATTATCAAGGTTGATAGCCCCTACTTCGACCGTAGCGGCCCCGCCTTCCTGAGCCAGCCCGAGGCTGGCCGGAAGCAAAAAAGCGATGATCCACAAGAACACTAAGAGGGAGCGGCGCATAGCTCTATTCCCATGTGAAAAATTATTGAAGGGCGTATTAGGGGAATAATGGCACAGACTGCCGGGGAATGCAAACGGATTCCGGCGGTGACTTGCCCGGAACGCCCGCCCGGCATACACTACGCACAAAGTCTCCGGCACGCATCCGACAGAGGGAGGCCGATGAGCGCCATTCCTAACCCTTATGACCCGCTCCAACCGACCGCCGATCCGGCTCATTTCTACGGGCGGGAAGACGTGTTTGCCTTTTTCCGCCAGCAGTTGGTCGGCACCGCCCATGACCGGGCTTTGGTCCTGATCGGGCGGCGCGGATTAGGAAAAAGCGCCGCGCTGCTCCAACTGCGCCACCAGATCGACGAGCACTATGTGCCCTGCGTCGTCAGCTTGAGCACGTCCGATCTGAGCAGTGAAGCGTCCCTGCTCCTGCTGCTGGCGGGCGAGATTCGCCAGGCCCTGGACGACGCGGGCGCGAGCACCTACCGTCTGCCCGAAGCCCCCTCCGAAGACGAGGGCGACGTGCCGGTCCCGCTGCGCGAGTGGTTCCGATCCTCCTTCATGGAGATCACGCTGGCTGCGCTGCGCATCCGCCACCTGCTGCTGATTTTCGACGACGCGCACCTGCTGCTGGAGGCGGTCGAGCGGCGCGCGCTGCCGGATACGCTGCTGCCCTACCTGGGGGAACTGCTGGCGGCGCATGACCGGCTGGATCTCGTCTTCGCGCTGGATGCCACCCACGAAAACCGGGTGCTCAACCTGGAACTGCTCAACGATCCGACGCTGCATTTCCGGCTGTCCGAGCTGCCGCTGGCCGACGCCGAACGCCTGGTGCGCGAGCCGGTCGAAGGGATCGTGAGCTATGCCGAGGGCGTGGTCGAGGACATCCTGGCGCTGGCGGGCGGACATCCGTTTCTGCTGCATTCGATCTGCCGCCTGCTGTTCCGCCGCTGCGAGGAGCGCCATTATTCGGGCGAGATTACGGACAGCGACCTGACGGGCATTCACGCCGCGGTCCTGGATCAGGCCGACGAGATTTTTGGACCGCTGTGGCAGAGTTCCACCCCGAACGAGCGCCTGGCGCTGAAGACGCTGGTCCGGCTGGACGAGCTTCAACCCGGCCAGCCGCTCGCCTTCGAGTCGATTTTGAGTGGATTGACGAGCGCGGGCTACGCCATCAACAAGACGCAGTTGGCGGCGGCGCTGCGCGGGCTGGATTACAACGGGCTGGTTCATGCCGAGGCGGATCAGTATACGCTGCCGCTGCGGCTGGTGTCGGACTGGGTAAACGGCAACTCCGCGCCGGTCTCGGAACCGGCGCCTTCCCCGCGCGCCGAGCCGGGACGCTGGATTCCGGTGGCCGGGCTGCTGGCCGTGATCGTGATCGTCGGGGTGTTGGGCATTGCGGTGCTGGGAGGATTGTTCGAGGATGACCAGGGCAAGACGCCCGCCGAAACCAGCGCCCCGACGGCGACCCTGTCGCTGAACCTGGAAGCGACGCGCCAGGCGGATTTCATGACGCAGACCGAGCGCGCCCGCCCAACCGCGACCCGGACGATCACGCCCACGCCGACCATCACGCCGAGTCCGACGCCGACGGATACCCCCACCGCGACGGACACGCCGACGATCACCGCCAGCCCAACCAAGACGGCGACGTCCACCCGGACGCCCACGCCGCGTCCCACCGTCACGCCGGAGCCTAGCGCCACGCCGCTGGTAACCAACACGCCGCGCCCGTCGGTGACTCTCGCCGCGGGAGGGTAAGAGCAAAGCTCAACGCAGAGAGCGCAAAGAGCGCAGAGAAAAACTTTTTTACTCTCTGCGTCCTCTGCGCTCTCTGCGTTGAAAAGTTTTTAAGCGAGGACGGGCGCTTCATCCCAGCGGTGCTGGTTCAGCTTGCCGTCTTCATACTCGCGCCGCAGCGCCGCATTAATGCTCAATTCGAACAAAACGTATTCTTCGGAAGGCGTGAAGCAGGAGACTTCGATACCTTGCTGGCGGACCTCATCATCGGTGATTACGCGCGCCCGGCCCTTGATGCTGAACTCGCCGCCCATGCCGACCGGGTTGTCGATCAGCGAGTGGATGGCATAGCGCCCGTCGAGTTTCAGATCGTTGACCTTGGGGGAGGTGGGTTCGATAAATAACAGCAGGCGCCCCTCGCAGATCACCGGCTGGACAGGGTTGCAGCGTGGCGAACCATCCGCCGCGACCGTCGCGATGAACGCCACGCGCGAACGATTGAATCGGCTTTCTCCCCAGGCTGCTAATTGGGGTTCGGCGGCAGCAAATTCGGCCCAGGTAGCCATGCTTCATGCACCTCGCACAACTCAATGAACAGGTTCGCGAATTTTATCACAGGCTCCCTGCCCATCGTTTGTACACTTTTGACAGTTATCAGGCTTTGACCCGGTACCAGTACGGGTACAGCTCGCGGAAGCCCAGTTTGGCGTACAGGCGCAGCGCCGGGGGATTATTCTTCATCACCTGGAGATAGGCGGTCTGCGCCCCGGCCTGCTGCCCCCACTGCATGAGCGCCCGCATGATGCTCTCGCCCAGGCCCTGGCGCCGGAAGCGGGGATCGGTCACGATCTCGTAGAAGCCGACGAAGCCGCTCTGCGCGACTGCCAGCCCGCACGCCACGATCTCGCCCTGCTGCTGGATCGAGGCGTAGCAGTGGCGCGGCAGGATCAGGTTCAAAATCTGCCGGAGCGTCACGGCGCGCAGCACGTTGATGCTGCTCATCCGGCACACCGCCGCGACCCAGGGTTCGACCAGTTCCTCGCTCAGCGTGACCGCGTGCGGCACCGGGTCAGACTCGCCCGCCAGCGTGACGGTCTGGACGCTCGTCTCCGCGTCCAGGCGGTAGCCCGCGGCGTCCAGCACGGCGTCCAGATCGCCGGGATACACGGTGGGCGTCAGCTTGTAGATCACCTCCTGGCCCCGGCTCCGGTACAGGTCTTCGCAGGCACGCACCTGGTCCAGCACGGGCTGGCGCGTTGGATACAGCGGGTTGATCGAGTTGGCGCGGCGGGTGTAGCCATCGGCGAAACGCAGCACCCAGCCATCGACCAGCAGCGTTTGCAGCGCGGGCCAGGCATTGAGCGACAGTTCTTCGAGGGGAATGATCTGATCCATCAAGGTAACGTCCTTTTTATTGCACGCTCAATTTTACCGCTCCGGGCAGCGCGTTCTCCATCAGGATCAGCCCCGCGTCATCCGCCGTGAGCGTCAGCGAGATCCCGCCCTCACCTTCGATCTTGTACGCCGCATTGGGCCGCAGCCCGGTGACCAGCAGCGTCTGCACGCCGGGCGCGACCTGGAAGGTGGCGGTTGTCACGTCCTGATCGTCTTCGGGTGTCAGGTCGAACATGGCCTGCACCGTGCCCATCGCCGTGCCGCGCATGGTATCGGCCAGCACCAGCAGCCCTTCCGGCGGGGCCGGTGCGCTGGCGTCCTGGGCGGTGAAGGTGGTCAGGAACCAGTGATCGAGATTCAACTGCGCGGGCGTGATCTCCAGCCGGAAAAAGCCGTAGGGATCGCGCTCGAAATCGTTGCTGACCGGCTCACCCCAGCTTTTATCGACCGTCTCACCGGCCACCTGGAAGCCGGAGACCATCGTCACCTGGCTGTTGGGCAGCAAATTCTGCGCGTAGAGGGCACTGTCGCGCACCAGCGATCCGAAAAACAGCCCGGATGGCGACGGCTCGCTCTGGAAGTGGAAAATATCAAGCGGCGTGTAGGAGGGATAGGTCGTCACCACCCGGTCCGCGACGATCACCCGCCCAGGCCGCC